>JBAQXX010000135.1:0-10354 GCA_049299735.1 Methanothrix sp. | reverse complement strand
AGTGCCTCGACCTACCTCTTTGTTTATAATGAACTTAAATGCTAATGGATTGGTCTCACCAACAATTGTACCGACAGATCCCTTTGCTATCGACATCACTATTTTGCATCGCCTTCTTGCTACATTCCCATTTTCAATACGTATCTTGAAGTATAAAAAGATTGGTCCAAATGCAAGAGGGCCCATTGCAGAGGATATTAATTTAATATAATCGTGCACTGAGCTATAAAGCCGCAACTCTTTGCCGTATTATGCTCAACAATTAATTATGCGTATTTACTTTTTGCAGTGAAATTTAGGTGCTTTGTCATCCCTGAGCGAACATTTTAAAAAATAATATTAATTAGACGATAGAACAACCGTTCAGATTAATATCTCGACGTTCTCATCATCGCCTGCCCATAGGCCAATCCAACCAATAGCCCCACGATATGAGCCATATGGGCGATGTTGTCCGCCGAACCCAAGGTCAGGAAATCAATCAGGGCGAACAGCACGACTGCACTACGAATGCTCATCGGTATCACGAAGAAGAGCAGTATGCGAATCTCGGGTGCAATTATGGCCAGACAGCCCATCACACCGAATAGAGCTCCGCTCGCTCCGACCATGGAGCCGCTGGATATCATCATCTGGCCCAGCGCCGCCACTATCCCTGAGAAAATGAATATCTGCAGGAATTTATCCTCTCCCACGCGCCTTTCCAGCTCTGTGCCGAAGAAGAAGAGAAAGAGCATATTCCAGAAGAGGTGGCTAAAGTTTGCATGCACGAACATGTGCGTTATGAGCGTCCAGGGCCTTTGCATTACATAGTCTGGATTTAAAGCCAGGTAGTTATATACGAAAGACGGAAAAATGATACCGATGAAGAATACCGCTATGCATGCTAACAATACAAGGCCCGAATAGGTCACGGGCAGCCCGGAAGGTATGAGCCTCCTCCAGCCATTGACTGGAATTTGCATCTCACCCCATTCATTCCGGCGCCTATTGTCCTCCCATCGATCTGTCATGGCCTGAAATGGTTTCAATTTAACTCCCTTGCAATAGTACTATCCTTCTTGCATTCTGCTTGCAGTGATCATTCCGGTACATACTGGCCGTTTCTTAGAACTATGACATAATCTGCGGAGTTGCGCAGCGCCACTGAGAAGCCGGGCTCCGCTCCGAAGATAATTGTCTCCTTGCCGTGCTCCATGGCTTTCATGAGCACCGGTTTTAAATCGGCATCGCGGGTGACGAGTGCCAGGGTGTCGATGACGGGATTATAGATCATATCCACACCCTCTACGGCCATTCTCACATCCACGTCGCTGGTGCAGATCACCGGCTCAAAGCCCTGATTTTCCACCGCTTCGACCAGCTTCTCCGAAGCGTACTGATTTAAGAAAACCTTACCCATCTTGATGTCGCCATAATCCTTGAGGATGTCCCGGATCTCCTCCAGATCCATCTGGAACTCCTTTCTGAGCATATTCGGCCCATCTACGAGCAGTCCGATCTTCTTTCTCCCCTTCTCCTTCTTGGAGCCCAGGTAACTCAAGATATGCTCGAACTGTATTGGCATCCGATTCATGTTGACCCTTTCTTGATCGATTTGGATTAGATGTTATAAATCCGTTTGGTATTATCCGCAGTCATCCGGGCGATCTCTTGCGGCTCTATGCCTCTTATTCTGGCAATGAGCCGGACAGAGTCCGTAACAAACGATGGTTCATTTCTGCCTCTTCGGGGCGAAAGGAAGGGGCTGTCGGTCTCTACCAGCAGCCGGTCCAGTGATACATTTTTAGCCAGGATCTGATGATGTCCGGATCTGCAGACATTGGTAGCGAAAGATATGTAAAATCCCCGATCAATGGCCTCCTTCATAGTTCCGATTGAGCCGCTGTAGCAGTGGAACACAACCTTGTCCAGATGCTTCACCATTTCCAGAGCAGGCTGCTCGGCATCGCGGGAATGAATGACCAAAGGCAAATCCAGGGACAAGGCCAACTCTATGACTCTGCTAAAGACCTTTGCCTGGCGCTCCCTGGTTGGAGCATCTTTGCAGTAATAGTAGTCCAGACCCGCCTCGCCTATTCCCACGGCCTGGCCGGCATTGTCTTCTATTTGCTTAAAAAGCATTTCGAGTTCCGGCTCTTTTATGCTCTGCAATGTGTTGGGAGAAAGCCCCAGGGTGGCGGAGATGAAATCGTACTTCTTGGCCAGCTCCAGGGACTTGGCATTGGTGGAATAGTCCACACCCGAGTTGATCATGCGAACCACACCGGATTTTCTGGCACTCTCCAGTACTGCTTCGCGATCTTTGTTGAACTGCTTGAAGTCCAGGTGGCAATGCGAATCGATTACCCCCTGCAAAGGAACATTTAGCGATGAGATTCCTCCTGAATCATATTTTTCGGAAAATGGCATCATTCGAAGTTATCACGTTTTTATCTTTGCCTCGCTTTTTGTTTTAGTCTCGATGGTATTATCTTTTTTGGTGTAGCTCACAATTAAGCGGCACTGCAAAGTGCAGCGATCGCCCTTCCGCTGCAAGGCTGCAAGCGCCCCAGGGATTCTATCGCGAAGAGATATCCCGCATAAGGAATATATGTTTAGAGACCAAGAACGTTCTATGAGCAAAATGGAGATAATCCATAGTCTTATCGAAGATATTCCTGTTCTCTTCGTATCCGGCAAGATCGATGCTGTGACTTCCAAGGACCTTGAAACTGCTTTGATCGGATTGATCGATCAAAACAAACGATTTTTAATAATTAACATGGAAAAGGTGGAGTTTCTCAGCAGCTCCGGTCTGAGAGTGCTCATGGCATCACTGAACAAGCTCAAACACAGAGATGGGGATCTGTTGCTGGCGGCATTGCAGCCTTTTGTAAAAGATGTCTTCTTTTTAACAGGAGCCAGTAGATTCTTTTCCATCTATCCCAATCAAGGAGAGGCGATCAATAGCCTTCAAGCGCAAAGCCGATAATCCCCATGTTAGATTCTCTCATCAACTATTCCGTGGTATTGCTCCAGGCAGTAAGCGTTATCGTAGTTGCGGCTCTTTTGATCTCTCGCAGCAGATACTTCACAGAGATAATGGACGGGCGAGCAACATGGAAAAATCAGTTGGTCCTCATTCTCGTCTTCGGTATCGTCTCAATTTACGGCTCTGTTATCGGCATTAATGTTTTGGGGGGCATCATCAACGTCCGCGATCTGGGTCCGCTTGTGGCGGGGCTCTCCTGCGGGCCGGTGGTGGGACTGGGCAGCGGACTTATCGGTGCAGCTTTTCGCTTCTCGCAAGGGGGCTTTACAGCTCTTGCCTGCAGCATTATAGTAACTTTGGCAGGCCTTTTGGGCGGCCTCGTCTACCTTCGCAAAGGCAGGTTTCCAAGTGCTGTCTTCTCCACTATATTTGCCGTTTTCTTCGAGCTATTACATATGGTGCTGACGCTTGGCATCTCCCGGCCCTTTGACCTTGCATGGGGCACGGTATCACAGGCAATTGGACCCATGGTCCTGGCCAATGGAGTAGGCATGCTCATATTCGCTTCCATTATATCCAATGTCATCAGGGAGAGAGAGACAACGAAGGAAAGAGACAGCTACCAGTTGGAGCTGCAAAAAAAGCAAGCCGAGCTGGTGGTAGCCGCTGATATCCAGAAGAGTTTTCTTCCTGAGAAGATTCCCGATCTCGATGGATTCGACATAGCAGCTACTACCATTCCTGCAAAGGAGGTGGGTGGAGACTTTTACGACTTCATCGAGCAGGACGACAATCTGCAGTGTGTGATCGCAGACGTGTCCGGAAAAGGTGTTCCTGCAGCATTGTTCATGGCCCTCTCTCGAATCATTTTGCGAGCGTGCGCTGCTCCTCAGAGGAGAGCGTCCGAGCGGCTCAGATGTGCCAACAAGATGATCGTGGACGATTCCGGTTCTGCAACGTCGGGTATGTTCGTTACTCTGTTTTTTGCCAGCCTGAACCGGGTGGATCGAAGCCTGGTTTACGCCAATGCCGGCCACAATCCTCCTCTGCTCTTCCGGGCAGCTTCTAGCAGCATAGAGAGAACGGATGTGACTGGAGTTGCCCTGGGAATGATGGATGACATGGAATACGAGCAGCGGCAGTTGGTCCTCGAATCCGCTGACATCTTGCTCTTGTACACAGATGGCATTGTGGAGGCCATGAACGGCAAGGAGGAGTTCTTCGGCGAGAATAGGCTCAGATCCTCCCTTGCCGCAGCAACAGAGCTCTCTGCCCAGGGAATACTTGATAGCATTTTGCGTGATTTGAAACGGTTTTCTGCTGGTGCGGAGCAGTCAGACGACATAACCGCCATGGTGATCAAGGTAGAGAGACAATCCGACAGCAGATTGGAGGATCTGCCGCGAAGCTAGCTAGCGCTACCAAAAGGCATAAGCTGGATGAGACCACGTAGACCAATAAAACTATATTTGAATAAGACCAGTATGGTACGGAAATCCAAATGCCAAGAAAACCCACCAATCTCATTTATGGCGTTGACGATGAACCGCCTATTACGACTACGCTGCTCCTGGGTTTTCAGCACATCTTCATCTTGTCCATTGCCTTCATCTTTCCGGTCGTGATAGTAACTGAAATTGGAGGCTCTCCAGAGGATGCGCAAAACCTCATCTGCATGGCTATGCTGGCCACGGGCCTCTCCACGGCTCTGCAGGCCTTTAACAAAGGGCCGGTCGGCTCCGGCTACCTCTGCCCTCTGGTAAATGGCCCGGCTTTCGTGCCGGCATCGCTTTTGGCGGGAAAGGCGGGCGGCCTGGCTCTCATCTTTGGCATGACGATCGTAGCCGGCATCTTTGAGGCTTTGTTCTCCCAGGTGGTGGGCCGGATGCGCAAGTTCTTCCCGCCGGAGGTGACAGGAACGGTAGTGCTCATGGTGGGAGTAGAGGTTATACCCATCGCCGTTCCCAAGTTCTTCGGGGTGGATGGTGCACATCCGGGGGTTGCAGCGCTGCCTTTTCTGGTGGCGTTGATCACTCTGGCCGTTACGGCCGGATTCAACGTCTGGGGAAAGGGCAAGATGCGGCTCTACTCTCTTTTAATCGGCATGGTGGCGGGCTATGCAGTCTCCTTTGCCACAGGCATCTTGACCATAGATAAGGCCAGACTGATAATCGACTCTGCCTTTTTCCAGCTTCCCGAGATGGGCAAATTCGGAGTCTCGTTTAGCGCTGTCATGCTCGTGCCCTTCCTTGTGGCAGCCTTCTCCTCAGCGCTTAAGACCATGGGTGATCTCACCACCTGTCAGAAGATCAACGACGCCGATTGGAGGAGAATCGAGATGCGGTCCATAGGCCGCGGAATGCTGGCCTGCGCGGCAGGAAACATAACCTCCGGGCTTTTGGGGGCCTTGGGCCAGTCGGTATCTTCCAGCAATATCGGCCTGTCCATCGCCACCGGCGCGACCAGCAGGCGCATCGGCTATGCGGCAGGCGGCATTCTCATGCTGCTGGCCTTCTTTCCCAAATTGGCCGCCATCTTCGTGATCATGCCCACGCCGGTAATGGGCGCCTCTCTGGTCTTCGCGGTTTGCTTCATGATCATGGCAGGAATTCAGATCATCATGTCCCGCATGATCGATTCCAGAAAGACCTTCGTGGTGGGTCTCTCCATTATCTTCGGGCTCTCTTTTGATAACGTACCCGGACTTTATGCAGGTGTTGACCCGATGCTGCGGCCCCTGCTGTCGTCGTCTCTGGCACTGGCTACGATCTGCGCCGTGGTGCTAAACGTCTTCTTCCGCATGGGCATCAGCCAGAAGATGGAATTTGAGATCGATCCTGCTGTCGATACGTCTGATAAGATATTTCAGATCATGGAGAAGCAGGGCGGAACCTGGGGTGCACGACGAGAGGTCATATTCAATGCCATCGCGGCTATGAACGAACTGCTGGACGCATCTCCCTTCTTGGGTCTTCTGGAAAAGAAGATCGCTTTGAGCGTTCAGTTCGATGAGTTCAACCTGGATGTTCGGGCGGTCTACGAGGGCATGCCATTTGATATTCCCACCGCTATGCCCTGCATCGACTCCATGCACGATGCAGAGGCAAGCGCGCTTGCTCTCTCTGCGTTTACCATGAGCAGGTACGTAGATAAGATGAGCTTCTCAACTAAAGACGGGAAAACTGAGCTGCTCATGCACTTCGAGCATTAGGGACGAACCTTGATCTAACATCAATAAGATACAAAAAAGAAGGCATCGCCACCCAAGATTACAGCATGATAGGCGGCAGCGGCTGGAACAGAGAGGATCATCCCAGCCTTATGGCCATGAAAACGAATATCATCCCCAGTCCTCCGCCGATTAGGGCAGACTTCAGGCGATGGGATAGACCAGCGGCCTGCGCCTGCTCCAGAGAAGAAATCCGCTCCTGGAAATCGATTGCATGAGATCTCAACTCCTGAATCTCAAGCGAACTTTCAGCCATGTCGTTCCTGTATCCCTGAAACTCACGAGACAGCTCTCCGACGCTCAGATGCAAAGCCAGAATCCTTTTGTCCGATGCAACATTTTGATCTATCAAAAAGGAGAGCTTATCAGAGACGGTCATAACATCCTGGGGCAGATCTTTAAGTCTCACGTCGAGCAGTTCCTTCATCCTCTCCTCCCAGGATGTCTCGATTGACTCTGCTTTCCTCTCCAGACTCTCAAAAGATGCCTTGAGGTCTTTAGCGCAGATGTCAAGCGATTCATGTGCCTGAACTAACGATTCGCGCTCCTCATCCATTGCCCTTTTCTCATCCACCATCAGTGCCCTGAACTGTCCATTCAGCTCCGTCAAGGATGATGCAGCAGCCTCCAGCATCTCTGCTGCCCTGTCCGCTTGCTTTGTGCAGGCACCGGCTTGTGCCATTCTTCCAGCCAGTTCCCGTATGGCTGCCTCAGCCTTCAGAATCTCAAGTTTCCTTTCCTCTTCATTCATAGACATTCACCCCACCGCCTGGAATGATTGCAGCATTCCATCTACCAACCTAAATAACGAGCAATAGCATATCTCGCTGGCAAATTCTGATTTTTCGTAACATAATCTCGCCATATCTGCAGAAGGATCTGCCTGCCAGACGATCTCCAGAATCAATTCCCTATTAGATGGCATAATGGACTGGGCATACCTCACAATCTGCCGGGCGGCATCTGCTCTATGGGCCGGAGCATTCCGGATCATCAGACCAGCAAACCCTTCTGCCAGATCGTTTTGTGCTCGTTCATCGTCCGGGAAGGCGAGAGCCAGGGCACAAAACCCGGCAACTATTCTTAGAGCAGCATCATCAGGCTGTAGCTTGAGCTTTGCTCGACAGGCCAACAGAAGCCCGAGAAGTCTGTCCCGTCCCTCAACCCCCTCAAGGACTTGCCAGCGGCATTCCTTTGGAACATGATCCAATATTTGCTCCATCTCCGAGAGAAGCATGAATTCATGCAGAGACAGCGGAAACTCTTTAGGCGAAGCCTGTCCAGCCTGCATGATCCGGTACATTCTTGCCAGATCATCCTCTCTTTCTATCTTGATCTTGCAGTAGCTGTAGTCAATCAGCTTGCAGCCACATTGCAGAGCAGCCATCTTAAAGCTGGATTCCTCCTTTTTGGGAAGATAGATCCGGCCTGAGCTTTCCGTCTCAAATCGATTTATATAATTTTTGTAATTGCTGAAAATGTTCGAGGCATCGCAGATGGCTATGCATACATCAAACGAGTCCTCTCTTCGCTCATAGCTCTCAATGGCTCCAAGAAGCATAAGCCTGTAAAGGGCCTTCTCCAGAAGCTTCTTTCTGTATGAGAATGAGCCAATTGATTGGCCATTTATCTGAAACGATCGGTCGGAAAGAAACGAGACGGATATCGCAGAATGCTTTCTGTCTGAAATGCTGCCTGGGGCTAAAGAGAGAAGCTTCAAAAGGACCTGGCAGAAGATTCGCTTTTCCTTTACCCTTCCCGGAAATTCTTGGGTGATCATTTCCCGGCCCAAAGGCTCATCGGAAAGGGTCTTATCAGAAAGGAATAGCATGCAGGTTGACGGTTTGCCATCCTGTCCCGCTCGAGAGATATGCCTGTGGAACTGGTCAATGGAGGCCGGCAGAGTGGCATGAAGGGTGAACCTGATATCCTCAAGGCTCAACTCCTCGGCTCTGTCCGCGCAGCACACCAGGATGGGAAGCTCATGCTTCCGAAACTGCGACAGGGCCTTGTCGCAAGCTCTTTGCCAGGTCAATTTCGATCCGCCCAGTCTGAGAAATTTTCCAGGGGGCTTGAGGGAGCAGACACCAACGGCCACATTCAGGTAGGATACCAGTGACTGGGAAAAGCCAGCCAGATCGAATTGCTCATCATCCTCGGGAGAGCAAATAACAAGGCCGCATGCTGCCTTTCCGTCCCTCTTTTTTCCGCCGTACTGGCGCATGGCTGCCCGAAGGGCCGCGATCGGGACATGCTTTTGATTTTCGGCCTGCACCTTGAAGATCTGAAAATCGAGTTTTCTGGAATCGAATGGCTGGCTTTGCACAATACAGTCCGGATCGTATAGGTTAAGCTCATTCATGATATCAAGCAGCACCAGATTAGAACGGCTGGAACTGAGTGCAACCATGCAGAGATTGGAGGCGCAATTGATCCTGGCCCAGCGGACCTTATTCAAATAACCAGGCTTAAATGCACAGCTCCATTCGCTCAGTCCATGCCCTTCGTCCAGGATTAGGAAATTGATGGCCTGCGAAGAGATCTCTGCCCTGCAATCTCCATCCAATGCCTCATCTGCCGGCAACAAGATTAGGGCAGGATCATAGCCCCTATCCTGGAGATGTGGCATCGGTTCATCTGTTGCAACAATGGCTCTGCAACGGTGTATGCCCCTGGCGGCCAGGCTCATTTGTTGGTCCAATGCCGCGTACCGGCTGGGGACTATTACCAGGGCAAGGCCGATCTGAAGAATTGAGGCCAGGGCGCAGGCTACGCTCTTGCCGCCGGCAGGCTTCAATAGGCCTATCGATCCCTGCAAAGAGAGCATCTGTTCAATCAGCTCCGCCTGGCCCTCCCGAAAATCCTGGAACCTCAATAAATTGTTAAATATGAATTTCAGACCATCTCGTGCCGATGAATCGGAGCTGGCGCTGGGCCGGGCCGAGGCTGAAATTGCATGGTGACCTGAGATGGATGCCATGCATTCACAGGAAAATGCGTATGCAGCAAGGGACGAGTAGTATTCGATATCTGGGAACTGACGATCATCTGCCTGGATGATCTGAATAGAGCAGCTGATGCCATAGAGGGAAGACAGCGCGTCGATCATCTCGCGAACGGATTGCAATGGCACAGCAAGATCCAGATTCTGGGGATTGCCTATCCTTATCTCGCCACTCTCGCCCCGGCTGATCAAATCAGCCATGATACAGG
Source organism: Methanothrix sp. (assembly GCA_049299735.1). Lineage (GTDB taxonomy): Archaea > Halobacteriota > Methanosarcinia > Methanotrichales > Methanotrichaceae > Methanothrix. The sequence continues at coordinate 938 of JBAQXX010000135.1, read as the reverse complement.
TCAACTGAGCTTCAGCTAGAGGGAGGGCTTTGAGCTCTAAGATGGCCTGTTTCTTTTGTGCGGGAAGCTCTCTTAATTGTCTGGCCGCCTCCAGTATGCTTTTTGGCAGGGCATAGGAGATCTGGTCGGCCAGTCTTCTCATCTCGCTGTCCCAGTGTTGCGGTTTCATCTGGTCAAATCTTTTGGCAGTCCATCCCTCCGCCTCCAGCTCGGAAAGGCAGGGGTTTTCTCCCAGAACTATGGCCATTTTCAGTGGAGCCTTTCCCTCGACATTGGGAATATGGACAACAAAATCCACGTTTTCCGGAGAATTTGCAGTTCGTGTCTGGAAAGGCTCAGCCATTATTCCTGGGACGACGTAGAAGGCCAGACGTCTGTCAGGCAGAAGGGTCAAAAGCTTCTCAAAGAACCGTTTCCTCAGCATCGATCCTTGTAGATGGCCCTCGTAGCGGCTTAAGAGCAGGTCAACTTCTCCATCCTCGACCAGCAGCTCCGGCAGAAAGCATATCCTCAGCATCAATTCCAGGTCTTTTAACAGGGGACGGCAGGAGAATTTGATCAGGCCATTGTCAACCGACTTCTCAAAGAGCAGCAGCCCGGCATCCTGGGCCTTTTTCAGAACATAGCTCTCCACTCTAAGGCTGCAAGGAGCCGGATCTCCTCGCCTGGCCAGTTTATCCAGGACGGCACCTACGAATTTGTTTTCCTCGTCCGAAGGGCCCCGCTCAGATCGATGGCTTCGCCATATGAAACCCGATCGATCCTGAAACATTCTGCGGACATCCTCTGACGCGAATCCCTCGCGGTTCATGAGCTGTACGACTGCCTCGGAGGCATAGGTAGCCCTGGCATAATACCGATTATCATGCAGGGAGACTCTCGCGTCGTTCATAATAATATAGCAGTGCTTCATTACTATATAAAATATTTGCTAAAGA
>JBAQXX010000134.1:0-43224 GCA_049299735.1 Methanothrix sp. | reverse complement strand
TTCTACGCTTGACCACGACTACCTTTTCCACAGGTGGTTCGAGTGTTTCCAGATTCTCGATGCCTACTTTCTTGACCTTGGGTTTCCAGATCTTATCCGGCATCCATGTTGGTGCGCCCTTGGGTTTGTCTACCTCCACACGCTCGCCTGTGAATACATGTACCTTTTTTGTGCCCCTCTCCCGAAGTCGGATGTCTGTGTGACCTCTGTTGGCAGCCTTCAGGGCGGCTTGTCTTGGTGCTTTTCCAGTGAAGACTCCTATCTCGTTGCCATCCTTGTCCCGCAGGGCAAAGTTTCTCATTTCCTTCTCAGCCAATTTATCCCCTCTTAGACCGATAAGCCCTGATAGAACTGCTTGTATAAATTAAATTCCCTGTAGCAAGATTTAAATACTATTACGAATACTCTGTTATTATTAATATCAGGTAGTAAAGCTACCACACCACGACTCAGGTTGCATCCCCTCGGCAAATCCCTTCTTTGCCTGAGTCGCTGGCTCCCTTTCCGGTAGGGAGCATCATGAAAACTTTTGATAACATGCATAAAATACAGGCAATGTTTAAATACCATTAGAGATATTCTTCAAGGTAATAAACGACTCGGACCTACCCTCGGTTTCATGTTTCATAGCTCTGAGTCGTTTATCTTCTCGTTTTAGTTGAATTTGATTTTTGCTGCTTGTTAAGTCCCCCTGAATTTTTCGATGGTTTGCTTTCTGCGCTGCCATCTAAGAGAATCCCTTGCCCGATCTTCCTGCTCGATTGCTATCCGCCCTGCTCTGCCGATAAGTAGTTCCTGGTTCTTCTTTGGCCTTCCCTTTATGCTACTCCCTCCCGAATCGATATCGTTTGAGTCCATGGTGGCAATTTCTTGGTAATGCGGATTAGATAATAATGATTTTTACAGTATATAAATCTTTTGACTGAATGCCAATGTCTTTAGAAATTTATATAAAAATATCTTGCGAGAAGCCGTTCATGAGCTTGTGATTGTTCGCCTTCGAACTTCATAGTCAATTAACTCATTTTTTGTATGTAAAATCCAGAAGCATGAAATGCTATTTTTGTGGCTTGCTTTAAATACCAGCTTGTTAAAAGTGATTTGTTGCTATCGGTTGCAATTTCGTATTTTTATTATAATCAGAAATTTGAAGTAGGATGAAGACGATCCAGACCTGCATTGAACCTTAGAAATTTCTCACCCCGTCGGAATTCAAAGCTCTTATGAAGGCCGCTAAGGATGACAGGGAACGATGCGTCTTACTCCTGCTGGCCGGAGCAGGTCTTCGCGTAGGCGAGATGACACAGATCAAGGCCGAGGATATAGATTTCAGCAAAGGGTTCTTGCACGTTCAGGCCGTCAATGCCAAATTCAACAAGCCTCGCACTGTGGTCTTGCTGCCCCAGGTAGCAGAGGTTCTGCAAAAGCTGCTTGCTGGTTGTTCTAAAGGCTGGCTGTTTGCAAGCCATCGTGGAGAGCATATCTCCTCGCGACAAGTGCAAAATATTCTTGATGACATTGCAACCCTCTCCGGCCTACAAGAGATCAAACGCCAGGACAAGGCGGGCAAGAATCGACATCGTGTTCATCCTCATTTGCTCCGGCATAGCTTTGCCGTCTGGAGCCTTGATAGTGGCGTGCCCGTGGGCGATCTACAGGATCAGCTAGGCCATGCCTCTCTGGCAACCACAGGCATTTACCTCAAGGCCAGCCCCGACCATAGGCGAGAGGCATATATGCGGTCAGGTTTATCTGATTGGCTGAAATGACTAAAGGACCAAGTGAGGTGAAATGAAATATGCAACAAGAGGATGGAAATGAGAGAGAAAAAGTGAGCAAGAAGGATCAGAAAGCGAAGAAGCTTGATGGAGAAAAAAACCAGAAGCCAAAACGCGGCAAGAAATAGATGCATAATGGAATGGCCTATTGAAGGCAGCACAATCAACCAGGGTGGCGGCAATTCTGTATCTGCTTGAGGGAGCAGGACTCCGATTCTCGGAAGTTGCTGCCTTGAAGCTGGGGCATTTGGGCGGCGCGGGAGGGATACATGCAAGGTGGCATTTATGCTTCTGGGGTTTGTATCTGGTGGGATCTTAATGAGCACAATGATTGTGGAGCTACCCAGGGAAAGGGTAATAGATGAGCATGTCTAAGTAATGACCAATAGGAGAACTCGTATGGCTCTAAAAGTAGAAATCAAGGATAACAAGCTCTTCATAGAAATTGACCTGGAAAAACCAACCCCATCGTCATCCGGTAAAACCCTCGTTGTTGCAAGTACACATGGGAATATCGTTACTAGCGCTAAAGTTGATGATAAGCCGATCACCATCGGATTGAATGCCTATATCAAGCCTTAAGCAACGGCAGGGCTGCTCTATACCATGTGGCATTCTCAGGTAGAGATGATAGTTGGGGTGGGTTATGTTTCTCGGCAATTGCCCCCCATCAGCCCCAAACCGGTGTCAACATCCTTGATACTTTAGCTGGAGTCGCTGAGGCGGGAGGCTCAAAATTTTATCTCTCATCATGGCCTTAGACCCATAAAATCTGCATTCGACCGGGGAAAATCCAATCCGTGGTACATTTCTAAGTCCGGGGAAATAATTCTGGATTATAAGCGGTGTTAAGAGGCAATATCATCATTTCTTCAGGCAACGAAATTGGGCATTTTTCGAGTGTCCGACCTTGCTACTGAAGAATTACCCCTCAAAGTAATGTCTTCGTGAAGAGGAAATGGTTGTATATCACTAAATCAATTATGATTGAATTAAAATAAGTTTAATTTATTAGACAATTTTATATCTATCTCATGCAGCCGAGTGACAAACAATTCCCAAAATAGTACACATTTCCCCTTATAATTATAAGATGTTAAACAGGGGATTTGTAGACTTTTTAAGGAAATCTTCGGAAGGGTCACTGTATGACAAGATAAAAATGGTATGATTCCGAGCGGCATCAAAGCTCTTCCAGCTTCTCGACACCTACCTTCTTTACTATGGGCTTCCAGATCTTGTCAGGCATCCAGGCGGGTGCTCCGGCTGGCTTGTCCACCTGTACTCTCTCACCAGTAAAAACATGCACCTTCTTGGTACTGCGTTCGCGCAGCTTGATGTCGGTGTAGCCCCGGTTGGCTGCCTTTAGGGCGGCTTGGCGAGGTGATTTCCCTGTAAAAACTCCAATCTCATTCCCCTGAGCATCCCGCAGGGCGAAATTTCTCATCTCTTTCTCTGCCATTATTTCCACCTGTACAAGATCGATATGCACAAATGGATCTTCTCAGGCATGGCGCCGCTTCATGGTAGTTGGATGCAGGGATTTATAATGGAGATGAGCCCAGCAACTTGGACATGTCAGCTTGTCAACCATCGCTCTGTGTGGACAGTGCCCACAACCATAGAAGATAGAGAGCTTCCGACGGGACAGAGTGGATGAGATGTTGTGATCGGCAACCCAAAAATATCCAATACTTTATGAAGAAAAAGGGCTTGCCACAAAAAACGGACTACGAATTATCTAGAGTCTGGGCACCCCATTGCTTGGGCAAAGGAATGACGAAAACAAGGCTAATACTATCGTTTTCCTTCGCAAAACAAGATGCCTATCTCCCACCACTAATCGCCATGCAGCAGCACTATATGCCTAAAAAATGAGGAGCTTAGGCGAGAGATATATTTTTATATTTTTAGAACCTACTGGTGAGCTACGAGTGCCAATCAGGAAAATCCAACCTTAGAGCGGCTCGAAGAGCAAATTGATATGATTAGAAAAGCACATCCAATCAGAGTTGGTTCAAGAGAATCAAGATAATTGAGCTAATAGCGGCTGCTCTGATCCCTTTATTGGCTGGTTTTTCGACAACATCTCCTCAAGATACCACTTACTATGCCATAATCACTGGCGGTCTTGGAGCTTTAATCGTACTACTCGAATAGGCGCAAGGCTTGTACCAGTTCCAGAGCAATTGGATTTTATATCGATCTTCTTGCGAAGGGTCGAGACATGAGAAGTACCTATGGTTAGCAAAAGCGGGACATTATGCAGATGCAAAAGACCCCGATCGTTTACATGCCAAGAGGATCGAATCGCTGATATCCACTGAGAATGCAAAATGGATTTCAGCTCAGGAAAAAGTAGAAATGAACAAAGAAACACATATAGTTGAAAAAAATGGAATAATACTCGCGATAACTACCGGATTTAGTTTGACCAAACAAAATCTAAGCAATAGGAATTTATGGAGATGGTATCAGAATGAGTGATCACGTTTTCATCTGTTATTCTCGGAAAGACGAGGACTTCGTCATTAAGTTAGCGACGAATCTCAAGCGTCAAGGAGTTCCCGTCTGGCTGGATCAATGGGATATCCCCTCTGGAACTAATTGGCCTCGCGCTATTGATAGAGCTTTGTCTGACTGTGCAAGCCTATTGGTTATTCTCTCTCATACATCCGTAGAATCAGATGATGTGCAAAGCGAATGGTACGCAGCTCTCGATGAGAAAAAAATTGTTGTCCCTATACTTTACCAACCATGTCGCATACCTTTTCGGTTGAAACCGATTCAACACGTCGATTTTACCGCGCGCAGCCCCGATGATGAAACGTCACTTAAACAGGTATTGCGAGCCTTGGGAAGGGCGAGAAGTACTCCTGCAATGTCTGGAGCACAAAGCGAACCTGAGAAGAATACCGCTTCTTATTGGTTAAGTAAAAGCACTGATTTTGGCAATCAGGGCGAGTACGATGAGGTTATTACGGCTGCTGAAAAGGCCATCGCGCTAGATCCACAAAATGTGATCGCATGGAACAACAAAGCCATTGCTCTTGATCGTTTGGAAAGATATGATGAAAGTCTAAAAGCTTCTGAAAAGGCCATCGCGCTGAATCCCAACTATGCCTCTGCTTGGAACACCAAAGGCAATGCTCTTAAAGACCAAGGAAAAAACGATGAGGCCATACTAGCCTACGACAAAGCCATCAAGCTAGATCCAAAATATGCTTTCGCCTGGAACAACAAAGGCAATGCCCTCCACAATCAGGGCAAATACGATGAGGCCATCAGGGCATACAACAGAGCTATCGAGATCGATCCACAGCAAGCAGCAATTTGGGCCAATAAAGGCAATTCTCTTGAAGGGATGAGCAAGCACGATGAGGCCCTTCAGGCTCACAATAAGTCTATACAGCTAGATCCAAAATTTGCTCAAGCTTGGATCGGCAAAAGTATTGCCCTCAAAAGATTAGGACGCGATACAGAAGCCTCAACAGCTTTCGTCAAAGCCAAGGAGCTAGGATACGCAGGTTGACTAAAGGGAGATCAAGATTGTAGTGGGAACATAGGCTCGGCCTTATTATCATTATTTTTGCAGTCAGCCTTGTCCATCTCCTTTACCAGTTCCACCAATACTGAGAACACCACTCGCCTCCAATGAGTCATCCAGTGCGTAGAACGTCTTGCTGGAGCGCTTCTTAGCCATCTCAGCCAGCTTCTGGCCATAGATCTGATCTTCCTTCTTAAAAGCCCGGCTGGCCTTGAGCCACTTGAACGAGACATCCTTTACGCTCATCCTGATTCCCTTGAAGCTACGTCCCTATTGTTGCTCTCCTAGACAGGAAGGTAACAGGCCACAATCTGTCCTGAGACTTGATTGTGCCATTTTAGGGTCGATCTCTAACGACGCGCTACTGCGCTGTGATATTCTGATTGCTTTGTTCTATGGCATTCTCTAAGGGATAACTAAAAATGACATAGAACATATATCTCGAAATTTTATTTACCTCTCATCTTGAAGATAAATGCATACCATGCACTTTTATCTTCCATATAACTCTTCATTGACTTAGCCATGCATGCTGCGGTTGGGATGATACCATATCCCGGAATTAGGGATGTGAAGCCCAATCCCAAATCCACCGCAAGAATGGTGCTTGTTGTTGATTTATTCTTGAGTGCGCTAATTAGTGCTTCGTCATAGTTATATCGTATTATTTTTTCAATTTCTGCGGAATTAGCCATTGATTCAGGCTCGTCCTTGATGGTTGATGCGACAGATGCTATGAAAGTTCTGAAACTACTCCAAGATTGTTCATTTCTCAACTCAATAACTTCTTCCAAAGAAAATCTGGCGAAATCTGGTACTGCGATATTTAATAATTGATGGATGGCTGTATCTTCAACAATAGTCCTAGACGTAATGAGTGATCCCTTTTGCCAGCACTTCTTTTTTAAAAGATCATAATGCATCGAGTCAAAAATAATCGATGATTCTAATAATATCGACGAAATGAGGTCGTGATTGAGGTTATCTATTATCAAATCACGAATTTTTTCATTGGGATGAAGATCCTTAAAACGACATTTATCGCTCCAAGATTGATCTTCTATTGTCTTTTTGGCTTCTCTTGGAAAACTATACTCATTTAAAATAACAAATTTTAAGAAATTATGCTCTGATATTTCCACATCTCGAAATATCTCCTGATAATCTACCTTGAATCTAATAGATGCATTTCCACGCAAAACTATAGCGGTAGGAGCATCAGCACCGTCCGGTCCAATTCCGATTGTCATTTCTGTTGGCTGTAGATCTCGCTTATCTTCAATAGTTCTTCTGTCCATTGGAATACTCCCTGGTGGAAGATATTGGCTGAACGAACCAGATCCCTCCACGATGTCCACTTTAAATGTCCCATCTTCAACGCAAATTTCATCATATAGTAAAATAGCTTCCTTTACACGAGTGGAGATTTCCTCCCTTAAATCTGCGGATTTGAACCATCCAATATTGCTTCTGAGCGGCAGAAATACTCTATTAAGACTGTCCATGAAATTACTCACCCCTACTTAGTAATTTTACTTTTCCGTTAACAACCCTGATTCTGCAAATTTGGCTTTCTCCGGAGGGGGCGCAAATATAACGGCATCGTGAGATCCATTGGCAAAGCGTTCTCAATTAGGAGGGAACTTATGAAGCCTTGAAGTTATCTTTTTTTCAGTTACCTAATGCCTTGGTCGCATTCATAATCAGGTAACCGCCAAGCGCATGGATGACCCGCGGGCTGGGCAAAGCTTGTCTCTTGTTTCTAAGGAATATCATGAGAACACCTCCAGGGTGGCCTGCGATCCGGGCATTTTCACTTCGGCCTTCGTTCGGCATCTGACGGGAGCTTTCGGCATTTCATAGAAGCAGAATACCCGATCGGCCAGTTCGGTCATCTTCTCCAAATGAGAGTCCAAAGCTGGCGTATAGAGCAGGATGGTCGCCTCTCTTGATGTTTGCCTGAGGGACTGGGCCACATATTCGACCATCTCGGTCGCATCCTCGTAGAGCGTCGGATCATGCTCAATGATCAGGAAGCTATGGTGGTTCTCTTCCAATGGGAGCTGGTGAATGCCCGGCATACATCAAGTTCAGTGACATTGCGGTTCAGGCGGCTGAGGATGCGGGAGTAGTTCCCACTAACGAAAAGGACTTTGTAGCGCTGAAGGTTGAGGCTGCTATTGATGGCATCTACCAGCATCTCCACGGGGGGCGATAAGGACGTTGAATGTGTCTTCCAGCAGGGGGAGACTGCCGGATGCAGTTCAATCTCCATGGCAGGATATGAGTAGCCCTTTGCATATGATGGCGAGCCGTGCGTGGGGCGAATGTGATGAAAAGGAGGGCGGGAAAGCCGAAGGGAGTAAAGGAGGGAGAAAACAACTATCGACTTTCGCCGAATAGTATGTAGTTAATCGCCGAGATATATAGTTTTCTATCTGCAAGGGTGACAAGGCTGGATATCTTCATAAGATGCAGCAAGAGTTTTATCCCAGCAGGAAATGAGGTGGCAGTCATCTTATTGATGTGAATGTACGCAAAGTTATTTCGGAGGGAGATAATAACCTCATTTCGCCAAGTTAATCTGAAGCAGACTGATGATATCGACCGGATAAAGGAACGAGATGTTAATGTCATTGCCTGGTAGCGTCATGGAAGGGTTAATAGCGCGTGTCGCCGGACCGATGAGCCTTCGATTTGTCTTTCAACCACTGATAGGATTGCTTCTTGGAATACGAGATGGAATGATGGACGCAAGAAGGGGCGAACCGCCGTTTATCTTGGATTTGATTACCAATAACGAGAATCGCAAGGAAAAACTGTCAAGTCTCCTTACATCTCTCTCCAAGACGGTCCTGATTGCGGTCGTGCTTGATGTAATCTCCCAATACCTCATATTTGGTCAGGTTCGCATCACTTCCGCGATTATGATTGCAATTATTATATTGGTTGTGCCATACTCAACCGCGAGGGCTGTTACAAACAGGATTGTCACAAAAAGAAGATTGAATGGACTGGGCAAGCAATATCAATGTCAAAATGATCGTTTATAAACATACTTAGAAAATCTTATATGATACTAGATCAGTACCTTAAGTCATGGGTCAAAAACGGAGCAAAGATCAGATCATAACGCAAATCCTTGCCTTATGCCAGGGAGAGGGCGCAATCAAGACAAAGATCGTTTACCAAGCGGGTCTTAATTTCAGGACTGTAGTGCCTTATCTGTCTTTGTTGACTAAAAAGGGGCATATTGAAGCAACTGAAGGTGATAGACTCATTTATCGAACCACAGCAAAAGGAGAGCAAGCATTGGAAGTGCTGCGGAATGCTGCGGAAATCTACTCCTAGCCCTTAATCATCCCGGATTGCCCTTTTTTCTTCATTTTATTCATTAGACCAGACACTCGCTGCTTGGTCTCCTGAGTTGCCGTCAAATCTCGCTCTATTGAGATCTTCAGAACGTCGCCTTCCTTGCAGCCGTCCGGAAGAAATTGAAGAGGGATATTAATTTTGAACTCACCACTCTCCCCGATCAAGATGACCGCAAGATTTCCTTCGACCCGATCAATAACTGCCTTCATCCCACGCACCTCATGGTGGATTGCATATGCTGCATGGAGAATATCCTGCCGACCTTGCCTCTGCTGAACTCGCAAATGTAATCAGGTTGCTGGATTTGATCCGTTTCGCGGCACTACACGTTGGATAGTGGTACTTGTCTGACTTGGAAGAGGCAACAAAAGGTCCGTCTGAGGATGCTGATATAGCAGGTGATGTTGATTCTGGCACAGAAGCAGTCGAGGAAATTGTGCTACTGGACACGAGGTTACTGCATCTGGATTGCACTTTGGTTACGGTGATGCCTTCTCCATCTGTGGTCACCATAATGCTGCCGTCGCGATCTGTCCGGTAGATTGCTGATCCCGTGGTCTGCAAGGCATTCAGAGTCCGGGTGGTCGGATGCCCGTATTCGTTCCCTTCTCCGACCTCGATAACACTGATTAATGGAGTGACCTCACTTAGGAATTCTGCGCTGGAGGCAGAGGAACTGCCGTGGTGACCGACTTTCAGAACGTCCGCATCAACGTTGTATCCTGATGAGAGAAGATTGCTTTCTGCCACATTGCCGGCATCCCCCATGAATAAGATGGAGACATTCTCGTAAGTGACCTTCAAGACAACGGAATTTTGATTGAGAACGTCATCTATGAAATGAGTAGCAGGTGGGGACAAGACTTCGATATCAATAGCAGGGTCGAGATCTATGGTCTGTCCTCTCTTTGCTACTTCGAATGGGATGTTCTTCCAGTCTATCAGGCTAAGGTAATTCTCGAATGTCTGGGAAGTGTGCTCTTGACCGCTGTCCAAGACCTGTCTAATTGGAAAGTCGTTGAGCACAGTCAATAGTCCGCCTATGTGATCGGAATGTGGATGGGTGGCGATAAGGAGGTCAAGACTTGAAACCCCAATCTCCTTGAGATAGCATTCAACTCTCGGACCCATTTCCTGAGTGCCAGCATCAATGAGCACGTTCTTGTTATTGAATTGTATCAATTCCGAGTCGCCCTGCCTGACATCCCAGAAATAGACTGTGAGATTCTCGCTCGCCAAAACTACGGTGGCTGATACGGCGATGATTAATGCCGCGAGCAATGCACTCCCAAAAATGGACCTATTCATTATCCTTTTCCCTCAAGAGTAGTTACGCTGCCCAAGAATATACTTTTATTCATGCTCCCCAATTGGTCCCAAATGCTTCGTAGATATATCTTCGAAGGAGCAGTATTCTCATTGCCTATGGCATCAATGATGTTACACTCCCGCAAGATCGTGGTTTTCCTCTTCAGCTAGTGGCCAAAGGAAAGTACGGGTACAAGTGGTCAAAATGGATAACGAAAATAGAAGTCATCAATAATGACGCCAGAGAGGGTATTGGGAGGCAAGAGGATATAGCAACAGCGCAAATGTAGGGGAGCCTCCGTTTGAACTTTGATAGCGCTTCAAATCATTAGTTGAGATCGCGCATTCAATCGGCGGAATGAGACCACATAGTTCTTCTGCTGTTGATAGAGGTTGTCCAGCTCAATGCTCATATCTCTTGCATCAATACCTATGCAACGCAGCCAGTTACTTTAGGTTACATTTTGATCACTTGATTTAGTGGTTATTTTAGCCTATAACCCTCTATTTTGGCTTATTTCTTGCTTGTAACTCAGTAACTGAAAATTATTAAACTGCGTATAGGGAGAGGAATCCAAGGTAGTATGCTGAATTTTTGGTTACTCGGTTATGGCATGACGCAAGCTAGTTTGGTCGTATCAGGGAGCTAGGACCTCATCTCCGACGATGGCCTCATGTAATCATATGGTCGTGCCGCCTGGGCATAGATAGCTCTGGAGCATGGGCTAGGATTATGAATTATTGAATGGAGACAGGATATTGATCTTTTGGATCATTCGGTACCGCAATCCAGGCAATAATATATGCTATGATTCCTCCGCCAGCGGACAGCACTAAACTCAATGCAATCAGCCTGACAATGATCGGATCAATGTCAAAGTACTCAGCCATACCGCCACATACACCAGCAATTACTCGGTCCTTCTTCGAACGATAGAACTTTTTGGCCATGTGAGCCTCACGATCATAGAGTGTATCGCTTATCCCAAGAAGATTGCGATAGGAGCCGTCCGAAATGATGGGCAGGGGCTATCATCGAATGCAGGGACGGAGAACGAGATAAGTTCAGCGTGGACCAAAGCATAATCAACTCCAAAAACTATCTTATTATGAGGATCACGATATATTAGGCATTGATGAATTGGGAAAAAAGCTTGTCATAGCTGGCAGATTGAAGCTGCGTCCACTCTGTGTTTATGGCACAGATGAGATACCGCAGGGTGCAATGCCATCCCACGCGATAGATCGTTGTATAGCGAAATCGGTCTATTCCGCTGCTCTTTACGCGGAAACACCGCCGCTATATGTAGATGCAAGCCAAGGGCAATGCTGCCCAGGCGGAATGGTCTGGATGGGATTCAATGAGCCTCACCCTAAACTGAAGTACTTTGTGACGGTTGGCACGCCAGATTTCCTTGGCGGCATGGCAGAGCATCTGAAGGCTACACCGGAGCTGTTTGAAGAGCAGAGGAAGCGTGCCGGGAAAATCACACCTCCTGGCAAATACATACTCATCGCGCCATGTACAGATGATATTGCGCCGGACAAGGTCAGGTCTGTTATCCTCTTCGCGGGCAGTGAGCAGATCAGGAATTTGTGCGGCTTGGCACAGTTCAACAGCTCGGACCCATTCTTTAAGACGATAGTACCAGCAGGGGCTACCTGCTCTATGATGATCACTTTTCCAGCAGGCATGGCTGAGAATGCGCCAAAGGACTCAGCTTATATTGGTCCGACCGACCCAACAGGGAACCCTTGGCTGCCTCCGGACCTGATGATCATGGGCATTCCCATTGCTCTTGCGCAGCAGATGGCAGCCGACTTAGACGAATCTTTCATTTGCAGACGAAGCAATATCGCATATCCAGAAAACGTGTTATGATAAGGCTCAAACCTAATCGAGGGGTTAATGCGAATGATGAAGTGCTACTCACCGCAGGGTTAGTAGGGTGAGCTATTCGCGAAGATTTGCTGAGGCATATCAGAAACGAGGACTGCAATTGGCTCCTGGCATGGAGATCAGAGATGTTGTGCGCTATGCTAAAAAGTGGGAAGTGGATACTGAAATGGATGCCTCTGAGTTTTAAACAATGTATTATGGGAAGTTGCTGGATATGCAGGATAAGGCGTGGGGAGAGGCTGCTTGTATTTTGATGGATTCCGGCAGTAGCTCAGGAAAGCCCATTGATAGATTGCCGTTACATAGAAGTAGAATTTCAACGGAATATGGTACGTCTTCATAGATACTGATATTGTACCGTACATTATATGCACTCTGTGGGGGATGCCACTATAGGCCGGTACATGTTTTGCCGGGAAGAAGACTATTCTGCAATGGATTTCACAATATTATCACCCAGTGATGAAATAGGTTAATATTCAAAGATTTCCATCCCAGGGCAGGAGGGGAATAATGAGATACAACTTCCTTCTGATAGGATTCATCCTGATAATGACGATATTTGTCACCACTCTGGGCGCAAGCTGCCAGATGCATGGCAGCACCGGCCAGAACAGTACTCCAGATATGACGACTAAAGAGGCATACAATCAACTCCTTAACACTTCCTTTGAGATGGCTTACCTCGATACGATGATAAGCCTCTCACAATGGGATCAGGACATTTTAATGCCTCAGAATGCGACCGAATATCGTGCCAAGGCTCAAAGCTATATGGAGGATCTGAAAAATAGGAAATGGATCGATCCGCAATTCGGGAAGCTTCTTTTCATTGCCAATAACGGCAGTAATTGGTCTACGATCGAAGGTGCCAACCTCAGGCTTTGGAATCGTGACTACAACAAGAGGATAAAACTGCCGCCTGACTTCGCTGTCCGTGAGTCCGAGATGATTTCCAAATCCCTGGCCGCCTGGGAGAATGCCCGGGAGAAAAACAATTACTCCATATTCCAGACCCACCTGAAGGCCCTGATTGAGCTGAACCGGGAGAAGGCAAGATATTGGGGCTACAAAGATAATCCTTATGACGCCCTCCTGGATGACTTCATGCCCGGCATGACCGTGGCCAAGTGCGACAAGCTCTTTGAAACCATCAAGCCCCAGATCATAGAGTTGATAATTAAGATTAATGGTTCCGGCACAAACGATTCCAACAAGAATATCTACGGCAACGCCCTCTATCCAAAGGACAAACAGGAGGAGCTATTGAAGAATCTCACCTCTGCCCTTGGCTTCGATTACGGTGCCGGAATTATGGTCAAGGCCAAGAGGAACCCGTCAACCTTCAATATCGGGGTGCATGATGTCAGGACCAGCTTGCGTTATGACGAGCACAATCCGGAAATAGCTCTTCTCGATGTGATTCACGAATGCGGTCACGGCATTGCCGCCCAGAGGATTCCCGATGAGTACGTTGGAATGCCGATAGGAACGGAACCGGGCATGGATATGGCCGAGGCCGAGGCAAGGCTTTTCGAGAACAATCTGGGTCGCAGCAAAGCTCTCTGGCAGTATTGGCTGCCTCAAATGAAGAATGAGTTCCGGCCAAACATGGATAACATATCCGTGGATGACATGTATAGATACATCAATCGGCTCAATATTATTCCCATCCGCATTGATGCCGATGAAGTATCTTACATCCTGCATATCATCATTCGTTATGAGATTGAACGCGATCTCTTCGAGGGAAAGATCAGCGTTGACGATCTGCCGATGATCTGGAATCAGAGGTACAGGGAGTATTTAGGGCTGAACATCACCAATGACAATGACGGCATACTTCAGGACGTCCATTGGGCTGGTGGAAGCTTTGGCTACTTCCCGGCTTATGCGCTGGCTTCCATGAATGCAGCTCAGCTGGAGGCGGCCATGAGAAGAGATCATCCTGACCTTGACCAAAGATTCGCTTCAGGCGACTTCTCCATACCTGCCAGCTGGATGCAGGAGCATGTATACAAGTACGGTGCCGTCTTTGATACGCCGCAGCTGATGAAGAAGGCAACAGGAAACGAGACCGAGGCTTATGATTTTCTGAACTACCTGAACAGTAAATACGAGAAGATATGCAATCTTAAGTGAACCTGGTAGTTTGAAGACGCCTGACGACTTGCAGCGTTACTGAGGCCTGCAAGCCGCCAATTTTTGTGTGGTTTATTAAAATCATGAATATGTAAAATATGTACTCATCTGGCTTCATGATTGTCATGTTTGAACCAAAGGCCTTTTATCGAATACATTAACAATGGCGGATATGAAGAATTGGATTTTACTATTGGCTGTCTTGCTGTGGAGTGCAGCGGGTTTCGACACTCAACCGGCTTTGGCGGAAGAATCTTCGCTCATGGCAAATGAATCCCTAAATGCCTCACCTGACGAGACGGAACTTGTATCATTTGTGAAGTCAGCTGTGGCTTATGCCCAAGAGAATGGCAAAGACATGGCATTGAGGGAATTTAGCAATAAGACGGGATCGTTTGTAGACGGAGATCTCTACATCTATGCCTACGACTTCAATGGAACCAATATTGCACATCCGTTCAAACCCGATTGGATAGGCGAAGACAAGCTGAACTTAACAGATTCTAATGGCATCCTGCTCATAAGAGACTTGATCAGAGTCGCTAAAGATGGAAGCGGATTTACCTACTTCATCTTCCCCAACCCTGCTCATGATAATGTAGATGAGCTCAAACTCGGCTATGCGATGAAAGTGGATGATAACTGGTGGCTGGGTTCCGGAATATACCTCTCCAACATTTCCGCTTCTTTCGATCAGGAGGAGAGAGACGGGCTTGTAGCCTTTGTTAATGAGGCAGTGCAGTTCGCCCAGGAGAACGGCAAGGAAAAATCTCTGGCGGTTTTTAATGACCCTGCAGGCAATTTCACAAAAGATGGGCGTTATATCTTTGCCTATGACTACGATGGACGAAACCTGGCCCTTCCTTATCAGCCTGAGCTAATAGGCACAAACCGCGTCAATGTCCAGGATCCCAACGGAGTCTATTTCCTCCGGCATGCCATCAACATGGCCAAAGAAGGAAATGGCTTGCACTATTATATCTATCCCGATCCATCCAGAAACATGACTCAGGCACTAAAGCTCAGCTACGTGGCGAAAGTCGACAGTAGCTGGTTCCTTGGCTCCGGGATCTATTCAAACGGTGAAAAAGCAAGCTAATGCAGTATGTATGCCTCATTTATATCCGATGAACTCTTATCTCCATATCTCACAATTCATCTCAACCCTACCCGGGCGCGCCATAAAAATAGCCATGATCAAGTTCGGCAACCATGGCTATTTGTCTTTCTCATCCCGACAATTTCGACTGCATTTCAGGGCTCAATTGTTTGATAAGCTCTGCGTTGTATGAACCAGTAGGCATTAGACCTATCTCATTTTCGAATATCTGCTGAGCCGCGACAGCATAAGAGCGCGATATCGCAGCAAGCGACCCGTCTTTGGCTGCCGGATCAACGTCTGTCGTAAAGATTGAAACGGTATTGTCGCCGTTGCGGACGATCTCGAAAGTGCGCAGCTGCTGAGGGAAATCCCTTAATGATGAGGTTTCAATCTCCCAGAAGCCGAATTCGGGATGGTCATCATCAGGCGATTTTAATGCGGTAACTTTATTTTGATGACGATGTCCCGCGATCCACAGGATGAGATTCGAATATCTATGAAGAATCGCTGTCAGATTCACCTCGGATACATAAGAGTTGGACCACCAGCCGACAAAGGAACCCGCCGGTTCGACATCTATCGGTATGTGCGCAGCGATGATCATGAGCTTACCTTCAGCCTGACCCTCATCAAGTTCTTTTACAAGCCAGTCATAACGTTCACTGTCAAGAGTGCCGTGTCCATAGCCCTGAACATTGGGATCGTTTTCGCTTTGTGTGTCATCGAGCACAATGACCTTGATCGGTATATTCGACTTCGGTTCGAAAGTGTAGCAGGCGAATCCCGTTTCTACGTTAGATTGATTGAATCCATGTCCCTTCGGACTTGAGGATGTATTAAAGAATTCGCTCATCCACTCATTTCTGGAAAGCGGACGGCGGTTCGGATCGGCTGCAAGTACCTTCGGAGGTACTGCAAAGTCTTTGACAGGTCCTGCACCAATAATATCGCCGTAAGGCGTCTGGCCGTCGATTGAACCCATATAGAAACCGCGACTATCTACGCCGAGAGGGTCAGTGAATATATCACCCACGTTGAGGATGTTCTCACCGATATAAGCTGGTCCGAGGTAATCATTCACTGGATTTGAACCTATCCAGAAATGATCGTGGTTGCCGAGAGTCTGATACCATTTGATCGTCTTATTGAGCCCTGACGCCTTGTATTCGTCCTGATAATCATTATGTTGTCCGGGGATTGGATCATCCTTGACACCTGAGTCCGGTGTTATATTCTTGCCGTCAAGGACATCTATATACCATCTCAGTTCGTTGTACTGAACGTTGTTGATACTATCGCCCAGAGAGATGCCAAAATCAAACGGATCTTTTTTGTGAAGGGCGTTTATCGTCTGGACGGCCGCGTCGAGAACCTGAGTTGTATACAGCATAACCGGCGAATATGCCGAAGAAATACCCCCCTTATAGCCAAAATAGATCACTTGAGCCGGAGTTTCTTTATCGGTGATATGGATGTCCGTCATGGCAAAAAAATTCATAAGTCTTGTAGAATTGGTGGCTGATGCACCACTATAATTGGTCGGCATGATGTCGAGCCGTTTTACAGAATCGATACATGGTCCATAACTCCAATTGCCATATCCGTTTTGCTTGAATTTCGAAATCTCATAAGGAATAACCTTTTCCGAACCGGAGGGAATTGAGTCAGGCACGACTGTCCTCTGGAGCGTCGTAAAAACATCGGACGCAACCGGGTAACCTTCGAGCTGACTTTGATTTCTGTCGACGCTTTTGCAGCACCCTGATGAAGAGAAAATCAGCATGCACATTAAAAAGACTAAACATAACTTTTTGTATTCATAATAAGATGATTTCATAAAGCTCCTCCACCGTTAATTTTCTGTAAATTCATCAATATCTTAGAATCTTATCCCGCGACATCTAGAGATTTAATTCAGCCTGATCCGCAGTTCTCGCTAGGCATAGGGCGCGGCGCACAAAGCTGAGGTGAAGCCTGCAATATGCCCTGCATCAGGCGATGCTTTCCGGGTTCCTGCATAATTGGACGCGGCGTTAATGTCCAGCGTTTCGTTTGCATCCAGGCCTGACTCTGAGTCGGGCTTCGGGCAGGATCAGGCCATCACCATAGTGATTGGCTCCTCTGATAAGGACGCTGTGGATCATAGCCGGAGTGTTTGGCAGGAGAAAAGTGGAGGCGATCCTAATATGAATTCAGATCGCCTCTACCGGCATTATCAAGACCACCAGTAACCGCTGTGGTAGGTGTATGGATACCAATAGGAGCGATATGTGTACGGGTAGTAGTTGTAGTAGTATTCATAATCGGACGGATACCAGATACTGCCTGGGTAGTAATGGGAATAGCGGTATGGATGATAGGTTTTCCCTTGGTAGTTATAGTAGGTAAATGGATCGTACCCCCAGCTCCCCACGCTGCCGGGATAATCATATGGCGTGTATCCGCTGCCAAAAACCCAACTGGGTGGAAGCCAGGCCGGTTCTTGATTGTGATCCGATTGTGCTAAGCAAATTGGTGCTGCCAGCAACATAGCCGGCAATAGCAATAGTGCCATAGATTTCTTGTTCATGCTAATCTCACCTATCTAAGATAGTAGATCTGTAAGCTATTAAAGATATTCTCATGATGAAATCCTCCATTTCGGGATAAGCTTTAAAATCGTTTACCTGCAACAACATTATGGTGGAGGTCGGCAAAATGAGATTGGAAAGCTTATTGTTATTTATAATATTACTTCCATGTTTGTCTTATCAAACCTGTGCACTTGAACCGGGAGAAATCGCAGCGCCTAGCATTATTGGAGCTAACATGAAAATGCCTAAGCCTATTATCACAAGTCCGAGCATGGATACGCCTGAGGCAAAACCCAAGCAGCAAGCTATTTCTGATAGCGATTCCAATCAAACAGGCAGCATGAGTACTGATCAGACTCAAGTGACAGATGATGTGAGCGGCAAATGGTCTATAGAATTCGATGATCGGCCGGACAGGTCAC
Source organism: Methanothrix sp. (assembly GCA_049299735.1). Classification (GTDB taxonomy): domain Archaea; phylum Halobacteriota; class Methanosarcinia; order Methanotrichales; family Methanotrichaceae; genus Methanothrix. The sequence goes on along the minus strand of JBAQXX010000134.1, from coordinate 25,077 downwards.
TTGATCTGACCCTATGGTCGTCCGGCAGAACCAATATCATGGGTTATGGCACCCTGACAAAGGGTGGCGCAGGGAATTCCGTTACTGCCAGCGGATCTTTCGCCGGGGAAGAGCTTATATTGACTGTCAAATCGGCTGAATCGGAATACGCAAGCCAGAAATATGACGAGTACGACCTCGACCTTTTTGTGATAGATGATACCGCAAACGGTATCCTGTCGGGAACTTATATCCTGATGTCCGGAGGCGAATTCTTGGGTGACGGAAATGCCACGGCACTAAAGCATTAGCCGTTCACTTCAGATTTCCCGCAGCTTCGCGGATGAACGTTGGCTCTATTGCTGTATTGATCTCCGACTGTTGGCCCAAAGATATGAATCTCTCAATTTTTTTTGTGGTTAAATCGCTATCTCCAAAACTTATGTATAATTTTTATATAAATATCTTATTGATGAGCCTATGCCAAATCTTTGCTAGAAGGGTTATTAAAACGTAAAACAATGAGGATGTACTACCTTTTTTAAAAGGGATAAAACATATATCTGCCAAAAAATTTAAATAGTATTCTTTTAGAAACGTCATCTTATAGAGATGCCGCTGATCTAAAACGATTTGCCTGCACCAAGGGAGATGGAACTCATGGGAAGCGAAGAAGAGACTGAAGTATACGATTTATTGGATCGGTTTAAAGAATTTTACCCAAGTGTCAATTCTGTAAATAAGATCTTGACAAGTTATCCAATTGCTTTGGGTGGAGAAGACAGCTTCGTCCAGGATTTCGCAGGGAATCTTGTGGGGGGGGCCAGGGAGGCAAGGCAAATTTACAGAACCGCGGCCGATATTCAGGAAAAAGCGGCCCTGATATGGGCAAATATCAAGGATGCTGTTGATCCCTATTACAATCAGGTGATCTTCAATAATCTGCCTGATAATTTCTTGAATAAGTTGCGTTCGATCCCTGCTTATAATAGGCTGTTTGGCAGCCTCGATTATGTAAATTGCGATCACTGCCGTTCCGTCTTCGGTCCGGCTGCTTACTTTGCCGACCTCATGAGATTCGTGGACACCTACATAACCAAGAAAAATGCAGGAATTCCCAGCAACTGTGCTCTGGGATACAGGAGGCCGGATCTTGCCAGGATCCGGCTGGACTGCAGCAATTCTACCGATCTGGTTTCCTCCATTGATCTTGCAAACGAGCTTTTGCAATCCTTCCTGGAAACCTCTGGAGACTATGACGATGCTTATAAAGAAGCCAACGATGCATTCTTTCCCCAATCCCTTCCCTTCAACCTCCACCTTGAGGAGATCCGCAGCTATCTAAAAATATATGATACCAGCCTCTATCAAATATACCAAATTTTTGCAAAGCCGTTTGCAGCCGGTCTATTCGATAATAATATAACCGGTCAAACGGCCCGAGAATTCCTGGAGTTATCTCCGAAAGATTTCAGCCTAATTACTCACGAGATCACCTCGCCTCAAGATGTTTCAGAATTCTACGGCGGAGTAGGTCTAACCGGCAGAGACGGCCTGGAGAATGTGGATGTCCTCCTGGAACAGACAAAGCTGACACGAGAGGAGCTAAATGAACTGATCACCCTAAATTTGGACCGTCATGAGATCAATGCAGGATTAACCAGGCTTTTTTTGATCAACAGTGCAAATGACGGTCTCGGTCCCTTGGCCATATCTCTGGATGACGGTCTGGGTTACGATAAGCTGGAGAATCTCAGTGCCGGCAAACTGGATAGAATCTATCGCTTCCTGAAGCTTTCACGCAAGCTCAGCTGGTCCTTTGTTGATCTGGATTGGTCTATCCGTTCCCTGCATGAGCCGTATACGCCAGAGAAGGCGCTGAAGTTCGATGGGATTGATGACTATGTTTACTGCTGCAATGCCGCTTCCTTAGGCAGTTTGACATTCCAGGATTTCACCATAGAATCCTGGATCAGCACGGATAGCTCTCGCAGTAATGCGGTGCTGGGAATGCTCGTGAGCCGGGCGGTCAAACAGCTGCACATGTTTTTTGGAATAAATCCCTCCAATAAGCTGGTATTTTGCATCATGAACCTGGATGAGGGAACGAATGAAACCCACGAGCCTGAAGATATATTTGCGGTAGAGAGCAATGATTCTATTCCTCTGGGCGTCTTCACCCATGTAGCCGTAACCGGGAAAAACGGCAAAATATCGCTCTTTATTAACGGAAAGCTGGATGTTGAGAAAGATGCCGCGGTATTGAACGACAATCCCTTAGGCGGCTCTGATCTCACCGGCATTGAAATGAACCTGGGCAGAGACATCTTTGCCAAATACTTCGACGGCATCATAAAAGAGGTTCGGATCTGGAAGATCGCGCGCAGTGAGGCGGAGATTGAGGAAAACCGTTATCAGCGCTTCACCGGCCAGGAGCATAATCTTGCAGGCTACTGGCCTCTGACCGAAGATCGATGGGACTATCTGCCAGACCTTTCGCCAAATTGCATGCACGGGATCATGGGCAATGAAGAGTTTACTGCTCAGCCGATATGGGTATATCGCGATCTGATCCTCGATCCAATACCTGAGAGGGAGGATGATAAGAAATTCTTCCAATTCAACGGTCAGGACCAATACCTGGCGGGTCGGATCGGATTTAACGAGACAAGCCTGATCACAATAGAGGCCAGGATTAAGATTGAAGAACGACCGGGAGCACTCAGGCAGAATGATTACATCTTATGCATGAAGGATGAATCACGAGCGCAAAAGCTTGCTTTATGGTGCGATAACCAGGGATATCTGAAGTTCTGGATCGATCCGCTGTCAACTTTCGTTACCAGTAGCAGTATCATCCCCCTGGGCCAATCTGTGCACGTCTGCATCGTTTTAGCAGAGAATCAAGTCCAGATTTATATAAATGGCATACCGGAAACTCCTATATTATTCTATACCGCAGTCAAGATGGGATTGAATAATGGTGAATTGAGCATCGGCCAAAGCTTTGATGAAAAATATTTCTGTGGCAGGATTAACGAGGTTCGCATCTTCAGCTGTGTTCGAACCGCAGATGAGATCAACTCCTATCTCTTCCGCCCAGTTCCTTCCTCAAACCTGGATCTGATTGGATACTGGCGATTGGATGAGGTTATTGATGGCATGGCTCAAGACCTTACCTACCATAAGAATCATCTCTACCTGGGCGGTCTTCCCAGTAGCTACAGGCCTTCTCGTGTGGCCACGGAAATTCTGCCTCTTCCAGAATCCCCGCCGATGCCGGTTCACGCAAGTGGAACGGTCCTGCAATTCGATGGAGACAACGATGTCATCGTCATCAAGAATCCGGAGAACTGGGGCCTGGGCAGGTACGAACGACTGACTATAGAGCTGTGGTTCAATGTCTCTGCCAAAGGGGACGCTAACCGTAAACAGGTAATATTCGCCCAAGGTGATGCCGAGGCAGGATTGAGCATATACCTCTACAATAGAACAATTCATGTCCTTGAGTGGAATAACAACTATGAGAACTCTGCTCAAAGCATTCTTCCTCTGGATAGATCGCTTTTCGCAAAGGCCTTTAGCGATTACGGCCAATGGCACCATATAGCATTAACTCACAATGAGTTCCCCAGTCAAATCCCAACAAACGCCGACTTCCCGCTGGATGACTGCTTCTATACAAAAGAGACAATAGAATTTAAGGCATATCTGGACGGGATACCTCTACAGAATGCCGGAGGAAATGAGGTATGCAAGGGATATAAGTTGAGTCCGGTCGGAGCTGCCTATCTAGGGGGTCTTGGCAAAAAAGGGAAGACATGCTTTGATGATGCTTACTCCGATAATGATCATATCTACTTCTTTACCGGCCAAATAGCCAATTTGGGGATATACAACTCCATCAAATCAGCCGAGGAGATTGCAGAAGGCAGATACTTTGCCCCGGCGATAACACAAGATCTGATCACTTATATGCCCATGGATGATGGAGAAGGATGGACGGTAAGTGGATGGGAGGAGGTGAACCGGCATATCGGCACCTTGCAGGATCGAAACATTGGCCTTGTTACGGATAGATCCGATCCGGAACTAATCAATATTTACTCGCATTACTCTTATCCTGCTCCTGATGAATCTGCTTTATTGTGGACAAATTATATTTACTCGGGAAGGATGCGCATCGCAGAAGGTAACGCTTCTGTAGGGGTCACATTCCTCAGTCGCCACCCGGACGGAACCGATCAATGCTATCTGCTGGGAAGAGATGCCGATCACAAGACATTCCGTCTCTTTGCCCATCCATCCGGTGTTCAGAAGACTACGAGCTGTGATGCCGTTCAAGATAAGAGGGATTCCGGCATACAGCCGCAATTGAATATCTGGTATCATTTTCTGATCCGGGTAGAAGATACAGGCACCAGGACGAATATCAGCGCCAAAATCTGGTCCGAGGCCGAAGCTATGCCGGACACGCCCCAGATTGATGCCTACGATGACAGCAGCATTCGCATTATTTCAGGAACGGTGGGACTGTGGACTGCAGGCACCAGTTCTGCTCTGAGGCAGTACGACAATTTGAGGCTTTGGCCCAATAATCTCATCGACCCAAGCCCCTCTGAGCTTCTTTTAGACATCAACTTCGAGGCGGAATCTCAGGTTCCGGAGCCTGATAACTGGCAGGATGCAGAGGATCGTCAAAAGCTACCGGTCCAGGGCGGCTTATTCAAGCAGATCGATGTATCAGGAGGTGCTGCGGGAGAGACTGCCTTTGGAACAGATTGTGTAGACCTCAATATCCACTCCTACTACAGCCCAACAGGTGCAGATGTCAAACCATTAACCTGGAATAATTATATCTATTTGGGCAGGATGCGTATCTCTGATAGGGATAGCGGCATCGGAGTGATATTCTTCAGTCGCCAGCCGGAGGGCATTGATCAATACTACGGGCTGGCTAGAGATGAGTTGAACCGCACCTTCCACCTGGTAGCCCACCCCCAAAATATTCAGAATGTTAAGAGCTTTGATCCAACCATAGACAAAAGAGACTCGGGAATTGAGCCGCAACCAAATGTTTGGTACCGTTTCCTTATTGATGTCCAGGATACAGGAAGCCAGACCAGGATCAGAGCTAAAATCTGGCCGGAGTCGGGAACAATTAGTTCTGAATATGTGATCGATGCATACGATGATAGCGGCATTCGCATTACTTCCGGTACGGTAGGTGTTTGGGCTTCTGGAATCGGCTCAAAGTACTATGGCGGCCTATGTGTTTGCAGGGATCTGCTCATCTCTGAGGACTTCGATTCTTACTCTGCGAATCAGGACCCGGTGAACTGGAGGGACACCAAGGAGAATCGCAGCAATGAAGAAGACAATAGCCTCTTCAAGACATTTGCTCTGAATGGAAATATGGCCTTCGGGACAAAATCTCAGAAGAATCTTATCCACTCGCATTACGTTGTTTCCAATACCTTGAACTGGAAGAATTATACATATACCGGCAGGATGCGCATGGGCGGTTCTTCGATCTCCCAACTTTGCGGCATAGGCGTCACTTTCTTCAGCCAGTTTATAAAGGGCCAGCCTAACAATCCAGGATACTATGCATTAATGTACAACCCTCGCGAAAACGCGAGGAATGGATTCTATGTAGCACCGAGCCAGACGGGACCGGCAAATGTAACGCTAAAAGGAAAGCCCGTTTCTAATCTGACACCTCAAAATAATACCTGGTATCGTTTCCGGATCGTTGTGGAGGATACCGGGACCCGAACAACCATCAGAGCTAAAATTTGGCAGGAATCCGGAAACGAACCTACAGACTATCAGATCGATGCCTATGATGACCGCAGCAGTCGCCTAAAGAGCGGCACGGTCGGTGTCTTGTCTATGGAGCCGGGATCAAATTACTTCGATGATCTGGAAGTTGCCGGAACGGTGCTTCTCTCTGACGGGTCCCAACTTGAAAGCTGGCATGATGTGACATCGCGGATCTATCAAAAAGGCGATAGTGTCAATGACCTATTCAAATCCGTTGATCTTTCCGACAACACTCCCCACTGGGTTGTCATTCCCAATAGCGATAACAAAACTCAATATCCAGTACTGCTGCGCCCTCTAAGCCGAAGCGCCCTGGAGTTCGACGGTCTGCATAAATATATCTCTACAAATGATTATGGAATAGCTTCTTTGAGCCAGTTTACAGTGGAGGCATGGGTCAATCCCTCCGAGCTTCGTGAAAGCTCGATTATCAGCATTGCCGGCAATGATTCAATTGGAAATGAAATAATCATTGTATTTGGCACAGATGGTTTCGGAAATCTCCAGCTATTGCAAAAACATCTGGGAACAGTATCTCAATTAGCTCTCTCCAGCGGAAAGACATTGCAGATAGAGGAATTTTGCCAGGTGGCTGTGAGCATTAAAAGCAGTGGCACAAATCCCATTTCTTTCTTCATGGACGGAGAAAAGATCGATACCGGGTCTACTTCGGTCCAGTGCAACATATTCAGCATAATTTCCTGTCGATTAGATCTCGGCAAGGGCATTGCTGGCACCACCAGCCAATACTTCCATGGCAAAATCAAAGATGTGCGGATATGGAATACCGCCCGAAGCGCAGAGGACATAGCCTTCTCTAGGTATCAGCGGCCTGTCGAATCTTCCAACCTGATCGGCTACTGGTCTTTAGGAGAGGATGAAGACTATGTGGTAATCGATCTGTCCGGCAAGGGACACCCCATGAGGCTGGGTGGCCTGGAAGGAGATCGTTGTCCTGCATTGATCGATCCTGAGCCTCTGGGATTTTGGCATTCCCGGCGTCAGGTGCTTGATTTCGATGGCAGCAGCAACATAGTTCAGCTAACATTTGATGCAGGAAATGCCATTTTACAGCGGCGTACAGTAGAGGTCTGGTTCCGTGTGGAAGACAAGACCATTTCCCAGCAAAAGCAGGTCATATATCAGGAGGGTGATAACCAATGTGGGCTATGCATTTATGTCTGCGACAGCTCACTGTACTTCGGCGGCTGCAATCTGTTGGATAACCGATGGCAAGGTACATGGCTTCATACGGATCGGATTGAATCAGGCAGGTGGCATCATGCCGCTCTCGTCCTGGATGGCAGAGAGGAGAAAAGGGATACATCTCTGCATGTCTATTTAGATGGAAAAAGGGTGGATGAGGGCCCAGCTTCTCAGTTACAGGGACAAAATATCTCCATTTCTTTGGGCGGCTTAAGCAGTCCGATCAAATTTCATGATGGCGACAGCGTAGGTGACTGTGGGCATTACTTCAGAGGGCAAATATTGAGTCTGCGGGTGTGGAAGACCGCGCGAACTGCCGAGCAGATAAGAAATAGCCTTTATTGCCTGCCTGACAATGCACCAGGGTTGCAGTTTAAGGTCGCAGCCAATGATGTGCACTGGGTGCTGGATCATATTACTTACACATGGGACCCGGACGTATCTGAGAAAATAGCATTTGCAGGAGGAATTCCGGCTGAAGATATCTTGAATCTGGATCTATGGTGGGAGTCGGATAGCGTCGATTCATCAGCCAAGATAATCAATGATCTATCCGAAAAAGGGCATACTGCCGGTTATGCTGCAGGACAGATTCAGCCTATCAAGCTTCCCGGCAAGTATGCTATTCCTGCAATTTCTCTGAATGAATCTGCGATGGACGGAATAGCTGAGATCAAGCTTCTTAGGGAGAAATACTCGCAGCCCATTGATCGCCTGACCGCATTATGGTATGGCATAAATCACGTGGGAATGGATGATCAGGCCACGTTCTTTGATCGGATCTTCAACCCCGAGGGTACGGTGATTGAACACTGGGACTATTATCTGGATCCGCCCATGAGATGGGATAAGAGTGGAGAGGAAGATCGCAAGCGTGATAGCCGGATACGCTCGCGCCTGATGGGAGCTTTGCGCCTATCTCACGAGGATCTCAATCTCATCGTCGAATACATCAGTGGCGAGGATGAGAACATCATAGAACTGGACACTGATTATCTGACACGGTTATTCCAGCTTTCAGGGCTGGCCGGGATGCTGCATTTAGGCGTTAAGGACCTTCTCTTGCTGCTGGGAATGCAGAGCAAGACCTCGGTTGATTCCTTTCAGGATATTCTGGATGTCTGCAGCTATGCAGAGTGGATGACAGACACCGGTTTGAGTGTGACCGATCTGATCTTCCTCACTCATGATCCAAACGATCCACAGGGAGCAAATCTCACTCTCTACAGCGAGGAAGACCTCCGATCAACGGCCAAGAGTCTATTTGATCAATCGGCGAACTTCCTTATCACCGGCAAATCCTTCCTGTCCGACCTTTTGAGCGAGGCTCAATCTGCGTACATATTCTCGTTCCTCCAGAGCAGCGGGGTAATCAACACCATTGGAGCTGTGACTGATAATTATTCGGAGAATCTCGATCTTGTGGATCTGCTGGAATATCTGGCAGGTCTTGAGAACTGGATGACTTATTTCGCTACATTAGTTGCTGAATTCGACAAGATCAGGGCGGGTTTGGGAAATGAGATTGTGGCAAAACTGGTGTCCCACGCATTTATCAATAACTATGGCCTGGTGCTTGAAGTGTCCGGTGGCTACGGCACAGATAGCCTGATGACCATCTTCGATGGCGTGACTCCTGAAACCAGCATCCGAAATATGCTGCCCAGAATCACTGAGATCCTGGAGCTCAGGAAAGCAATTCAAGACCAAATTCTGGATACAGACGGCCCGGTCCGCACCATTTTAAGAAATTCAATCGACCGCGCAGAAAACGCCTTATATTCCGAGCTGGCCGGTCTTTTCCAGGTCAAAATTGAGATGATCGCGGCGGCATCAGGATATCTTATCGAGATGCAGGTGATGGATATCTCTCATCTGCTCATCGATTTGAAGGAAATCCTTGACTTGGGTCCCGTATCCGATGAGCTTGATATCTGTCTTTTCAAACTGAGCAAGCTGATCTACCTGGCCAATGCCTTTGAGCTGACGGCAGAGGAGATAGAAGCGCTGCTTGCAAATCCTGAGTACTTCAGCGTTGAAGGTTGCCTGCAGCCGTCCTTCCAGGATCTGGATAATCTACACAGTTTTAAGCAGCTCCAATCGGATTTTGGCGACACGGAAGGCAAACTGATAGATCTCCTGGGTTTGAACAGTAATAATACTGCAGCAATCGAAGATGTCATTGAGGATCTTGCAGACTGGGATTCGCGCGAGTTGGCATCTCTAGCCTCTTATTTTGAGGTAACGCGCTATAACAGGATTCCGGCTCTGTGCCGCCTGAAGGAATGCTTTGATGTTGCTCAAACCATGCAAGCGGGAATCGACCTCCTCATCCAGCTCGCAGACACCTCTTTGCTGGAATCATCAGAAGAATACGACTTCTACACCCGGCAGGCTCCAGGTCTGCTGGAGGTGCTGCGTGCCGGATTCACAGAGGAGGAGTGGCCGGATGCGTATAAGCCGATACATGATGAATTGGCGGTGAAATGCAGGGATGCCCTGATCGATCTGTCTCTCCTGAAGCTGCCTATGTACTGGCAGGAGTATATATTCTGCTGGAATAGCATTCCGGGCGATGATGTTGATCTGCTGAAAATATTCCTGGGACGGGATCTGCAGCAAAGCTGGGTTGAGAATGCCACAGTCAGCAAAACGGATAGCAAAACTATAAAAATTGTCCTCGATGAAGACAGTGCGGAAATAGTCGTCGATGAGGCGGAAGGTACGGCTACTCTCATCACAAGCGATGGCCTGAGCCTGGCACTGATCGCCAAGGACGAAGACGGCGAACTGAACATATACCGGCAGAATCTGTTCCGGAAAGGCCCGGATATCTATCACGAGTACTTCCTCCTTGATATGCAAGTGGGAAGCGAGATGGAGACCTCCCGCATTGTGCAGGCTACCGCTGCCTTGCAGTTTTACATACAGCGATGCCTGATGAATCTGGAAGCGGGAGTCGACCCGGCCACCATTCCCTCGCAGGAATGGGAGTGGGTGAAGAACTACCGGGTTTGGGAAGCCAACCGCAAGGTCTTCCTATATCCAGAGAACTACATCGAGCCGGAGCTGCGAGACACCAAGACGCCCTTCTTCGAGGATCTGGAGCAGGAGCTAATGCAGACAGACATCACCCAGGATTCCGTGGAAGCTGCCTATGTTCACTACCTGGAGAAATTTGCTGAGGTTGCCAACCTCAAGATTGTGGGAAGCTACTTGCATGTGGATCTGGACGATGATAACCGCCCAGAGGTCCTTTATCTGGTGGGCAAAACCAGGACGGAGCCCGCGACCTTCTATCTGAGGAAGTTCATCAAGGACCTGTCCGGAGAGAGATGGCTCGCTTGGGAAAAGATCGACCTGGTTATGAATTCCGACTTCATTGCGCCGGTGTATGCCTTCGGCAAGCTCTTCTTATTCTGGATGGAGTTCACCAAGCTCAACAAGACCGTTGGAGACGGCAGTGAAACAGTAGATATCTACAAACCTGTGGTAAAATACAGCTACTTCAACTTCAGCCAGGAATGGAAACAGCCTCAATCCTGGACGGAACTCTCCGATGTGGAGCTCTCCGAGGACGAACACCTGCAGGCCCGCTGGCAGAGAATCTTTGCTCAGAGGGTCGTGAACCTCTTGCTGCCCGATGTTTCCTCCCAGGGTGATGAAGAAAAGGATGCTATGGTGCTGCAGATCGATAAGGATACATTCATCGAAAAGACCGTCAAGGAATTTGATATGTCTACGATCACCTGGGAGTTCTGGGTGAGGTTCGAGAATGAAAATCCTGCTGGCTGGACCTATCTATTCAACCAAGCACAATGCATTCGATCTGCTGCATTGTTCAACTACAGCCAGGGTTCCTTCCAGGTAGATGCCACAAATAACGTGATTGAAGTACCCGGATATCAGCAGAAGGTCGATGATGCAACTTTTGTAGCCGGAAAGACGGCAACAGCTCTGATCTTGATCAATAACGCCCAGTATTCCGACGGGGCCGCTGACGAAGAGGCTGCCAGGGCAAAGGCTGAGGGTTCAAGTTTCGATGATTCTGGCCTGGTAGCGCAAGAGGCGCTGGAGGCGAGGGATGCAGCGTATAATGCGCTAAGGATTACAGTAGCTGCAAATGCCAGAGCTACTGCTGATACTGCACTGGCTGCTTATAAGAGCCTCCTTGAAGATCCGAACTCTACACCTCAAGCCAGGCAGGCTGCATGGAATAGCTTTTTGAATTTAAATACTGCAGCTCTCGATAAGGAAGCGCTGGTATGTGCGGCCGATGTCAATGAGCAAGCACCGTTATGTGCGACCACCAGAACGGTTGCTAATATTGCATTGGCAACTTATAAGAGCCTCCTTGAAGACCCGAACTCTACGCCTCAAGCCAGGCTGGCTGCATGGAACGACTTTTGGACGAAATATGATGAGGCCCCCGGCGCAGGTACGCTGGTTGGGCCCGCGGTGTCTGAGGCTGAGACAAAGGCAGTAGAGGCAGGAAATGCCGCCCAGGCGGCGCTCAATAAACAGCTGGCAGAGCCCAAATGGCAGTCGAAAAATATCATCATAAGCTTCAAGGTCTCAAATCAAACACCCAGCCCCGCGTTTGGCTTTGAGGTAGATTTCGGTTCCTGGAACCATATTGCCGTTGCCCAGCAGGTAACAAACAGCGGAACTCATTATCTGAAGATCTATAAAGACGGCGAACTTATCCTAAAACGGACGCTTGCAAATCTTGCCGCCATACCGAAAGGGGACATCATGGTTGTCGGCAAGCAGGATGCGAACGTCGAGGATGCGTTCCAGGCCCTGATGAGCGAACTCAGGCTCTGGAGCCAGGAGCGGTCGCTCACGGAAATTCAGGAAAACATGAGCAAGAGAATACCGGTAGCTGCGGGGCTGTTCTGTCTGCCTCTTAACAAAGTAGATAAGGATTGCATTATGCAGCTTGTCTCTTCGCCCGGATTCAACTTCTCTCTCATGCCCATGAATGAGGTGCTGGCCCGCATCGCTGCTCGGGAGAGGCTCATACTGTTCTTCGGCGACCGGGTAGCCAGCCTGAGAAATAATCTCAAGGATAAGAGTTTCAAGCTCGTCTTGGAGCCGAACTGGTACCAGGTGGTCTGGGATGTGAATCTCAGCTACAATGCCAATTTGTCAGGATCGTCCAAAGCGATATTGCATCTGGTTGAGACCAATGGACTGTCAATCAACGACTTTGCTACCAGCGATGTGGAGCTCATGGCCAGGCCGCTCACCCTGCCTGCCAATTATGTCGACGAGGCAAAGATCCTGCTCAGAGATTTAGAAGGGACGGAATGCTCCTTCTTCGATGTGAATAATCAGCCGGGATGTTACATCATCAATTCCGGAGACGAGGAGCTGCTGGTTCGGACGATAATTACGGACCTGGCAAATAACAAAAGCTTGCTCATACCAACCACTGCCGAAATGATGAAGGTGGATTATGGCAGTGTATCTACCAAAGGCGGAGAGCCTCAGGAGCTTTTGGTCACCTTTGAACTCGAGAGCGGCAATCCGCTTCTAGCCCAGACATCCCGGATCCTTTCCAGAGACATAGGAATCATAGGAGTGGTTTCTGTGGCACAGTCTCCTGCCGGCAGCAAAGTCATCTGTGCTGAAAATCCAGGGAACCTTTTTGGAGGAATTACCGGCAAGATTACTCAGATAGATCTGCTCACCAATGAAAAGAAAACGATCTACTTATGGAGTAATTCCGGATTGTTTTTCTCAGGCGGCAGCGTCATCGCCCTGACCGCGAGCGGCAAAATGGCGGCAACCATCGATACAGGCGTTGAATGGTTTAGCGGCACTGAAAACAGATTCACACTCTGGGATTGCGAAAGCGGCAGGGATTTGAAAACCGTAGAGCCGGGATCGTTGCATCTTTCCTCTTTTCTGGCCGTATCTGATAATGCCAATAGGGTAATCTCAGCCACAAGAGACGATCACGAAATCGTGGTGTGGCATGTGAACAATCCGATTGAAAGCAACATTTCCCTGCTGAGCGGGCATACAGACAGCGTATGCGGCCTGGCTGTGACTGCCGATGGATTAAAAGCGGTATCAATATCCAGAGATGGTACTCTCAGGCTGTGGAATCTTGAAACCGGCCTACTTCTAAAAACGCTGTCGGGGCATATCTGTTCGGGCGCGGATGCAGTGGCAATTTCAGATGACGCCACCTGGGCGGTGTGTGTGCAGTCCGGCAGCAAATTGGGAGTATGGGACCTGGTAAATGGAACCGGTCCTGTTGAAATCGGAAGCGGCAGCGACGGGCATACAGATTTCATTACCTCGCTGTGCATCTTTGAGACGACCGGTGGCAAGAGGATCATATCTGGATCTAAGGATAAAACCGTCAAATTATGGGATGCGGTTAGCGGCAGCCTTATTCAGACTTTTGCAGGGCACACAAAAATGGTGACGGCAGTATGCGTCAGAAGCGATATGGCCGTATCTGTTTCCAATGATATGACCCTTAAATTATGGAGCCTATCTGAGGCTCCTGCCATATCCAGGAAGATCGAATTTGAATTCGAAAGACTGAGCACCTTTGCCGTTCATGAACTCAGCGAAAATCTATTCACAGGAGGCATAGACGGACTGCTCAGCGTAGGCTCACAAAAGACAAAGGAGCTGGACTTCTGGAATACGTATCGACCCAATGAGACCCTGGTACCTCGCAGCCGAAACCACATCGAGAGCACTATCGATTTCAAGGGCGCATACCGCCTCTACTTCGAAGAGGTCTTCTTCCACGTACCATTCCTTATCGCCAACAAGCTCAACTCCAATCAGGTATTCGAGGAGGCGCAAAGGTGGTACCACTACATCTTCAATCCCACTGCGAATGAAGATACATCTGGCGACGGGAGCGGTAAAGATAGGTACTGGAGGTATCTGCCCTTCAAGGAAGATAGTTTCGAAAGCTTGAAGACCCTTCTGACCGACGGCACGGCTCTGGCTGCCTACCGCGAGGACCCGTTTGATCCCCATGCCATTGCCGCGCTTCGCATGACCGCCTACAAGAAGGCTGTGGTGATGAAGTACATCGACAACCTGGTGGACTGGGGCGACTCATTGTTTATGCAGGACAGTCGCGAGTCTATCAATGAGGCGGTGGGCCTCTATGTGCTGGCCTTCAATCTCCTGGGGCCGAGGCCGAAGGTGAAGACCATTAAGAGATTTGAGAAGATCGGCACCTACGAGGACTTCATCGAGGAGTATGAGGAAGAATCCGAGTTCATGACAGAGGTCGAGAAGATTGTGTCAGGCAGTGGCGGCTCTGCCGTGCAAAGCCCGCACAGGAACATCATCACCGACTTTTGCGTGCCTGAGAACGAGAAGTTCATAGGCTATTGGGACCTGGTAGAGGACCGGATGTTCAAGATCAGGCACAGCCAGAACTTTGAGGGCATCTACCGCCAGCTCGCTCTGTTCTCGCCGCCGATTGATCCCTCAGATCTGGTGGCGGCCGTTGCCTCTGGCGTGGGCATCGGCGGAGCCCTCGCCGAGCTGAATATGTCCGTGCCCCATTACCGCTATCCAATTGTCGTGGGTATGGCTAAGGAGATGGCAGCCAATGCCATAAGCCTGGGGTCGGCTCTCCTGGATGCCATCGAGAAGAAGGATGCAGAAAAGCTGGCCAATCTGCAGAACACTCAGGAGAAAGTGATATTGAGTTTGACGACCGGCAGCAAAAGGAAAGATATTGAAGAGGCCACGAGGTCAAAGGCTGCTTTAGAAGAGAGCAGAACCAGGACACAGGACAAAAAGAATTACTATGAAGGTCTATATAACGAAAACCTGAATGGGTATGAGACAGCTGCACTTGTTCTGGAAAGCATAAGCTTAGCAGGTTACCCGGTAGATATCGCTTTCAGGATTGCAAAGGCTATCTTTGCATTGGTAGATACTGATGTAGAGGTTGGTTTCTCGGGAATTGGACCGCATAATGTCGTTAAAAAGAAATTAATTGGCGCTGATTCCTCAGAGGCAATTGCTGAAGCTACAGAAGCCGGAATCGAATTGGTGCAACATATTGCAGAGCTTATAGAAACAGCAGGCGAGCGGGTGCGCAGGCGAAACGAATGGGATTTCGAGAAAAAAGAGGCCGAGTCGGAATTGAAAGAAATAGACATACAGCTATTAATAGCCCAGTCAGCAATAGAACAGGCGCAACTGGATATGGTGATTCATGAGAAGACGATTCAGCAAAACCAGGATATCGAGTACTTCTACCGCAGCAAGTTCTCCAATGAAGCCCTCTACAACTGGATGATTGGAAGGCTGTCCTCTCTCTACTTCCAGTCCTACAAGACCGCCTACGACATGGCCAAGTCTGCGGAAAAGTGCCTGCAATATGATATCCCATCAACTGCCACCTACATCACGCCGACTCACTGGGATAGCCTGAGGAAGGGCCTGCTGGCAGGAGAGGCTCTGCTGCTGCAGATTGATCAGATGGAGAAATCTCACCTGGCCCAGGACAGCCGATTCATCGAGATCGAGAAGACCATCTCCATGAAAAATACCTATCCGGGATCTCTGCTGCTCCTCATGGCCAAAGGGGCCTGCGAGTTCCAGCTCAAAGAAGAGCTCTTCGATCGGGATTACCCCGGCCACTACTTCAGGGTGATAAAGAGCATCGAGCTGACCGTGGTCACGCAAAGGGAGCTGGAGCCATACCAATCGGTCAATGTGACTCTGATTCAGCTGGGCAACAAGACACTGCTGACACCGGACGCGGCCGCAGTTTCATATCTGATGGGCAAGGGCAGCAGCAGCGATCAGCCCGACACGAAGACGCTGCGGGTGAACTGGAGGGCCAACCAGCAGGTGGCCGTATCCAGGGTGAATGAGAGAGATGCAGGCATGTTCTGCATGGACTTCATCTTCGACAATCGATACTTCCCCTTCGAGGGCACGGGACTGATCTCATCCTGGAGGCTGGAGATACCCCTGGGATCAAATCCTGATCTTGTGGCCAACAAGATACTGGATCTCGATGATGTTCTCATTCACATCAGGTACACGGCAAAGAGCGATAGAGGACGCTTCAAGACGGAGGTGGAAAAGCTGCTGCGCTAGTGGATGCAGCTTTCCATTCTTTTCCAACAGACGGCTTTTTGTAGTTTAACTAATTTAAGGGATCTTGATGCGCGTACTGCAATTGCTGCTCATCTTCTTGCCGGTTGCCCTGCTGGCGCATTTCGCCGGCATAGGCGAAATCTTCGTCTTTGTCGCTTCAGCTCTTGCTATCATTCCACTGGCAAAGATACTGGGCGAGGCGACAGAGGTTTTAGCAGAGAAGACCGGCCCGCGCCTGGGCGGGCTTCTCAATGCCACTTTCGGCAATGCCGCGGAGCTGATCATCACACTGGCAGCCATTCGCGCCGGGCAGATGCAACTGGTACTGGCCTCTATCACCGGCTCCATTCTGGGCAACCTTCTCATGGTCCTGGGATTTGCCATGTTGTTAGGCGGCCTTAAAAACGGCCGGCAATTGTTCGACCGACGCCACGTGGATACCGATGCTACCATGACCGTTCTGGCCCTGATCGCCATGAGCGTGCCTTCCCTCTTCAGCCTTTACATACCGGACGCCCTGCTGGTGGAGGAGCTGAGCCTGACTACCGCCGTAGCCATGTTGATCCTCTACATGCTCTTTATCGTCTACACTTTGAGGAGCTGCACTTCGGAGAGATGCGATGCAGTAACGGCGAGAGAAGCACTGCCCGTACATGTCTGGAGCACCGGCAAGGCTTCAGCCGTCATGGGCCTCTCCATGGTCGGCATCGTCCTGATGAGCGAGCTTTTGGTGGCATCGATTGAAGAGGTCACGGCTATCCTTGGCCTTACGCCTTTTTTCGTGGGAATAATTATCGTTCCTATCATTGGCAATGTTGCCGAGCACCTGGTCGCTGTTCAGGCAGCCAGGCAGAATAAGATGGACCTCAGTCTCTCTATTTCTCTGGGCTCCAGCCTGCAGATCGCTCTCTTTGTGACTCCGGTGCTGGTCTTCACATCGCTGCTTTTTGGCAGTCCCCTCACTTTGCAGTTCAATCAACTGGAGCTTATCGCTCTGACCGCCGCGTCCATGATCTCGGCTCTGGTCTCCTTGGACGGGGAGTCCAACTGGCTGGAGGGGGCTATGCTGCTGGCGGTTTACGGCATACTGGGAATGGCGTTCTTCTTCTTGCCTTTGAAGCTCTAACAAAAAAAGATCAAGAAACCAGGTATACCCCAACAACAATCAAGAAGATGGCGACCGTCTTCTGAGCTATCGTTTTTCTATCCATCTCCTCCTGCAAAATTCCCGGAACAAACAGTCCCAGGAGTATGACATAGACCAGGGTGACAAAGGGCTGAAGAGCAGCCACGCTGGAGACCAGAGCCACGGAGCCGACGGCATAGGCGAAGATGAAAGCTCCCCTGCCCAGGAAATCGAATATCTCGTCCGCCAGCAGAGCGGAGAGCATAAACGGGCCGCTGCGGAAATATGCGGCAAACTCTCTTCGGACCGGTTCATGCCCAAGAAGCGGCAAGACTGCCAGCAGACTGCCCAAGGATGACCAGAGAATCAAATGCCATTCATTCATGAAGACGAGAAGGTATTTGGCAGCCAGGGCATAGACGGCGCTGAAGATCCAGAAGACTGCCATGTACTTTAAACCCGGTGAGAGGATAGCCGGACCGCTTCCTTGCGCCGGCCTGTAGGATATTAATAAGGCGCTGCATATCAGCAAAGTGCCTCCTGCATAATCTTTGGCGGCAAGAGTCTCACCCAGGAAGATAAATGCGCCCAAAAAGACGAGGACGGGAAAGACGTATACCATGGCCGCTACCCTGCTGGTCTCCTCCACCTGAAGGGCGAGCAGGTAGGCCGCCCAGAGCACCACCTGGCAGCCGCCTGCAGCCAGTGCATAAATCGACTGTGGGAAGATATACCCCCATCCGAAATAGGCCGGGATGGCAACGATAAGAATCTGCTGCATTACCACCAGGGCGGCCAGGTAGGCCAGAGGGTCTCGCACATACCTGCCCAGGATGAACTTGTCGATAATCCCGGTAACCGCAAGAGCAGATGCTCCCACCAGAGAGAGGAAAAACCAGTCCACAATTCCCCTCACGACGGTGAAAAGCTATAGCTTTTCGCATTGATATTAACCTGATCTGAATCGGGTTTCGGGAATCTGCCTTATGAAGGGCTTATTGGACAAGAGCAGCCATAAGGCAAGACAGGTCAAACCGGCGAGGATATTCATCGCGCCCAAAACACGGATGGTATTGCTCCAGGGCAGCGAGATAGCGGTCATTCCCACGCTGCCCATAAAGATGCCAAAGCAGCTAATGAGGGCGGCAGCCGAGCCGGTATCCTCTTCCTGTTGCTCAAGCATCAGATTTGCGCCGGGAGTGCGCACACAGCTGGCCATAAGCGTGGCGGGCAGCAGTACCATGGCGAATACTATGGGCTTGATGCTTCCCAGGAGGGCAATAAGAAGTCCGCTGACCGAGATCACGGCAAAACAGGACATGATAATCGATCGCCGCGAAAAACGTTGGGCCAGCCGCAGATATAACACGGGTCCTGTGATCATTCCCAGGGCATTGAAGGCAAAATAGTAGCTGTATACCTGCTCGCTCAGGCCGAATCCGTTTATGTAAATATACGAAGATGCAGCAATAAAGGCCATGCTGGATACACTGAGCAATGAAAAGATCAAGAGCAATGAGGCAAAGCCGGGATTTTTTGCCACTTTGCCGAGCCTTCTCCAGGCCTGCCCTGCCGTTCCAGTATAAAGTTTATCTGTCGTCTCCTGCAAAGCTATGCTTCCTGCCAGCGACAGCAAGCCGATGCCTCCCAAAATCAGGAATATTCCTCTCCAGGAAGTGATGCGAAGTAAGAGGGCGCCAAAAACCGGGGCTGCCATGGGAGATATGAGCACCATGGACTGAACAAGAGCTAATATTGCCTCCCGGTTTTTGCTGTCGTAGACATCCTTGATTATGGCGGTGGCTGCGGCAAAAGCCCCACTTCCTCCCAGGGCTTGCAGGACCCGGAATATTATTAGATGGTATATATCAGCCGAACCTGCGCACAAGAATCCAGCCAGAGAATAGATGGACAGAGAAATCAGTAGTATTGGTCTGCGTCCGTATTTGTCGCTTAGCGGCCCCCAGAAGAGAGTTCCTGCTGCGAAAAAGACAAAAAAGAGGATTAAAGTGAGATTGGCCAGGTCGGTTGATACGCCGAAAAAATTTGCCATGCCGGGCAATGCGGGAAGATAAAGGTCAGTAGATAAAGGAACGAAAGCGCTGAGGAATGCTATTAGTCCAATAAGGCCCTTTTCGCCCAGATATTTCTGTCTCAATCTCCGCCCCAGCAGCTCTTTTTCTCTTCCAGCCTTTCCAGCAAGTCGCACAGCTTGTTGGCGCTGGCGACAACCGTCTTCCTGCCGATGCGATCTTCCGCAGCGGGCCGCACGGCAATGCCTCCAAAGTGGGCATCATCGCCAACTACTATCATGCCGTGTATGTGCATCCAGGCATGCACAGTCTCAAGTGTCTTCTCTTGACCGCCGTTTCTTGACCCACCTACGCTGACGGCGCAGCCGACCCTATCTTTGAGACGAAGGCCCTGCCGGCGTAGCGGGATGGTCCTGTCGAAGACTGCCTTAAGCTGGGCAGTTACGCTTCCGAAATAGACCGGCGAGGCGATGATTATGCCGTCAGCTCTTTCCAGTGAGCAAATGATTCGCGTCATATCGTCCTCTTTTGGACAGGATTTTCCTTTACTGCAATCCCCGCAGTCATTGCAAAAATCTACATTCATCTCTGAAATGAGCAGCCTCTCCGTCTCAAAGCCCCTCTCTTTAGCCACGGCCAAGGCCTCATTTAGGAGAAACTCAGTATTTCCGGCCTTTCTGGGACTGCCGCATATGCCAACAACTATCACCTTTTGCTACCTCCTCTAAAGGACCCGGCAAAAGAAGATGTTCTTTTCATATTCCATGCAATCTTTCTTTTCTGTATTATAGATCTACCTGTCATGATAGAATCCCGTGGTCTTGAATATCGCGATATTTAATATCCCAATCAAATAAGATGCATCTCATTGATGAGGGCAGAGAGGCAGTACCGGCTTGCGGCAGGTTTCGGGTCTACCACATATTTTTATGCTATGAGACCAAAACCACAGTCGCGGGTCCATACCATGCGGGTCGAAAAGATGTGCAGACAGAGGGTTTTTCCGGCATTTTTCGCCATAGTCTTGATGCTTTGTCTGTCCGGGGTTGGGGTTGTATGGCAATATGTGGACAACTTTACCTCAGATTCTCAGAACGCTCAGCCTTCTTTATCGTCCGCATCATCGGCATCTGATGTCCAGGGCAAAGCGCCGTCTAATGGTAGCTCATTCGCGACTGATGGCAGTCTCTGGAGCTGGGGAGGATCTCCGAGGGGATTTTCCGTCAACAATGGGACGCTTAAATATCCGGATGACTACAATACGTCTCATTTTAACCTGGGATATAATAAAAGCGAGCCTTCTTACGGGCAGAATAAGCTTCAGAATTTGAGCCATTACTCCACCGGATTTGCCACTGGATTTATTACAGGGTCTTATCCCGGATATAATATCTATAGCCTTCTTTCTGATGGGACGTCCAGCTACGATCCCTGGAACAACTATCCCGGATATGATCCGAATTATCCATATGGATATACCGGCTCATGATGACCGGCCGGTTTTCCCTGCTTTTTCATCCGGGTGGTGCCTGCCAATGGTCCGGCGATCTTTGTGCTTCGCGGATAAACTGACATAGCGTATCGTATTTATCCTGCGTCGAGGCTGATGGATTAGCATAAAGTCATTTTTCCAGAGCAAAGTTAATATCTAATACACAAATTTTATTATGGGATTTTAGATGAATGCAGAGATCACATTGCTCCTGGACCAGGATGTCTATACTCAAAAGGGCATCTTTGTGGGCAGGGTGGAAGATGCCGTCCTTGACCCTGAGAACGGCGTTGTGAGCGGCCTGGCTCTTGGAGATGTTAACCGGGAGCTATTTGATCAGAAGGGCAAGGGGATCGTAATACCCTATCGTTGGGTTACTGCAGTAGGCGATATCATCATCATCCGGCACCTGACTAGAAATGCAAAGGATCCGCGCAAAGTCGACTAGCTGGGAGGTTTATTCCGGCCTATGTGCCCGGCCGCCACTGGTAGTAAGAGCGGACGGAAGGGGCTTCAAAAAGGTACTGGAAGAAAGCATTAAGCCTTATGACATCGATTTTGCCCGGTCGATGGCAAGCGTTGTGGAGAGCTTCTTTTTGGATTTTGGGCCCACTCCCGTCCTGGCCTTCACATTCTCGGATGAGATCAGCCTTGTCTTTCTTGATGCGCCCTTTGCAGGCAGGGTGGAAAAGATCGATTCCTTGGTCGCGGGCTTTCTCTCTGCGGCCCTATCCCTGGGCCTTCGCAGGCCTGTTTCCATGGATTGCCGGACAATCCCTCTTTGCGAGGCGGAGATATGCAGCTACCTCGTGGAGCGTCAGGATGAGACCTGGAGAAATCATATATTTTCCTATGGATTTTACATGTTGCAGGAGGAGGGGCTCAATGGTACTGCTGCCATGGAGAAGCTGCGCGGGTTAAGTGAGCCGGAGATTCATGAGCTTGTCTTTCAGAAGGGCATAAATCTGGCCAGAACCTCTGCCTGGGAGAGGCGAGGCATAATGGTCTACAGGAAAAATGGGCGAGTGGCGGTGGACTGGGAGATTCCGCTCTTTTCATCAAAAGAGGGGAAAGCTATTTTGGAGGATATAATTGGCTGTGCAAAGGCAAAACCAAAAAGGTAACTTCATCTCTCGCTCTGGGAAAGAATCGTGAAGTATTTCTTGATTATATCTTTGTTTTCGGGAGGAAGGCTCTCAATATAGAGTTCAGATGGAACTGCTGCTGCATCTCCCGTCTGGGATTGCTGGAAGACACGTTCCACTGGCTGTGTGTTTCGGGCGAGAGATCCTGCTCCTATTCCCGGATAGAGCATAATTTCCATCTTGTTCTCATTTAAGACGGCCAGAGAAGGATTGCCGAAGAGGTTGCCTGTGAGGTTTATTTCCTGGCTTGTGCTTTCCGTCGGTTTTTCCTTCTCAAAAGCGGAAAGGGCTTTGTCCCTTAGATCGGCGAGAGACTGGAAATCCGATGGAGTGACAATTTCGCTCTGGGCTAATATAATGGCAGCGCCTGATATGAGTACGATGGCTAATGCTCTGCTGCTTATCTGTCGGGAATTGAGAATATCGGATGGCTTGATTTTATTTAGGCTTGCTTTTGTCTCTTTGGCCAGGTTTTGCATGGGCAGAGAATCAACGTCGCGATTGTCGTAAGCGGTGCGGGCTTTCTCGGAAAGCTCTGGCCCCAAGAGTGGAAAGATATCGGCCTCTTTCCGCCTCTTGATAAGCGTGGCCCCGGTCAGGCCGAGGATTATGGAGATAACTGCTGGTGATGTCGCGAGGATCGGGACGTCCTGATAATAGAAGCTCATAAAGTCGGGAAGACCGATAATCTCCGTCAGTGCGAAAACCGCGACCGACAGTATTGCGGCGTTCATTGCCCACAAGGTGCTTTCAAAGCGGTGGTATGCTCTCGTCAGCCTGCTCAATGGCTGGAGAAATTCATAGGGCGCTTTCACAATATTTATTCGGCTAGTACCAATAAATAGTTTTTGCAATGAATGCTGAAAAGAGTTTATATTACCAGGTCAATGGATGGGAAAATGGCTGGCATCGATGGATTAAGGGAAAAGCTCCTGGTGGTTCTGGTAGCTTTTGCTCTGATTCCTATGATAATTCTAGGAATCATATCTTTAGTGGAGATGAACCAGGCGTCAATGGACGTTCAAAGCAATATCACTGGCCTCAGTACATCTCTGAATCGCTCTGCACTGGCGGTCGGTCAAGGCGATGCCGATCAGGTACAGCTCGCTATTGCGAAGGCCCATCAGTATGACGAGTTTTTCAGGCGCATTGCTTCTGAGAATGAACTTGTAGCCAGCTATGCGACTGCCGGCTCTGTAAACGAGAGCTGCACCCCTTCCGGAATATGGGTTGCCCCAATTGGTTCCAATCAGACAACTTCTAAGAGAAGAGATGCTACCATAATATCACTCTGTGCCCCCGCTAGGGCTATGCAAGAGCTTCACAAGGCCAAATCGTCGATGTTCCTGTCCTTTATCGGAACCGAGGATGGAGTGCTGGCTGTATGGCCTTACAGCAATAAAACCCTCAGCAATACGGCGCCCTTCGGCTACAAGGACATGCCTTATTATTCTCAGGCCAGGCTGAAGAAGAAAACCATCTGGACTGCGCCTTATGTGGATGGTAAGGGAAATTATGCAATTACGGTTGCTACTCCCTTCTTTCGGGGAGATGAGTTTGCAGGCATTGCGGGAATGGATGTATCTCTGTATCCGATTTATGGCGACCTGTCATCTATGAGGGGACGAGGATATCCTTTTATTATGGATGCATCGGGCCTGATAATATACCGGCCAGAGATTAAGCCTGAAGGTGGTCTGAATGAGATCTTTGAGGCGGATAATCTCTTTAAATCCACCAGTTCTGAGGTCAGGGCTCTTGGAAAGGGCATTTCGAAAGAGAGCTCAGGTTCAATTTTGGTGGGCCTTGGAAATTCAGACGGATATGTGGCTTTTTCGCGCATAGATACGCTTGGTTGGGTCCTGTGCATTGCCTACCCGGCTGAGGAGATGAGCCTGCCGGCGCGATTCATCGATTCCGGTATACGGGACGTTGCCAAGAGTGCAACTGCTGGCTTAAATGATGCATCGCGAAGAGTTCAGGATTATATCATTCTCATCTTTGTACTCACCGTTTTTTCTGTGCTGGGGGCGGCATGGTGGCTAGGCCGCAGGATCGACGACCAGATTGCTTCTCTTGTCGGCGCGGCTGAGAAAATTTCGCGTGGCGAGTTTGATGTCCGGGCGGATGCCTCTGGCGAGCTGGCTGCTTTGGCAGTCTCATTCAATAAAATGGCACAGGGTCTCAAGGGATACATGGCGGGGTTGGAAGGAGACGCAGTTTTGCGGGGCGGCAGCGGCAAGGAGGTGGCCTTCCTGGAAGGAGTAAAGCGTGATCTGGTTCCGGCAAATGTGCCCCAGGAAGAAGGATATGATATCCAGACGCTTTACTGGCCATCGGAGACGAATAGTTTTGATCTCTATGATATTACCCGAGCAAGTGATAAAATTGCATTCGCGATGGCGGGTGTAGGCGGGGATGGTGTCCAGGCTGCTATGCTTGCCATCATGTCGCGAACGCTCATTCGCGCCTCGTCTGATAAATTAGATCCGGCAAAGGCTATCAGCGACCTGAATTCACAGATAAATCAACATGGTTACGGAACGAATCTGGCATGTTTTTATGCTTTATTAGATCCCGTAAACCACACATTAGAATATGTGAATGCCGGCTTTAATCCGCCCTTCATCGTCGATCCCGGAGGAATGGTGGATACCTTGGGTGGTGGCGGCATTGCTCTTGGTATGTTGGACAGGATGGAGTTGGAAAAGACGCTCATACCCATCCAGCCGGGTGATGTTATGGTCATGTATTCCAACGGCGTGGTAGAGCTCGAGAACGGCACAAAGAGGCCATTCGGCATCGAGCGTCTGATAAATCTGGTCATAAATAATAGATCACTCCCTGCCTCGGATATCCTGAAAGCCGCCCAGCAGGCTCTTTCGGATTATTCCCCGGAAAAACGAGGTTCCACTGACATAACCCTCATAATTCTCCAGCGAAGCTGAAGTCGCTGGTTTAAATTTTTTTGTTCGACAGGTAGTCATATCAGTCAATCCGTTTTGATCTACTTAATATTATTTAAAACTCTACGGCTTTGTTTTCTTCTTTCGTTAGCTGCGCTATCTATAAATACCCGTTCTCCATTAGGTGAGAAGGCCGATGCGATGGGCTCGAAGGCTTTGCTTTTGCCTCCTGATCAAAAACAGAGAGGTTTAATGG
>JBAQXX010000133.1:0-12942 GCA_049299735.1 Methanothrix sp. | reverse complement strand
CATCGTAATTCTCGGCCAGCAGATCAATAACCTTGCCTTTGCCTTCATCACCAAACTGTGCACCGGTGAGTATCGTAAACATGAGCCTCAATTTAACGGCCACGTAGATAACTATTTTGATGCACGTGGCTTGCTATTGCGGCCGTCACATCCACGCCCAGCGCCTCGAAGATGCCTTTTCCCGAAGGCGTTCCATTCACCTCGATGACGACGAGGCCGCGAGCCGTCTCCAGTAGATCCACGCCGCAGTAAACGGCTCCAACTGCTTTTGCCGCTTTTGCGGCCAATTCCGCCAGCTCCTCCGTAAGAGGACATCCTGCTGCCCGGCCGCCACGGGCCAGGTTGCTGATCCACTGGCCGGGAGGCGCGACGCGATAGATGGCTCCCAGAACCTTTCCGTCTACGACAAAGGCGCGGATGTCGCGCGGATTTTCGAGGGCGATGAACTCCTGCAGGTAGACCAGACCCTGGCTTGCTACGATGCTTTCCAGCCGGGCAAGGTCTGCCTCGACTGCGTCCTCAAGAAGAACGATGTCTCTGCCCTTGTAGCCGAATAGGGGCTTGGAGACTGCTTTTTTGAAATCGTGCAGGGCTTTTTCCGCCTCCTTGAAGCTGGTGGTGACAAAGGTCCTGGGAGTTGCGACTCCAGCGTCATGAAGGGCACGGGAGGTTGCGAACTTGTTGGCCGCCCGGGCGATGGCCTGGGGCGGATTGATGATGCAAATTCCCTTTTCCTGCAGGGCTTGCAGGGCCTCAAAGCGGAAGGCGACATCGCCAGGTCCTCGCCTGCCTAAGTCCCGCACGACTATGGCATCCAGATTCAGGAGATCGACTCCCGAGCAGCCAAAGGATTGAACGGTTGCGATGCCGGCGAAAAGGTCTGAGAAGTTCAGAAAAAACGCATCCATGCCTTTTTTTAGGAAGGAGGCGAGCAGAGCCTGGGCCGTCCAATCCAGAGGGTCGGAGACTACGATTGCAGCGCGCATGAGCGAGGGGATTGGCGAGAGGGTATATCTTAATTGCCTATATTCTCTTTCGCTCCCATCGGCAAAGCTATTTACCCTCAAAAGGCCACTTTTTTCTATGTGCGCCACCTGCGGCTGTGGAGTGGATCTGGGCAGCATAGAAGAAGCCTTCGCCAAGAATTACAGGTGCCAGGACTGCAGCATGCTCTTCAGGGGCTTCGGCTACAAGCTGCGCTGCCCGCGCTGCAAATCGACGAATACCAAAATTGCCAGGTAGTAAAATGTCCGAGCATCTGCTGGAGATGGCCAAGGCCCGTGTCAGGGTAAATGACGGCAAGATCGAGGTTCTGACCGAGCCTCTCATCGGCTGTTGCCCTCTGCGCCGGGGTCTGTACGGCATCGAGAAGGAGAGCCGCGAGACTGTGGAACGCGTACTGCAAAGCCACATGCAAGAGCTTGGAATGTACGGACCGCAGCGTGTTTTGGAGCTGCAGGAAAAGCCCGTGAGCTTCGGTGCCTCCGAGATTTTAGCAGACGCCATGGCCGAAGGACTGGTTGATGCTGCAGTCCTCGTCTGCGAGGGTGCGGGGACTGTGGTGGCGACAAGGCCTGATGTGCTGCAGGCGATAGGCGCTCACATGACCGGGCTGATCGAGACGGAGCCCATTGCCGAGATCCAGGAGGGGATGGCGAAAAGGGGCTGTCTTCTCCTCGACCGGAAGGCAACGGTTGATCAGGTGCAAGGCTACCAAAAGGCGGTGGCGGCTGGATTTCAGAGGATCGCGGTGACTGTGGCCGGAACCAATGCAAGCGATGCCGCTGCCCTTCGGGTGCGGGGAGCAGAGCTGGGGGCGAGGCCCTTTTTGCTGGCTGTTCACACTACCGGAATCAGCGATGCGCAGGCAGTCGCCCTGGCGAAAGCTTGCGATCTGGTCTGGTCCTGCGCCTCAAAGGCAGTGCGGGATGTCGTGGGCAAAAATGCCTGCCTGCAGATGGGCATCTCCATCCCCGTCTTTGCCCTGACTTATGAGGGAAAGCGGCTGCTTTTGAACCGGGCGTTGCACTTTCCCGAGCCTCTGGTCATGCACCGGTCGGGCCTGCCGCTGGCGCCGGAAGGCAAGCAGCCGGAGCCGCTGATTTAATTTTTTGGCAGAGAGGAACTTCGAAGAGATTTTACTTAGTCCCCCTGACAGATGGCCAGCGTCTGCGCTTTGACCATCTGCATCTTCTCCTTTCCAGCCAGGATCTCTGCCAGCTTTAAGGCGAACTCCAGGGCCGTTCCCGGCGAGCGGCTGGTGACTAGGTTGCCGTCCACCACGACCCGATCTTCGCTGAAATGGGCGCAGGCCTCTACCTGGGCTTTTCCCGATGGGCTGACCGTGGCCCGACGGCCCTGCAGGACGCCGGCCTTGATGAGAACCGATGGAGCCGCGCATATCGCCGCGACGAGCTTTCCTGCTCGGTCCATCTCCCGTGCCATATTCAAGATGCGCTCATCATTTCCCAGATTGACAAAGCCCGGTGCTCCACCGGACAAAACCAGCCCGTCAAAGTCCCGATAGTCGATTTTTTCCAGGGTTGTGTCCGGCAGCATCTTGATTTTGTGAGAGCCTTCCACAAGCCCTTCCATTAATCCCGCCGTTACAACCTCCACATCGGCTCGCCGCAAAATGTCGATGACGCAAATTGCTTCAATCTCCTCGAATCCCTCAGCCAGGGGCACTAAAATTTTCATATCCTCATGATCTCCTCGGCAAATTATTAGTCTTTATATCTTAAATCTATTACTATTATCGATCTCATTTGTTTCATTTTTAAAATTATCGAATTCAAAACTTTTAAGAATGAGGCGCAAAAATCTTTATATAATTCCATGCTGGAATTTCTCGTGTTGCCCTTCGGACAGATAGCGCTCTGATTACAAGCTATGATTATGCTGCCCGCCCGGGCGGATCGTTTCAAAGAGGAGCAACGAAGCAGTAGGCAGATGTTGTTAATGGAATTGAAGAATTCACACAATCTGTATCTGATGATGATGTATGTCTACCTGAAAGCGTATCGTGAAGCCCTCATGGATTTTGAGGTTGCCGTGAAGGACTCCAGCTACGTGGATATTGCTTTGATGTCGGTACAGCAGAAATACAAAGAGAAAATCGAGCGCATAGAAAATGAACTCTCGTAAGCTACATTAGGCTGCCCGTCCTCAGGGCGTATCATGCTCTGCCTGCGCTGCGGCCAATGCTGCCTTCGCCTGGGTATTTTTATAGTCAACCCGCCTTCTATTCTGGCAGACGGCAGCATAAATCCCCATGATCCGCAGGCTATGATCTTCAAGCCCGCTGGAGAGAAATGCCCCCATCTTGCCTCCCGGGCCGGCCAAGGTAGGCATCTGGCCGTTTGTACCATTCATCACCTGCCCTGCTACCGGGGAACTCCCTGCGAGCAGTTCGAGCAGGTGGGGCCTGAAGATGCGGTATGCATCATGAGCGGATACTTCCAGACTCTGGATGAAGAATGATTATTTTATGTGAACCTGGACCAAAGGGTATCCGGGGTTTTTATTGCCCTTTTGCTCTGGCCTCTCCAGACCCTAACCCAGGCAGCAGCATCGGCTGTCTTGCAGCTGCTTTCATCCATTATTTTCCTTGATCAACCAGACGCTCAGGAGGCTGAAAGGCCAGGAGATTCTGCTTTTGGACGGGCCGCCCTTCCAGATCCCGCCGCCTCCCGGAGACTTCACCTGCCAGGAAGCCTTAGCTTTGCCTTAGATCAGCTAGGCCAGCGAGAGAAAGCACTCGAGTACACAAAATGTTCATCAGCGAAATTCAAAGGCGAGACGGCAGTCCGCGATACGATTAAGATGAGGAGACATTTTCGTAGCAAAAGAATAAAAAAAAGAGATATCTAGGCCTTGCCATCCAGAGCCTCCTCAAGGCCCGGAACCTCTCCTGCTCCGGCTGGCACAGTGAGGTTGGATCCCGCAAAGTCCTGGCCGATGGGCTGGAAGCTGCCGCCCAGGTGCTCGGCTAGAAATGCCTCGGCTATGGCGTAGAAAGAGAGCCGATTCTCGGGACGGGCAAAGCCGTGACCCTCGTCTGCATAGAGCACGTAGGTCACAGGGAGTCCCTTAGCCTGCATGGCTTTGACTATCTGGTCTGACTCATTCTGCTTGACGCGGGGATCGTTGGCCCCCTGGCCGATGAGCAGGGGCCGCTCAATTTTCTCTACCGAATTCAGGGGCGAGCGTTCCTGTAGCATCTTTCTTCCCGCCTCAGTTCGGGAGTCGCCCACTCTCTTGGTGAACTGCTCTATCTCCGGCTTCCAGTAAGGTGGAAGGGTCTCCAGGAGCGTTATCAGGTTGGAGGGGCCCACGATATCCACGGCGCAGGCAAAGATGCCGGGCGTGAAGGTTAAACCGGCGAGAGCTGCATAGCCTCCGTAGCTTCCTCCCATGATGGCAATCTTCTTTGGATCCGCGATTTTTTGCTGCACAGACCAGTTCACAGCATCGATGAGATCGTCATGCATCTTCTTGCCCCACTCCAGATTTCCTGCATTGATGAAACTCTTGCCCAGGCCGGTGGAACCGCGGAAGTTGACGCTTAAGACGGCGTAGCCCCGGTTGGCCAGCCACTGATGAACGGAATCCAGCCCCCAGTAGTCGCGCGCCCATGGGCCGCCATGCACGTACAAAACCATCGGAAGAGGCTTGTCCGGCAGTCCGTCGCCATTCTCGTCGCTTTGCGGAGGAAGGGTGTAATAGCAGACCAGGTCCAGGCCGTCACGCGACTTTATGATGGCGGGAGTCATCCTGGCCAGCGGCAGTCCTGCCAGCTTCTGTCTGTCGGTAAAGAGGAAAGTGGCTTTCTTGGCCTCATGGTCGTATCGATAGTAGCGCGTCGGACCGTTGTCTTTGGTAAAAACGACTATCCATACCTTGTCGTCCAGGCTGCGGCTTACCAACGACATGTTTCCTTCATCTACATTATTCAGCAAATCGATATCCTGCTGAACTGAAGGGTCCAGAATCTTCAATTCTTCCCTGTCGTAGTAAAATGCCACCGCCTGCACATTTCTTTCAGTAGGGTGAATCATGATACCGTACAGGTCCGACTTTGGGTCTTCTGCCAATAAATGGCTCTCATTCGTATGCAGATTGAGGGCGTAAAGAGCAGCAGTATTTCTTCCCCTGCTGTCGATAAGATAAATGAGATCATTGCTTTTATTAAATCCGGAAAAGCCGGTGGTGAGGGTATCTTCCATCTCTACCTTCTGGAAGGGTTGCCAACTGCCGTTTTCGGCTGGCATGAATATCTCGCTTCCGCCGTCTGCCGTCATTTTGCTCGCCAGCCTCACCTTGAAGTCGTCATCTATCTCAAAGCTGGAGAACTCTCTATTCTCCAGGATAAGTGTCATGTTGCCTGTCTCGATATTGAGCCTGTAGAGGTCGTGATACTCAGGGTCACGCTTATTGAGGGCGATGATAGCTTCATGAGGGTGTTTGGGGCTGAGAGCCCGGATCTCGGCCCGGACGCCTTCAAAAGGTGTGAGGTCTAGGATCTTGCCGCTACTGAGGTTAACGCTGTAAATTCGCCAGTTCTCGTCTCCATTGGCATCCTGCAGGTAGAGGATATTCTGGTTGGTGTAAGCCCAGAGGTAGCTTCTGATGCCTCTATATGTGTCATTAGTCACAGGCTTTGCCGTCTCAGGTGAAGCTGCTCTTCCCACCCAAATATTGAGCACTCCATCTATTGGGGCCAGAAAGCTGAGATTCGAGCCGTCGGGGCTGGTTCTAGCGGTGATTTTGTCAGGATTGCCGAAAAGCAGATCCCGGGAGATGAGTGAATTGTTATTCCTATTCTGCTCTCCTGCCTTCGTTTCCGCACCAACTAAAGACGCTAACAGGATTGCAGAAATAATAAAAATAAGTAAATTTTTCATCGTCTAACCTCTAATTAAAGCATCTAACGTCAAGGTCTTTCGGATATAAATAAATGGCGAAAATTAAGGCTAAAGTGATTGCTGCAGCAAACAGAGATTATACCGTCTCGGTTGCAATGAGAAAACCAATGGCTCTTTCCGCCAGTGGGTATCTATGCACCAGTGCCTTGAACTTCTTGCCGTGATTGGGTTCAAGAAGGTGAGCAAGCTCATGTACAATCACATAATCCTCAACCCATTGTGGAAGATGAGCCAGCTTGCTGCTGATGCGAATGGTTCGGGTTGTACAGTTGCACGACCCGCGCCTGCGCTCCTGGTTTGCCGAGTACTGGATGCTGTTCCATGTCAAAAGCCCTTGAAAGTATTTGCTGTTTAGACGGCAGGCTCTCTCATGCAGATGGGCGTCATCCTTCGGATAAACCCGCTTCTCCAGTCGAGAACGCAGTTTTTCTATGTGACAGTGCAAAGCATCATCTGAGATAGAGGCAGGCGCCAAAACCTCCATCTTTCCTCCCACCATCCTGGCCTGGATGGTCTTTCTGCGTCGCGCAGATCTCTTAATCAGAACCTCCAAAGCTGGAAATCCCCCTGCTACACCAATAGTTCATCGACTGGCTATTAATAGCTTTCTTTTTGATGATAGTATATAAAAAATAACAAAGTTTATATTGCTATATGGCTTAAGATGTATTGGGGGTTTACAGGCCGTGGCCTTGGACGAAATTAGCGCAATACGCAGCAATATCAAAGAAAAGAGCCTATCCTGGCTGGCCGGAGAGACATCTCTCAGCCGATTGACAAAGCCGGAAAAAATGTTGTATCTTGGTCTCGTTGTTCCTGAAGATGAGAAAAAGTGTATTCAGGAACTCCTGTATCGGGAGAATGCTCGATCATTCGAGAATGCACCCGTCTTCATATATCCAGATAAGTGGGATTGGAGGCAGGTCTC
Source organism: Methanothrix sp. (assembly GCA_049299735.1). Taxonomy (GTDB): domain Archaea; phylum Halobacteriota; class Methanosarcinia; order Methanotrichales; family Methanotrichaceae; genus Methanothrix. The sequence goes on along the minus strand of JBAQXX010000133.1, from coordinate 6,087 downwards.
CGGTAAGAACTGGACTACTCCCATAAGAGACCAAAAGCAATGCGGCTCATGCGTTGCCTTTGCTACTGTCGCTCTCATTGAGTCCAATTTAGAGATCTTTCGCAGAAATCCTGATCTCAATCCCGATCTTTCTGAGGCAGATCTGTTCTTTAGGGGTTGCGGGAGCTGCTGTGATCTGGGCTGGTACTACAACAGCGCCCTGATATATGCCCAGCAAAGCGGCATTCCCGATGAAGCCTGTTTTCCATACGACAGCGATCAATTAAGAAGCTGCCCGGATAGAGAGAAACGAATCGTCAAAATTAATAGCTGGAAGACTCTGCTCAGTGCATCACAGGCCAAGGAATGGCTTGCTACGCGCGGGCCTCTCATGACCGGCATGAATGTCTACGAGGATTTTTATTACTATTCTGGTGGAATTTATAAAGAAGCCTATGGCAGCTATATGGCCGATCATGCCGTCTGCATCGTGGGCTACAATGATGCCCAGGGATACTGGATCTGCAAAAATAGCTGGGGGGTGGGCTGGGGTGAGAACGGGTGGTTCAAGATCGGCTATGGTGAGTGTGGTATCGGCAAAAGGTTCGCCTTTTATGCAGTTCAGTTTACCTCGGATGATGATCTGATCATGCCCAAACAGGGCAGGGTTATCGTTCGCTTCAAGGGGATGAACACCACCATGGTAGATGAGATTTGGCAGCATTCTCCCGAGAGCAGGCTGATCTTCAGCGCTTCCAGCTCACAGATCGGCAAATTCTACGATCTGGGGGTATATCCATCCGGCACTCGTCTCATTTTTGCTCTCAAAACCTCAGACGGGCACGTCTATTACACAGATCAATTCCTGAATAGCGATGCTTGCGACCATGTCAAGAAGGTCAAGATTGGGACCTATAAGTGGGCCCTATCCTGGGAGGATCGCTACGGTTTAGGTGAGAAGGACTATGACGACGTAGTAATGGAGACGGAGATCATCAGTCCTATTACCGAAGATATTGTGATGCCCAAGGACGGCAGGGTCTTTGTTACACCCAAGAGCATACTTGCTTTTTCACTGAAAGAATTCCTTCAGTGCTCCCCAAAGAACAGGTTGATCCTCAATGAAGAAACCCCACTGGGGAAAGGAATTGATTTGGGGTCCTTCTCAGTCGGCGCAAAGCTCTCCTTTGCCCTCAAGACCGATGACGGCTACACTTATTACACCGACCTGGCAAAAAACCCGGACCTATTGAGCCATGTGCGCAAGCTCCCCATTGGATACAATAAATGGGAACTACGCTGGGAGACCTCTCCTGGCCTTAAGAAGAAGATCTATAAGGATCTCGTAGTGGAGATCGAAGTGATACCCACAATTAAGGAAGATGTTGTTTTAGCAGAAGACAGCCATGTCGCGGCCAGGCTGGTCAGCAAGAATACGCCTTACCACAATCGTTTCGGTCTCTTTAGGCCGGAGAGCAAACTGCTCTTTGATTGCATTTCGGAGAATGTGGGCAAGAGCTCTGATGTCGGTGACTTTCCTGCTAAAACGAGGCTGGTCTTTGCTGTGCAGGCTCAGGACGGAAATATATATTACACGGACAGCAGCCTTAATGGGGATGGGAAATCTCATGTCTTAAAACTGCCTTTAGGCTCCGGCAAATGCCTTCTTCGCTGGGAGGATCTCTATGCTCTCAAGGATCATGATTATAATGACCTGGTTGTGGAGATAATTCTGACTACGAAAAATAAATAATGTTAGAATGCCCGCGCTTTTTATGCGCACATTCAGTTCGCTGCGCTTAAGATTAGTGTGCAGTTATTTCAAAATCTTCTGCCTTTTGCGCATCGGACCCATTGGGCCCGGAGTGCTTGCCATCGATTATTCTTACTGCGATCGTGTTTTTGCCTGAATTAGCAGCAGTCGTTTTCCAGATCCACTCGTTTTGGGGTTGCCAGTCTGTTACCGGCTCGTCTTTGAGGAAGAACCTGTAATATATGGTATCATTCTCAGGATCACTTGCCTTTGCGGTCCAGGTTATGACTGTACCTGCAGGCTGGGGGCTTGGTTCGCTGGCCTCCAAGCTTTCAATTACTGGCGGCTTATTCACTTGGCGGGCAGCTTCCCATTTTTCTTTTGTTGTTTTATCTATCTCAGAAATGTTATTGCGCAGTTCAGTGGCCCATTCTGCGGTTTCATTCTCAATCTTAGACTGGACGTCGATCGCGAACTTCTGGGCTAATTCAAGCAAAGGCTTGCAGGCACTCGCGTCTAATTTGCTGGCTGCCCTGACGCTCGCAACTGCCCAATCGAACCGGAATTTAGCAAGAAGTGTCTCAAGGGTGATCTGTGTTGTTATATAACGCATCCAGGATGATGAAAAGCCAAAGAATTTATCCATACCTACGAGAAGCGCGGCGATTCCAATGAATATGTAACTGATTTGAGTCAGGATCTGCGCTGATGCTGTTAGCATTCCGGTTCCAACAAATAGCGGAGTGATCCCGGCAAGCGCAACAAACAGGATGGCTCCAAAGCGTGTTGTTTGGGCATATTTCGAATAAGGCTTCGCTTTAGCGGAATACCAGTCAATATTTATTTGTGTACTACGCACAGAAAAATCATATACGGCATTCAAATAAGTCTTCAAGGCATCCGAATCGTTACTTCCTGTCATGGTCGGAAACGACGGAAAGCCAGGCTTTTGGACATTCGCCTTATTTTTGTCGTCAGGCATATTTCCCCTCCAAATTTCAAAGATTATACTCTCATCATTAATGTATATTCATGTTTAAGTATTTTGCTGCAGAAAATTTCGAATATGGATACATTATGCCTAAATTCCAGGACCATTACGTTTTTTATTAAATATGCAAAAGGAAGCCATGGTTCAAGAGCAGGGCAGCCAGTCCACGCTTATCTCTCCGGGACGGCTGCCGGACCAAAGTTGTATGAACTTATCAATAGAGAATACTCCGGTCAGACCCTCCACGCTGCGGCCCAGGAGCTGACGGCGGCCATTGCGAGAGCTGATTGGATCGAAAGATTGCCAGGCGATATAGGCATTGCCTATGACATTAGAGCTGATGCTGGCCTCAAGACCGCCTGCCGTGTTGCTGCCCTGGCTGCCGGCATCTGTCCCATTGGCATCAGGTACAGCAGATTCTGTCCCATAAGCTCGTGTATTAACCTGAGTATTTCTCACCAGGTGTTCGATGCTCGTGTAAGATTCGGTCAATGATGCGCCAGTATCATAATTATTGACGATGAGGATATCCTTTTGGCCGGCATTGTTCATAGCCGCAGCAAAGCCCTGAGGCATACCCTGCACCCCTGAAATCAGAGCAGTTGCCGCGATCACCAGACAGATCAGCTTGAACACTTATCCATCACCTCAAATCGATGATCGTCGAACATTTATTTTAAGCTTACTGCCTACTTTCATGAAATCGACGAAAGATGGAGCACCGTAGAACTTGATGTAACCAAAAAAATAGATTTGCAGGCTTACAGCATATCTTGCGTGCTCTGGCTCGCAGCTGCCTGCGGTTGCTGATCCAGGTCTTGCAGGGTTAACTCTTTGTTCTGCAGAGCCGGATCATTGGCGGCATCAATCGTGAGTGCTTTATTGAAGCAGTTCAAAGCCTCCTGATACCTATTCATTTGCCTGAGGATGACACCTTTGTTATTCCAGGCGGATGGATCCTGGGGCCTGATTTGGGTGGCTTTTTCAAAGCATTCCAGGGAGTCAGAAAGGCTGCCTTCATTAGCAGTGGCCATGCCTTTTCCTATCCATGCATCGAAATAGGAGGGATTCGCCAACAGGATCTGGTCGAAGATGGCAATAGCCTCGCTGTATTTATTTAATCCCTGGGAAAGCGCAATTGCTTTCAGGTTAAGAGATTCGGGATTAGACGAGTTGATCGCAATCGATTTATCGAAACAGGTAATCGCGTCCTCAATACTGCCCAGGTTGGCCAGAGCTTTTCCCTTGTTATTCCACAGGACAGTGTTGTCCGGCTCCAGCTCCAGGGCCTTGTCATAGCTTGCAGCCGCTTTTTCAAAGTCACCCGAGATGAAGTATCCATTTGCCTGATCGGACCAGAACTGTGCCGATTCTCCCATAGCCGGCAGAACAAATATCGCTGCCAGTATCGCAATAAAGGTAATTGCAAGTTTCATAGGGGGCCTTTCTTTCACGAAGGGGTAAATATCTCTACCCCTTGGCTTTGCAGCCATGCCCGAAAAAGTGCTTGACTTGCTCTTCTAACCAAGGCGGCAAGGTTTTATAGCTATGCACGCTATGCTTGATTTATGACACACGAAACCTCTGTGGGGAATCGTCTTCTACGACGCTCGTTCACTCGTTGATGAAAAGGTCCGCATTTTTGATACCACTCTTAGGGATGGCGAGCAGACTCCGGGCGTATCTCTCACCCGGGATGAAAAGCTCAAGATCGCCCGGCAGCTTGATAAACTCGGTGTGAATGTTATCGAGGCCGGATTTCCCGTATCTTCCAAGGGTGAGTTTGACAGTGTCCGGCAGATCGCTAAGGCCGGCCTGCAGGCCCAGGTCTGCGGCCTCTCCCGCATTGTAAAAAATGATGTCCAGGCCTGTCTTGATGCCGATGTGGGCATGGTGCATGTTTTTGTTCCCACTTCCGACATCCAGATAGCTCATACCATTAAGAAGAGCCACGACGAGATTGTGGCCGGAGCTATGGAGATGGTGCAGCTTGTCAAGGATAACGGCAGGACATGTCTCTTCTCAGCCATGGATGCAACCCGCACTTCGCCGCAGTTTCTGCATCGCATCTTCCGGGCAGTGCAGGAGGTGCACTGCGATATCATCAATATTCCAGATACTGTGGGAATAGCAGCTCCCTCTGCCTTCTACCGTTTTGTCAAGGATATCTGCGATGATGTCGATATGGTGATTGATGTTCACTGCCACAATGACTTCGGACTGGCCGTGGCCAACAGCCTTTCGGCAGTGGAGGCGGGGGCCCGAGAGGTGCAGGTCTGCGTAAACGGTCTGGGCGAGAGGGCCGGCAACGCCAACCTGGCCGAGATGGTGATGAGCCTGCATTCTATTTATGGTGCCAGCACCAGCATAAGGACCGAATACCTGGTGGAGACGGCCCGCATGGTAGAGCGCCTCACCAAAGTTAAGATACCCATAACCGCGCCTATCGTGGGTGAGAACGCATTCTCCCATGAGAGCGGCATTCACAGCCAGGGAGTTATCGAAAACAGCAAGACCTTTGAGCCCGGCATCATGACCCCGGAGATGGTAGGCCACAAGAGGCGCATAGTCCTGGGCAAGCACACGGGCCGGCATGCAGTGGCCAAGGTACTTGAGGAAGCGGGCTACCAGCCCACAGAGGAGCAGCTCCAGGAGATATTGGAGAGGATCAAGGATCTGGGCGACAAAGGAAAACAGATCGCTAATATCGATCTTCAGACCATTGCCGATGTGGTGATAGGAGAGGTGGCCCGGGGAAGCCAGGCAGTAGTGCTCCGGGAGGTATCGGTCATGACCGGCAACATCATCACGCCCACGGCAACCGTAAGGGCCCTGGTGCGAGGCAAAGAGAAAGTTCTCGCCCATATCGGCGTAGGGCCGGTAGACGCCGCCGTAAATGCCGTGCAGGGTCTCCTGGACAGCGATACATCTATTCACCTCTGCGACTTCAGAATTGAAGCCATAAGCGGCGGGGCCGATGCTCTGGCGGAAGTGGTGATTGGGGTAGAAGACGACCGGGGACGCAGGGTCAGCGCCAAATCGGCCCGCGAGGACATAGTCATGGCCTCAGTGGAAGCCCTGGTCAGCGCCATAAACCGGTTGATGCTCCTGAATTCCGCATCTGAACAGAAGAAGGCTTGAATTCCAAGCCTTCTAAACTATTTAGTAGATGATTTGGCGGAGATAATGTTTCAATAAGACAAATCAATGACCGTACACATGAACTCTCGCATATACTCTTTAGCAAATATTTTATATAGTAATGAAGCACTGCTATATTATTATGAACGACGCGAGAGTCTCCCTGCATGATAATCGGTATTATGCCAGGGCTACCTATGCCTCCGAGGCAGTCGTACAGCTC
>JBAQXX010000132.1:0-2491 GCA_049299735.1 Methanothrix sp. | reverse complement strand
TGACTCAACATCCAAATCCATGCTACGTCACTTCAGAAAATAGGTAGGAGCTATTTATTTAAAAATATTTCGGATATTTAACGGCGGAAAATTAAGAACCGCGAGTCAAAAGTGCGGAATGTGGGATACACTCTGTTTGCCGCTAATTTACTTTTTCGACTCCATTCATTCCGCGATGCATTTCGTCACCTTTTCAGTCTGAATTGCTTTTGATGTTCCTGGCAGCCAGCATTCCTGTAGAAAATGCCGCTTGCAGGTTATAGCCACCCGTATCCCCGTCCACATCCAAAACCTCGCCCACCAGATACAGTCCTTTAACCAGCCGGGACTGCATTGTTCTGGGATCGACCTCTTTTGTATCCACTCCGCCTCTTGTAACCATGGATTGGTTATAGCTGCAAAGACCGGATACAACCAGAGATAGACCGGTAAGTCGATCAATCAGGCAACTACGCATCTCTCGGGTCAATTGAGCCATCTGCAAATCGCAGTCTATTCCCGAGATCTCCAGAATTCTCTTTATCAACCGGGGATAGAGTGGCACAATAGGAAGCTCAAAGTGAGACAGATCCGCCAGCACAGACAATAAGATCCTTCCTCCATTCAATCTAATCCTATCCATGAGCCATTCCTCCAGATCCGTTCGTTTATCGTCCGGTACGAAAGAGAGCTTTAAAATGTCCTCTGCACGAATATACCTGGATAGGTCGAGAATTCCAGGGCCCGAGAGCCCCTCATGGGTGAACAGAATATCGCCCCGATGCTCTATGATTTTTGCATGACGGTAGAGCGAGATCTTCATATCAGGAAATGAGAGACCGGCAAGATCTGAAAAAGGATAATCCTTTATGAGAATGGGAGTCAGAGCCGGCCCAATCTCGGTTATGCGGTGGCCGAGAATACCGGCAAACCTGTAGCCGTCTCCGCTTGAGCCGGTGGCTGGATAGGAGCATCCTCCTGTGGCTATTACCAGCAGCTTGCTGCGATAGCTGCCGCCTTCACATCCCACTAAAAAAAAGTCCTCATCCCTGGCGATAGACTTGACAGCTTGATTGCACATGATGATCACTCCTTTTTCGTTGCATTGCTCAATCAAGATATTCAGCACATCCCTGGACTGCTTAGTCTTTGGAAATATCTTATTCCCCTTTTCTTGGACCATGCCCAGCCCCAAGCCCCTAAAAAAGGAGATGAGGTCGCTATTTGTGAAGCCGAGAAGAGCCGGGCGCAGGAATCGGCCATGATCTCCATAATGATCAAAAAAGTCCTGAATATCGCCATCGTGAGTTATATTGCATTGGCCAGAGCCCGAGATGAGGAGCTTATGCCCTGGGGAGTTCTTTTTTTCCAGAATCAGGATCTTATTACCCTTATGCATGGCGTTTATGCCGCAAAAAAGCCCGGACGGCCCGGCTCCGACGATAATTAAATCGTAATGGCAATGGCTATCTTCGGGTCCAGGCAAATAATCATTAATTCTGCTGGCCTCAGGCACATCATCCAGCTTGCAGCAAATTTTTTTATGTAGCTTTGCCAAAGCAACCTCTCTACATGCTACTATTTTGATCCTGATTGGTAAAAAGCTTTGGGAATCGTTTAAATAGCTTTGCGTGCTATTTAGGAATGGCAAAAATATCAATAGACCTTCTGAGGTGCTGGCAGTATGCTGAAGATTACACCATATTTTGGAATCATGGTGCTGATAGTATCCATAGGCGGCATATTCTACCCCAAGCTTGGCTTCTTCCTCTTGCTGGTCTTTGCCAGCCTGATGACCATTGCTCCCTTCCGAGGACGCTGGTTTTGCGGGAATCTCTGCCCGCGGGGAAGCTTTGTTGATTTCTGGCTGGCCCCCTTGAGCCGAAGGTTGAAGATTCCACCCCTATTTAGGAGCATGTGGCTGCGAGTCCCCATCTTCGTCGCTCTTATGGGATTCATGATATTTCGCATTATACAGACGCAGGGCATAGTGGACAAAATCGGGATGGTTTTTGTCACCCTCTGCATTCTAACCACATCAATTGCCATTCTCTTTGGTGTAATCATAGCCCCTCGTGCCTGGTGCTCCTTTTGCCCGATGGGCACGCTGCAAAGAGCAATGGGTGGCAGGAAGTACCCGCTAAAAGTAGACGCAGATAAATGCATCGATTGCGGCAAGTGTCAGAAGGTCTGTCCAATGCAGCTTCCTGTAAACGAGATCCTTGACAAACCGGACTGCATTAAATGCGCCAGGTGTGTGGAAGCTTGCCCGAGGCATGCATTGAGTTTCTGATCGATTTTCCGCCTATTTTAAATATGCAAAAGTGCCATAGAAAGATCGGAGGTGAAGGCAAAATGTGTACTGTTGGAGGCGGACCGGACATAGGGAATATAGAGACTTTGGCCACCAGAGATTATGAATGTCTGGACTGCAAGAATAAGTTTAAGGGAATGGGCAGAAGGCCCATGTGTCCTTCCTGCAAATCCAGGAACGTCAAGGCAGTCTAAGGGC
>JBAQXX010000131.1:0-2057 GCA_049299735.1 Methanothrix sp. | reverse complement strand
ACTGATCGATCAATCCATGAAGCGTATGGACTTTTCCAGGAGGGCAAGGGCGCAGACCTGCTCGGGCAAGGTGACACATGAGAATCGCAGTGGTACTGGGAACGCGGCCAGAGATAATTAAGATGGCACCGGTGATCCGGGAGTGCCGGCGGAGGGGCTTGGATCACTTCGTGCTGCATACCGGGCAGCACTACTCCTACGAGATGGACCGGGTATTCTTTGAGCAGCTGGAGCTACCTGCGGCAGAGTACAATTTGGATGCCGGTTCAGGGACACATGCCGATCAGACAGGCAAGATCATGACTGGCATTGAGAAGGTGCTGATGAAGGCGGCGAGGGATAATTAAGCAATGGAAGATTATTACTCGAAAAAACGACGATTTCACCACAAAGGCACAAAGAACGCTAAAAACATGAGTATTTATACAAAGAGTGTGGAATTTCTATATGATGAAGCTCACTGCGTTTGTATCCGGCAAAGTCCAGGAGGTCGGCTATCGAGCCAGGATCGTCGATATAGCTAATGCATTCGGCCTCAAGGGCATGGTCGAGAATCAAAAGGATGGCCGGGTGAAGATAATAGCTGAGGGCGAGGATGAAAAGCTCAAATGGTTTGAGAGTGCTATAGATATAAAGAATACCTTAATCTATGTCTCGTCCATTGAAAAGGTATATTCTCCTGCATGCAATGAGTTCGACAATTTCGGCAAGCTTGTGCTCAAAGGCGAGACCGACTCCAGGCTTGACACGGCTGCAGTCTATCTAAAAGAGATCGTTTCTGGGATCAATAATTTGAATGATAACCTGGGCGGAAAGATGGACCAGATGCTCGATAAACAGGACCAAATGCTCGGCAAGCAGGATCAAATGATCGGTAAGCAGGACGAACTTCTGGATGAAGTCAGGGATATAAACGGAAAGTTCGATAGGGTGCTGGAAAATGATATCGTTGAATTGAAGAACGATATGGCCGAGGTAAAAGCCGCTCTGAGAGAAAAAGGAATTATCTGATAGAAACGGCATGGCTTAGTTTCCTTCCGTCTTTGGAGGATACTATGGCTTACGATTTTCACCACAAGCGCACAAAGACGATTTAGCCGATTCGCAAGCCTGAATTTTTAATTATGCAGCTACGATTACCAACCACAGAGGCACAGAGTTCACGGAGACGTGCCATTTTCCTTATTATGGGCACTTGAAAAAATTGCATATTTGCTTCATCACGGTGCGATCGCACCATGCCCGAGGAGATCAACCGAGCGGTGGCGGGTCTCCTTTCCTCTGGTGCTCCCCGTGCACCCGCGCACGCGGAAGAATGGCAGCGGAATTTGGGTTTGAGTTCGACGGCACCAGGGCCATTGAGATGCTATTTAGGACTCAATATCCCGTAGCCTGTTGCGCAGGCGCGTCGCCATCGTTTCAGTAGTCAAACACTTAAGGTATTATTAGGTGAGCAAAATAATTTTGTAAAACCAACAGTGTCTCGCCAATGACTAACAAGCCCAGCCTAATAGAAAGCTCATCCAGCGCGCATTCACTGAACTCTTCTGAGACGGGCGAGGCCAGGTGGGAGACAAAAAGGTTTTTAAATCACTACCCAAATTAAGAAAATACGTAGGAAAACCGTTACCTTTTGAAGGCTATGTCGGTCATCATCTGAATTGAGGCTATGATAAGAGGGGATGACTGAATAGCATGGGCTTTAGACGCTCCTTTTTGATAAAATTATTATTATTATCGACCACACAATGTGTTCAAACATACGGGTTTACGACTTTTACCATAAAGTATCCTATGGAAAGCGGGCGATAGAGTGCATTTGCATTGATGATGACGGCATGTCCGCCGGCTCGGAGATACTTCTTCAGGCCAAGGATAACAATCTGAAGGTCGAGGAGGTGGAGATTCACTGCAGCTATTCTGTGGAAAGGGCCTCGACCGAGAACCCGGTGAGCCACGGGGTCAAAGTGCTGCTCATTCTGCTGCAGGATATGGAGCTACGAAGGCCGCTGTTTTATTTCACCCTGCCGGGAATGGTGCTGGCGGCGGTGGGGATT
>JBAQXX010000130.1:0-48236 GCA_049299735.1 Methanothrix sp. | reverse complement strand
ATCCTTTTCTGTGCGCTCTCCAGCCGGGCATTGCAGAGCTTGACCAGCGTCATGCCTTTTTCATAAAGATCCAGGCTCTCCTCCAAAGTCATCTTTCCCTCTTCCAGCGCCTCTACAATCTGCTCCAGATTGTCCAACGCTTTTTCCAGGCCGATCTCATCCTTCTTCATCTCTGCACCTCGTTATCATCCAGGCATTCTAAAACCCTGCACATTAGCCTACCCTGGCCCAGGATCAGCTCTATCTCCTCGCCGGGCCGGGCGTCTTTGGCCTGCAGTATCAGGCCCTGGGCAGAGCGGGCGATGGCATACCCCCTCTGGAGTGTGGCCCGCGGCCCGACTGCCACCAGCCGTCCTTCGGCCAGCTCCAGACGGCTTTTCAGGCTTTGCATCTTATCCGCCTGGGCGCCGTCCAGGCTTTGGCAAAGAATATCCAGGCGCTGGCGAGCGTCCTGCGCCAGAGAGTACATCCTTTTGGCGGAGACATTGTGCTTAAGATATTCCAGTCGCTCCTCTTTTCGTTCCAGGTTCGTCCAGAGTGCGCGCACTATTCTGACCTGGGCAAAGCGCAGCCCTTCCTTAATCTCCTCCACATCCGGAACTGCCATCTTCGCCGCGGCGGTAGGTGTCGCTGCTCGCATATCCGCCACATAGTCGGCAATGGTCACATCCGTCTCGTGCCCGACAGCGGAGATGACAGGCACGTCGCAGGCAAAGATGGCACGGGCTACAATTTCGGAGTTGAAGCACCACAAATCCTCAGTCGAACCGCCGCCTCGGCAGACTATGATTACATCCGCGCTGCCTCGCAGGGCCAGGATGGCAGAGGCAATGCTTTCCTCGGCGCCTTCTCCCTGCACCTGGGCCGGGGAGAGAATGATTCTGGCGGGATAGGCGCCTAAGGTTCGCAGAACATCTTGCAGCGCCGCTCCCTGGGGGGAGGTGACAATGCCGATCCGCTCCGGATACAGAGGCAGAGCTCGCTTTCTCTCCAGGGCGAATAGCCCTTCTGCTGCCAGCTTCTTTTTGAGCGCCTCCAGTTGCAGGTGCCGAAAACCCAGGCCCTCATCCTGCTTGACGGCGCGAGCCACCAGCTGCACTCTGCCCTGCGGACGGTAAACTGCGACATCCCCCAAGACCATCACGTTTTTGCCATCTTTCAGCTCAAAGTCCAGGGAAAGGGCGCTGCCCTTAAAGAGAACGCAGGAGATCTGGGAGCCCTGGTCCTTGAGGGTGAAATACCTGTGTCCCGACCGGTGATGCAGGTAGTTGGATACCTCGCCTCTTGCCCAGAGGTCGTGCAGGCGGGGATCGCTGTCCAGGCGGTCTGCTATCCTCTGATTCAGGTCGGTGACGGTGAATATCTGAGTCAAGATAAGGCAATTTTATCGGGCCCGATATTTAAGGGCGATTCATGCGCGGGGCGAAACTGGTACTTCAGCCTGAATTTTCCATTCTGTTAAACTTATTTGGTTATAACACAAGATAACTTCATATGGCAGAATATCTTTGTCATTGCAAGGTGATGTAATGCATATAATGGAAGGCTTCTTACCGTTCCAATGGTGTATGTTCTGGTTTGCGCTTTCGCTGCCTGTGGTGGCCTATGGAGCTTACAGAATGAACCAACTGATGAAAGCTAACCGCGATTTTTTGCCTTTATTGGCCGTATCCGGAGCATTTGTATTCGTGCTTTCTTCATTGAAAATGCCTTCTGTTACGGGAAGCTGTTCACATCCTACGGGAACTGGCATGGGTGCGGTACTCTTTGGGCCGTGGATAACTTCGGTGTTATCGATCATAGTCCTGATCTATCAGGCCATATTTCTGGCTCACGGCGGCCTGACCACCTTGGGGGCCAACACATTCTCCATGGGGATAGCCGGGCCAATCGTAGGTTACTTGGTATACAGAGGGTCTATGAAATACGGGATTAATATGTACATTGCTGTATTTCTTGCTGCCTTGCTAGCGGATTGGTCCACATATATTGTTACATCGATCCAGCTTGCTCTGGCCTTTCCGGCTGCTTCTGGTGGAGTGCTGGCCTCTTTCCGGGCCTTCCTGGCCGTCTTTGCCATAACGCAAATCCCCCTGGCTATTGTTGAGGGCGCTGTAACAGCTCTTATGTTCAAGTACATTGTCCAGCTCAGAAGTGATGTTCTGCAAAAGCTAAATGTGGCATCCCCCAGCATCATTAAGAAATTGAAGGAGGCATCGTTATGAAGATGGAACTAATTGTTGTTGCCATCATTGTGGTATTCATCGGTCTCTTCGTTTATGTCAGTTCGACAGGAGATCACGAATGGAGCGGGTCCGACGATCAGGCAGGGGACGTAATAGATAAATTGACCGGAGGAAGCTACCAGCCCTGGGCCGATAGCATATGGACGCCGCCTAGCGGTGAGATTGAGAGTTTGCTCTTCGCCTTGCAGGCGGCATTCGGCAGTCTCATCATCGGCTACTTCTTGGGCTACTATCGCGGCTTGGCGAAGGCCAGGGTTGCAGCAAATTCCGGGGAGCAAGAAGGAAATTTGAATGCACGACCTGCTAGATGACTACGCCCATTCCAATGCTCTAAGGGATACAAGTTCGAGGCTAAAGCTGTTATTGGGCCTAGGGGCCATCCTTCTTTGCGTCACCTCAGCTACGCCTCTAGCACCTTTATTCATAGCCTTTACTATGAGTCTCATAACAGTAAGATCTGCCAAAATTCCTGGTCGTTTTTACTCCACACTGCTACTGGTGCCCTTCTCCTTCTCTCTGCTCAGCGCTGGCGTGGTGGCCTTCATGCATGGGGGTGGTGATCCCCTATTTGCGTTTAACGCCTTTGGCATCAGCTTGGTCATCAGGGAAGGGGGGGCCAACCTGGCCCTGCTTCTGATCGCCAGGACCTTTGGGGGCATGTGCTCCCTATTTTTTATTGCCCTGACCACGCCCATGATCGAGATATTCTCCGTTTTCAAGTCACTGGGTCTGCCGGACTTCTTGGTCGAGCTTTCCATGTTGATGTACCGGTACATATTTGTCTTTGTGGATCAGGCCGCAGTAATCCACAGCGCTCAGGTGATGCGGATGGGAGATGCAGGAGTCAAAAAATCTCTGAACTCTTTTTCCATGCTTAGCAGCGTTCTCTTCCTCCGCTCCTGGGAGCAGGGGGAAAGGCTCGTAGTGGCCATGGACTCACGCTGTTACGACGGCAAGCTCGATCTCATGGAGCCTGCTGAGGGGGCAAAGCCCATGGCGATTTTTGCGGTGGCAATATATTTGGCCGCAGCTGCAGCCATCGCAGTTTTAACCAGAAACGTACTGCTTTTGTGAGGCTACTATGACGACTATTATTGAAACCAGATGTCTCAGCTATTCCTATGGAGATGGAACAAAGGCTCTGATTGACGTGAGCATCTCCCTGGAGGCAGGGAAAAAAGTTGCCCTGGTGGGGCCCAATGGAGCCGGCAAGTCCACACTCATGCTCATGTTCAACGGCATCCTGCGGCCCAGCAGTGGGTCAGTCCTATTTCGGGGCCGGCCCATGAGTTACGATGCCGCCAGTTTGCGGTCCATCCGGCGAGCTGTGGGAATGGTTTTCCAGAATTCGGACGACCAGCTCTTCGCGCCGACTGTTTACCAGGACGTGGCCTTCGGCCCCACTAATATGGGCTACGCTGCGGAGAAGGTGAAGAGATATGTGGGCTTTGCCCTACAGTATGTGGGACTCTCTGGATATGAGCGCCGTCCACCACATCACCTGAGCGGCGGCGAGAAGAAGAGGGTGGCCATCGCCGGCATACTGGCAATGGAGCCGGAGGTGATAATTCTCGATGAGCCCACCTCCAACCTCGATCCCGCCAGCTCTGAAGAGATCATGGAGATGCTCGATGAACTGAACTACGGCGGAAAGACATTGATCATCTCCACACATGATGTGGACCTGGCCTATCGCTGGGCGGATGAGGTCATCCTCATGAAGGATGGGGGAGTGGTTCGCCGGGGCACTGGGCCGGAGGTATTCGGAGATGCCGAACTGATAAGGGATTCCCGGCTCAAGCTTCCTCTCGTGGTGGACCTGTACCAGGAGCTGGCGGGCCGGGGCATTGTCCGGGGATCAAATCCGCCCAGAAACGTCCTCGAGCTTTGCGATCTCTTGCAGCCAAAAGCGCAGGCCGGGGCATGGGGCAAGATCTACATCTGCAATGTAGATGAGGCAGATGGGGGGGAGGTCTTGGCCATGCTCGATAGAATTCCGGCTGGCTTTAAGGGTGCCATGGGCACCAGTGCCAAGGTTATGGCGGAAAAGTGCGGCATCACAATAGATTTTACCTATGGCGTCATCGACAAATGCATTCTCAAGGCCTTGATTGGCAAGAATTCTATCATCATGACCTCTGGGGGAATGGTAGACCACACTATGCAGAGGATCAAGGACTATGGCCAGGAGTCCGGGACGAAGATCGAGGCGGTCAGGCTTTAGCAGGGATACCGAAAACCTTAAGTAAAACTAACTTGATTAAAGGAAACTACATTGGAATAATTGGCTATTCCATGCGTCCATTCAGCACCAGAGGCGAGGGCCAGCTGGCTGGCAGTCCGGCCTTCGCTCTGGATCTCCCCTAACAATTATCCTATTATTTCTATAATCTGAAAAATTTTAATATTTTCAAAAACTATATATATTTAGTTCTGTGCTCATTTAAGTACCGTAAGTAACGAGCGGGTAGGGGAGTGGGGGTTAGTAAAAAAGATGTGTGTACCCGCTCTCGTTCACCAACTTTTTGATCGTATAAATAGTTTTCTGGAAATAATTTATGACTGTTTTTGCTCATGTGCTTTCTGGCGGGCAATCTTTGCCGCATAAGCGCCAGCTACAAAGCCTGCATCAATATTGACCACAGTGAGGACTGAGCAGGACTGCAACATGGAATAAAGTGCCGCCTGGCCGCCTCCGCCCAGACCATAGCCAGTGGAAACCGGCAGTCCTATAACCGGGGCTTCTACCAGTCCGGCCACCACGGCCGGCAGTGTCCCTTCCCGCCCGGCTGCAACCACGAAGGCATCAACATCTGCCATCCTCTCCAGGCAGGGAAAGAGCCTGTGAATGCCGGCCACACCTACGTCGTACTCCGAGATGACGTTGCAGCCCATCTCCTCCGCCACCACGCGTGCCTCCTCAGCGACCGGCATGTCGGCGGTGCCTGCTGCCAGGATGCCCACCCATCCCCGTTTAGCCTGCGGCTTGGAAGATCGAATGACCACCGTCCTGGCCCTGGAGTTGTGCTTCAGCTCACTGCCTTCAGGCAGCTGTGCGCACCGCAGAAGCTCCAGCTGCTCAGGCGAGACGCGGGTGATGATCACACTACCGGTCGCCTGCAGGTGAGCCAGGGAGATGGCTAGGAGATCTGCTTTATCCTTTCCTTCCGCGAGAATAGCCTCAGGTATGCCTATGCGATCCGCCCGGCAAATGTCTAGCTTTGCCACTTCTCCTACGGCCAGGAAGCGCTCGCGTTTGATGCGGCGCAAGGCCTCTTCCTGGTCTATCTCTCCCCTGCCAAAGCACTCCAGCAGCTCTCTCAGGTTCTCTTGCACAGCCCCTGAGATGGATCGTCAAGCATAAAGGGTTTATCCCCCCATGGAGAAACAGAAAAAGATGCTTGTAAACCTTGATCTTCATATCCATTCTAAGTACTCGATGGCGGTCTCTGCAGATATGCAGCTGCCGGAGATCGCCAGAGAGGCGGCGCGTAAAGGTGTGAAGATCATGGCCACGGGAGACTGCCTGCATCCTCTATGGCTGGATGCCATAAGGAAGCTTCCCGAAGCCGACGGGCTCTTTCTCCTGGGCGATACCCATTTTGTCCTCAGCGTGGAGGTGGAGGATAGCAGCCGCGTGCATCATCTCATATTTTTGCCGGATACTGCCAAGGCCGGGCAGCTGCAGGAGGCCTTCGCCCCCTACTCTACGAACCTGTCGGCAGACGGCAGGCCCAGATTGCATTTGAACGGCTCTGAGATAGCGGACCACGTTCTTGAGGCGGGTGGCCTGCTGGGGCCAGCCCACGCCTTCACACCCTGGACCGGGATCTTTGCTTACTTTCGCTCTTTAGCTGAGTGCTACCAGGAAAAAGCGGAACAGATTCGGTTCATCGAGCTTGGCCTCTCAGCAGATACGGATTATGCAGACAGGATTGCGGACCTCTCTTCTCGGACCTTTCTCTCCAACTCCGACGCTCATTCGCCCCGCGCGAACAAGCTGGCCAGAGAGTTCAACCAGATGCAGCTGGAGAGCCTCAGTTTTGATGACCTAATTCTTGCCATAAAACGGGAAAAAGGCCGCCATGTTAGCCTTAATGTGGGCTTTTATCCGGCGGAGGGCAAGTACAACCGCACCGCATGCACTCGTTGTTTTCGCCAGTACACTGCGCACCAAAAGGATGAGCTGATGGGTCGCTGTCCTGTCTGCGGGGGGCGGATCAAGCTTGGCGTGATGGATCGCGTCTCTCTCCTGGCAGATTATCCTGAGGCCGTGCATCCTGAACACCGGCCGCCATACCAGCACATCATTCCTCTGGCGGAGATCATTGCTCTTGCTCTGGGCCACAAGAGCGCCATGACTGCCGGAGTGCAGAAGCGCTGGAGCGATCTTACGGCAGAGAGGACTGAGATTGAGGTTTTAATGCAGGTTGATCTTGCAGAGCTGAACGCCGAGCCGAAGGTTATCGAGGCCATTCGTGCCTTTCGCTCTGGTGAGGTGGAAGTCTTGCCTGGAGGCGGGGGAAAGTACGGGATGGTCAAGCTGGCGGTACCTGTCGAGGCGGATGGGCAAAAAGATGGGCAGAAGTCGCTGTTTGACTTTTGAGCAGCATCATCATGCAATCGTTGATTGTGAGATCTGGGCCGTTTTGGAGGCCGCCACGATTCGCGAGAGCGTTTTCCAGGGGATTGATTCGTCATTTTTAGGTTAGTCGCTTTTGAGCGTCGCAGGATACACCATTCATGAAGACCAAAACAATTATCTTCTCACCAAAATCACGGACAATCAGACCTTACCTCAGAAGTCATAACCCTCTTTTAGTTGGGGGTGTGGCAAATGGTCATAATAGGAAGTGTATGCCCTATGAGAATCTCTGTCATCGATGTGGGCTATGTAGGACTTGTCTCCTCAGTATGTTTTCCAGAGTTGGGACGCTTGGTTAGCTTGGTTGAGATCGATCCTGAGATGGCTGAGTCGATCAACTTGGGTAAACCTTTGATGCATGAATATTGAGGGAGTACATATCGATGTTGGGACGCCGAAAGATCTCATGTGGGCGAACAACTGGTATTTCAGGAACGAGCAGCATGATTGAATATGCGTAAATAATTATATAACTAGTTAGCTGCAAATTTTGATGCGTTTTAATATTATGAGATTGCTTGGCCAGGTATATTGGCACAATGTGTACCGTGGATCCGATAAGGTGGTATAATAGATGAGTGTTGAATTATCCGTCGCAATTCCTGTGTATAACGAAGAGGGCAATGTAACCCATCTTTATAAAGAACTCCACAATGTTCTATCTTCTCTAAATATAAATTATGAGATAATTTTCGTTGACGACGGATCTAAAGATGGTACCTTACAGGCATTGAAGGATATTCAAATGTCGGATATAAAACTAAAAATAATACGACTTAGAAAAAACTTCGGTAAATCTGTTGCGCTTAATGTGGCTTTCCGGCATGCAAAAGGCAATGTAATTATCACCATGGATGGGGACCTCCAAGATGATCCAAAGGAGATACCCAGATTTATTGAAAAATTGGATGAGGATTATGACTTGGTCAGCGGCTGGAAATACGAGCGAAAAGACCCTCTGACCAAACGGCTGCCCTCCAAAGTATTTAATCGGTTGTCGTCCTTTCTCACTGGGGTAAAGATTCATGATTTCAATTGCGGATTTAAGGCTTACAGGAAGGAATTTTTAAATAATGTGTGTCTATACGGCGAAATGCATAGATACATACCAGCTCTCGCGCAATGGCACGGTTTCATGGTGGCAGAACTAAAAGTCAAGCATCATCCCAGAAAATCTGGGAGGTCAAAATATGGCCTCTCAAGGATCCTCAAAGGATTCCTCGATCTGATAACAGTAAAATTTCTCATAGGATACTCAACGCGGCCGCTTCATGTTTTTGGGATGCCAGGAATTGTTTCATTATTCGTGGGATTTCTGATTGGGTTATATTTGATATATCTAAAATACGTTGAAAGTATATCATTAAGCGAAAGACCCCTTTTATTATTGTCGGTATTATTAATATTCATCGGTTTTCAGTTCTTATCTATTGGCTTGTTGGGTGAGATGATTACAGCTCAAAGGGCGGAGAGGGAAGATGTGGACGTATATATTAAAGAGATTATCTAAGAATCTATTTTTAATAAAATTTTTAATATCCGTGCTATTTGTATATATATTATTTAGCAAATTTTTGCAGGTTAGCTCTTTTGAGGCCTTAAGTGTCCTTAAACCAGAAACCATCTTGGTATGCTTAGGACTTACTTTGCTATCCCTTATTTTTAAAACTCAGAGGTGGGACGCCATGATCAAGATGCTGGGCGGCAAAGCGGACTTCAAAAACTTGGTTAAGTTATATGCGATCGGTTTCTATTACGGATCCATCAGCCCAGGTCGAGCGGGGGAGTTTGTCAAAGGATCGCGCTTATTGAAAAACGGATTGCAAACAAAACAAGGAATGATAAGTATACTTTATGAGCGATTCTACGATATTGCAACTCCAGTCGCCTTCATATGTATATACTATTTCTTCAATGCCTTCCTGCATGAAGATGCACCTTCGGTTTTGTTGCTCCTTAGCAGCTATTCTATCTCGATTGTTTTATGGATTAGCATGGTATGGGTGTTTCAGGTCTTCAAGAATAAAATTCAGTTCCTAAAAGCAGTGGATGATATTCCTATAGAGACCTTGTTAAAACACACATTTGTGCCCGCGGCTGCGTCTATCTTGAACTGGTTGTGCCTCGCCCTAACGGCTTACATTCTTCTGAGCGCTTTCGGCGTTAATATTGCTTTCTCTCGTGTCATATTCGCGGTCTGCATAGCAATTCTCTCGCTCCTTTTCCCTCTGTCTATAAATGGTTGGGGAATACGCGAAGCTGCCTATGTATGGGCCCTTAGCCCATTCTCAGAACCATCGGTGTCCATCATATTCTCCATAACATTCACGCTTATCGGTACATACTCCTTGGCACTCATAGGTCTGATATTTGAGCTAACGACTAAATCCAGCGGGTCTCCCAAGTGCTAGATACACCACGACATTCATGAGCCATCGTCAGCCGTCTGAGTTGATGTCAATGATGTCTGTTTTGAAGCCAGATGTCCTGCTAAGGGAAATGTTTTTAAACTGTATTAAAGGTGATATATGCAAGGGCGAATGAATTGACTTATGGTCTCTGTATTAGACATTATCTTAACGAAATCCCGGCTAAGTGCAATCAGTTGACAGAGCACATTAAGTTGATATCTCTGTATTTCATCTTGACTATTATATTGACGTATCCGGTAACCTTTAAGATAAATACTCACATACCCGGTGGCAGTGATGCCTTTTCTTGGATGCGCTCTCTCTGGTATACCAGTATTGCCCTGGCAAGTCCTGGGAAAGAAATGCTTTGGCATGACGATTTATTATTCTATCCTACAGGCTTGGAGACAATGGCTTTTCCGTCTGCATTCAATCAGGGCCTATATTTATTACTATCTCATTATTTAAACGTTAACATTATATACTCAATTTTGTGGCTGTTATCTTTTGTCATCGGCGCATATGGCACCTATTTGCTCGCTTATTATCTCACAAAAAACAAGTCTGCATCTTTCATATCCGGGATTATCTTTTCCTTCTCGCCATATCACTTTGTTCACGCAATGGGTCATCTTGGAGCCACGACTGTGCTTTGGATACCATTCTGCGCTCTTTATCTAATGAAGGTATTTAAAGAACCTAGCACCAAGAATAGTATTTATGCCGGAGTCTTTTTTGTTTTGGTGGCCATGAGCGATATGCAGTACTTAATATTCATGGGTCTCTTTGTTTTTTTACTATTCTCTTACGAACTGTATTCTCTCTATGTAGATGACAGACAGAGCCTTATTGAAATCGCACCAAATCTGCTGAGAAAATATCTCTTATTCGGACTGGTGGCCCTCGTTGGCACCATTCCACTCACCTTTAACGAGATTCTAATCGCCTCATCGGAGAATAACTTTCTGAAGCCAGGTACATCTGAGGCCGCTACTTATTCCGCCGATCTGCTAAGCTTTTTTCTACCATCAAATTTGCATCCCCTTTTTAAAAATATGGTCATGCCGATTCACTCCAATTTCACAGGAAATCCCTCAGAAACAACCATGTTTCTAGGGTATACTGTTCTTTTTCTATCCCTATTGACATTTATTTGGTTGAGACATGACAAAACTGTTAGGTTTTGGATTATATCCGCGTTTGCTTTTTCTATTCTATGCCTCGGGCCTGTGCTTCACATAATGGGGCATGCGAAGTTCACTCCATATCATATCCCTATCCCTCTTCCGTATGAAATTCTACGCAATATTATTCCGTTTCTGGAGAACAGCCGAACTCCAGGTCGTCTCTTTGTCATAGCCGCTCTATCGTTCTCCGTTATTGCTGGATATGGAATTAATGCCTTATCCAATTTGAAAAGACTGAAAGGAAATTTGATCCCGATGATTATGGCGGTCCTCATCGTATTCGAGTACCTAAGCATACCTTTTCCTGTCTCTTCCGCAGACCAACCATCATTTTACAAAACGATATCTAATGATAATGGTCATTATGCTTTGCTGGAGATTCCCGCCACCAAGAATTATGGTGCGGGTGTCCACATCATTTATTATCAGACCATGCATGGTAAACCAATGGTAGGAGGCCAAGCTGCTAGGACTCAGCCCAATGCGAGCGACTTCGAGCGCCTCACGCCACTAATAAAAGAACTCACTTACTTAGAACAATCTAATGACATCATTAAACAAGATCTAATAAAAATTGGTGCCTCCGTTTTAAATTACTATGATATAAAATATGTTATTCTGCACAAAAAATATTTAAGTGAAATGGACTTTAGATTTGCATCCCAACTACTGCGATCGACTTTAAATATAGATCCTATCATCTATAAAAATGATTCTTTGATTGTTTATGAAGTGCCTGAGGTACCAATGCAGACGTTCCTCATAATGGGATCTGGCTTCTACGATAGTGAGAACTGGTCCGGCACGCCAACTCGCTGGATGCAGGCCAATGCTTCCTTACTGATAAATTCGCCTGATAATCGTACTGCCACTCTGGGTCTGAACGCACAGAGCTTCTATCGCAACCGTACGCTCGAGATCACCTCCGGCGGCGTGCCTGCAGCACAGATCGCCGTGCCTATGAGTCTCATCAACGTGAGCGTGCCCATACCGCTCATAAAAGGAGCAAATATCTTAAGCCTGCACGTTCCTGAGGGCTGCGAGCGACCATGTGATAAACAGGAGTTGAATAATCCAGATTCACGGTGCTTGAGCATGGCGATGCGCAACATCGCAATATCTTAGGCGGTGGTATGCCGTGTGGCCAAATCATCGGGCAGGTTAAATAGGTAGCTCTGAATGGATGCGTCATATGCATCAACATCAACCTCCTATGTATTTAACCGGATCTTCAAATAAATCCGGATAATTATTAATATTGGCTATTGGGCGATAGGAACTGCAATTACGGCATCTTTCCGGCAAATTGCTCCATAATTCTACATTTTTTTGCGAGTTGAACATCTCACCTAATGATTTGTCGTTAATATTGCCAAGCCTAAATTCTTCGCATATATCAAAATCATTGCATGGGCAGTAGGATAAATCTCCATTTGAATAAACCATGCCTAAAATCAACGGGGTAATGCAATGCGAATTGCCTTTCGCTTTTTTCCTCCAATTCCCCGACCATGGCAGAGCATTTCTTTCGTCAAGTGCCCCATTCCAATTCATATATGTATATGTGTAGCCATAGGGTATATCGATCTCAAAGTTTCTTTTGATCCAGTCATCCATATCTCTCTTTGAATGATTCTTTAAAAATCTAAACCCAAACATCAAATTCGTCTTGTTAATATTGCTCAGGTCTATAATTCGTTTTATATTTAACATCAATCTGGAATAATAGTCTCTCTTAGTCATCGCATTATACTCTTCCGGATCAAGCCCATAAATCGAAATGTGTATCTTATCAAAATAGTTTAATATTTTTCGGAGATTATTATCTGAAAAACGATCGATGGGAATACCATTAGTTGTGATGGAGCAATATTTAATACTATTATATTTATCTAATAATGATAATCTTTCCTCTAGCCGGTTATCCAAAAAGACCTCGCCACTTTTAGGGGTTAATGTAAGACAACCACCACCTATTTCAGAATAATCATGCAATACTTTCTCAAACATCTCAATCGACATCGTCGCTTTCTCGCGGGTCATCTTTTCGTAAGGGCAAATGATACAGCTATTTGTGCAAATATTAACGGTCTCACATGCAAGCATGATCGGCCTGCTGAGTGTTTCACTCAAAACATCATTACGTTTCAATGAATCGGGAAGCCTATTTAGGAATGGGTGCCTTGCTTTTTTATATAACACATAATTCTCGTAAGATATATTCTTTAAATAAGCAATGTTTTTATATATATTCATGTCCTACCACGTCAAGTCTGTTGGTTCTTTCTTCTATTTTTAGCTTGCTATATATTTCGAAATAAGCGATGGTATTCCTGCATGTAAATCTATCCGCAAAGGTATATCTCAAATACAATCTCCGTATCCTCAAACGCCCTCTTCTCGCCGCTGCCCAAAAGCAGAGCCCTGTCGCAAAACCGCTTCACTGCCACCAGATCATGGGATACGATGAGAGTCGTCACAATCTCCTTTCTGTGCATGTTGGGGGCCGCGAAGCACTTCGGCTGAAACTCCATATCTTTACCGCCAGCATCTCTCCTGGCAAAACCAAAAGGGCTTGCGGATAGGTCAGAAATGTCCTCTGACTTCATGTTCATGATGGATGCGAGCGACCTTGTGATAAAATGGTAGCTGAATAATTCTGATTCAAGGCGCTTGAGCGTGGCGGCGCAAAACTTCATAATCACTGGGGCCGAATGTATTATATAATATAAATATGCTAAGCCGAAAGAGGGTAATATTTTATACTACTGCCCTTCTTACACAAAACTTACAATATTTAACCAGAACCCTTAAACTGATGAAGTTGAGATTGATCTAAATATGGGAATCCGGCTGGATCTGGGCTTTATTGGACAGGTAATTAGGATCACAAAGCTATGACTTTCATCTCTTACGCACAAAATTTCGAAGATGTTATGCTTTGGCGGGCACTAAAACATATAGTGGGTGGATTCTATATCGATGTGGGTGCATGGTCCCCAGATGCCGACTCTGTAACGCGTGCTTTTTACGAGCGCGGTTGGCAAGGTATTAATGTCGAGCCAAATTCTAAGTTTCATGCCCGGCTCGCAGAGCGCCGAACTCGCGACATGAACCTGCGCATTGCAGTAAGCGACAAAGCTGGGTTACTTACGATGAATTTTTTGAGCAATCCCGGTTTATCGACTCTTGATGAAGACATTGCTCAAAGACATGCCCTTGCAGGTTTGACGATCGATAAACAGGATGTTGATGTCATAAATCTCGCAACCTTGTGGAAACAACATGTACCTGTGGAGCAGAGCGTCCATTTCCTCAAAGTCGATGTTGAAGGGCTTGAGGATGCTGTATTGCGGGGAAACGACTGGTCAAAATATCGTCCCTGGGTCGTCGTCGTTGAGGCAACTTTGCCTATGTCACAGCAGGAGAGCCATGATACGTGGGAGCCCATACTTCTCAATGCAGATTATCGCTTTGCTTATTCCGATGGGCTAAATCGCTTTTACGTAGCGGATGAGCATGCTGAACTTCTTCCTGCTTTTAAATATCCACCTAATGTATTTGATGACTTCAAGTTAGACTCGCAGCAGCAAGCCGAAGACAGAGCACAGGAAGCCCAAAGCAGTGCACAGGAAGCTCAAGCCAGAGCGCAGGAGGCCCAAACCAGAGCCTATGCTTTGGATCGTGAGCTTAAAGCCACGTATGCCAGTTGCTGCTGGCGCATCACCTTCCCACTGCGTGCTGCCTTCAATGTGTTTCTCTGGTCAAGGGCGATTCTCCCGGACATTCCACAAATCGTCAAGCAAGGCATTGGGGGTCAGCTCAACCCCCTCCTCGACCGTCTGATCTATTTTACCCGGGGCAATCCTAGACTCAAGGCATGGGCTTTGGCTTGGGTGCGCAGGTATCCGTTGCTTGAGACTGGTATGTACAGATATCTTGCGGCAAAGTGTATCATTTCCGGGAATAAGCCGGTGCGGTTTTCTTCTAAGGTGTTTTATACGCCTTCAACAGAGCTTTCGAAGCTTACACCCGGCGCTCGTTGCATCTACACCGATCTGAAGGATGCCATCGAACAGCACAATAAGGGGGTTTAATGGTGCGCATCGTCATCGACCTCCAAGGAGCGCAAACGCCATATTCCCGGAATCGGGGCGTAGGCCGATACACTATTGAATTGGTCAAGGCGATGGCGCAAAGTCCAATGAACCCGGAGATATTTCTGGCTCTTAATGGAGCTTTTCCCAGCACCATAGAAGCCATAAGAGCTGAATTTGATGGTGTTTTACCCCAAAAAAACATAAAAATCTGGCAGCAGTTCTTTGATACTATTGCAATTAATATTAAAAAAACATCAAGAAGGAAAATGGGTGAAATTCTCCGAGAGGCGTTTTTAAACAGTCTCCAGGGAGATATTACTTTTTCAACAAATCTGCAGGAAGGTTTTTTTGATTCTGCTTGTACAAGTGTTAAAATATTACCGACATCGTCGCTGATATGCTCCTCGCTTCATGATATTACACCGCTGATCTACCCCAATGAGTACCTTGGGGGCAGGGTATTACGCGCTTGGTATGAGGAAAAAATTAATTTTGTGAAAAAATCTGATATTGTCCTTACGGACTCACAGTCATCAAGGTGCGAGATTAGCAAGCACTTGGGAATACCTTTGGAAAAGATATATCTTGTTTATCCTTCTGTCAATCATGGCATATTCCGACCGAAATTAATTGGGATTGACAATAAGAAAAACCTATTAGCTCGATGGGATATTTCATGTCCCTTTGTGATGTATGCTGGCGGGCATGATATGCACAAAAACCTGGATATGTTGTATTCTGCGTTCTCAAAATTGCCAAAAGATATTTTGCATTCTTATCAATTAGTGATGGTTGGCGAGGGGCTGAAACAGGACGCTGATCTTCAACGCAACAGGCTGAAAATGATGGGCATCAGCGATAAGGTGGTTTTTACCGGTCATGTGGATGATAATGAATTAGTAATGCTCTATAACTTATGCGAATTATTTGTTTTTCCTTCACTACACGAGGGCTTTGGGCTTCCGCCGCTTGAAGCGATGGCTTGCGGTGCAGCGGTCATTGCTTCTAACAAATCGAGCCTTCCTGAAGTAGTGGGATTCCAGGATGCTCTGTTCGATCCGTATGACGATGTCGACATGGCAAAAAAGATGGAGCATGCTTTAACAGATAGCAAATTCCGAGCCTGTTTAAGAGAACATGGCATTCGGCAAGCCGGTAAATTTTCCTGGGAAAATAGTGCCGAATCATTATTGGCGCTGTTCGATGAGATTATCAAAAAAAATGGGGCGGTCCCGTCTTTACTGACAACATGCGATCCTATCCAAGACATTATCCACAATGTGGCATCCCTAAGTCCGGGCTTATCTATTGATGATAAAGACTTGATTGCGCTATCTTTATCCATAGCTGAGACTTTTTGCACCGGTGGATACCGCCCGCCCAGGCTGATTGTAGATGTTAGCAGCGTCATACAAATAGATCATCTAACCGGGATACAAAGAGTCGTTCGGGCTATTTGTAACGAGCTTATTAAGAATGCACTACGAATCGATGTCGAGTTGGTTTACACTTCTCCGGGCGATCATGAGTTCTACAGAGCAAATGCATTAATTGACAAGATATCTGGTGGCGTCAAAAGGTGCGTTAGTGATGAATGGATTGAGTTTTGCCCCGGCGACATTCTCTTGTTCCTCGATTTTCATCCCGCGGTTGCAATTTCACACAGAAAAAAAACGCAATTCTTGAGAAATAAGGGCATCCTGGTTTATCACGTTGTTTATGACATTCTGCCGGTATTGATGCCAGACGTTTTTTGGCCGGAACTGCATTCTGAATTCTATGAATGGCTATTATCCGTTTCATATTCGGATGGAGCAATTTGCATCTCTCGTGCCGTGGCTGATGAGCTTTTGGGATGGCTAAAGACCAATGGCGGGAAACGTCTCCGCTCCTTCAAAATAGGCTTTATCCATCTGGGCGCCGATGTGGAAAACTCCGTCCCCACTAGAGGCTTGCCCGAAGACACCTCTCAGGTTCTTGCTCAGCTTGCCGCTCGCCCCAGCTTCCTGATGGTAGGCACCATCGAGCCGCGCAAAGGTCAAACGCAGGCTCTTGCCGGTTTTGAAAATCTCTGGGCGCAGGGCGTGGATGCCAACCTCGTCATGGTCGGCAAGCAGGGCTGGATGGTGGAAACATTGGCAGAAAACCTGCGCCACCACCGCGAACGGGGCAAGCGGCTGTTTTGGCTGGAGGGCATCAGCGACGAATACCTGGGGAAGGTCTATGCCGCCTCGACCTGTCTATTGGCCGCTTCCGAAGGTGAAGGCTTCGGTCTGCCGCTCATCGAGGGTGCCCAGCACAAGCTGCCCATTCTTGCCCGTGATATTCCGGTCTTCCGCGAGGTGGCGGGCGATCATGCGTTTTACTTCAATGGTAAAAGGCCAGAAGATCTTGCCAAGGCGGTAATGAAATGGCTGGCTTTATACCAATCTGGCCAGTATCCCAAGTCGGACGGGATGCCCTGGCTAACCTGGAAGGAAAGCACTTGTCAATTGCTTGACGTTATCCTGGAAAGACGGTGGTATGTCGAGTGGAAAGATGACAGATCCGGTTAATAAGAATATAGCCGGACTTATGAATTGAGTATATAACCATATCTTGGTGAGGATGAAGCATATCGATGTATTTATGCTGACGTGGGACCATCTCAGTCAGACAGCGAAGGCGGTAAGCAGCCTGCTGGAAGTGACCAATTATCCTGATTATACTTTGATCATTAATGACAATGGCTCGGACGTTGGGATGCAAAAATACCTGGAATGGATAAAGATGGACCCCAGGGTGGTCGTCATCCAGCATAAAATGTCAGAGGTCTCTTTCTGTCAGGCCATGAATGAATGCCTGCTGATATCGACCTCCGAGTTCATCGTCACCGTTCAGAATGATATGATATTTATGAATCCCGATTGGATGACTGAACTGGTGGATTGCCTGGAGCGAAATTTGGACGCAGGGATGGTTGGTGCCAAGCTGATCTATCCCGACGGAACCATCCAACATGCTGGGGCTACCTTCAATGACCAAGGAGATTGGTATCATGTGGGACGTGGAGAGCCGGCATATAGATTTGATAAAGAAAAAGAGGTGCCAGGGTGCACTTCGGCTGTCATGATTGTAAGGAGGTCCGCCATCCCTAATGGCGGTTGGAATGAGGATTATATTCGTGCGGCAAACCATAATGATGTGGAAATGTGCTGTCTGATGAGAAAGAATGGCTGGAAGATCATTTACTGCCCTTCCTCCATAGTGATTCATCTGGAGAGTTTAACTGCTTCTGAGAATCTAGCTGCGGCGCATATCTCCTTCAATCTCGAGATCTTTAAAAATAATTGCTGGAATTGGCTGATGGAAGATATGAAGAATCATCCCAAGCTGTACATGGAGAGCTTCGCCCTTAACGATAAGTTGTCTGTGCTATTCCAATCTGGCTGGCATATGCCTGAGAATTGGAATGGCACTATTGCCAGATGGATAAAAGCCGATGCATCAATTATCATAAACTCGAAAGCTGGGTGCTCAGTAGATCTCAGTATGTCGGTACTCAGCTTCTCTCGCCCCAGGACGCTGGAGGTCTATTCTGGCTATGGGCCAGCGACGCGGTTTGTAGTGCCCGCGAGCGTTTTCATAACCGCAATTGTGCGCCTTCGCCTCGCTGGTGGGGAGAATACCATACGGCTTCATGTGCCGGAAGGGTGCGAGAGGCCAAGTGATAGGCATGAGCTGAATAATAGCGATTCGAGGTGCTTGAGCCTGGCTGTTAAAAATATTGAACTCAATGAATTAATTATATAATATGTATCATAAGACGATCTGGGCTTCGAAAAACGGTGCTGCTTTAGGTAGAAGCAATATGATTAAGTAAGTGCATAATAAACATGCCATTATGGATTTCTGGGAAGACAAGAGGGTCCTGCTGACAGGTGGTGCAGGATTCTTGGGTTCCTTTGTGGCCAACAGGCTAAAAGGTGCGGGGGTCAGCGAAAAATATATCCGTATACCCAGGAGTAGGGATATGGACCTGCGAAAATGGGAAAATTGCACAAAAGCAGTTAAAGATATTGATTTAGTCATTCACCTTGCTGCTAAAGTAGGCGGGATTGGATTTAATCGCGAGTATCCCGCTGATATTTTTTATGATAACGCCATCATGGGCATTCAAATGATCGAGGCCGCTAGGCAGGAGGGGGTAGAGAAATTCGTCTGCCTGGGAACTGTCTGTGCCTATCCCAAATTCACACCGGTGCCTTTTTTGGAGGAGGAATTATGGAATGGTTACCCTGAGGAGACCAACGCTCCTTATGGTTTGGCAAAGAAGATGCTTCTGGTTCAGTCTCAAGCCTACCGGCAGCAGTATGGGTTCAATTCCATCTATTTGCTTCCCGTAAACCTTTATGGTCCCAAGGATAACTTTGATCCCAAGAGTTCTCATGTGATACCCGCGCTTATAAAGAAGTTTATCGATGCCATCAAGGACGATGTGGGCGAAGTGGTGGTTTGGGGCACGGGCAATGCCTCTCGAGAGTTCTTGTACGTCGATGATGCTGCAAGAGGAATTGTTCTTGCGGCAGAAAGGTATGATAAACCTGACCCTGTCAATCTGGGAGTCGGGCGGGAGATAACGATTCGCGAACTCGTTGAGATGATTGCCGATCTAACCGATTTCCAGGGAGAGATCCAGTGGGACGCTTCTTTGCCTGACGGCCAGCCCCAAAGATGTCTGGCGGTGGGCCGGGCCAAGGACGAGTTCGGGTTCGTGCCATCAGTCGGCTTCAAGGAAGGTTTGAGGAGAACCATTGCCTGGCACAAGGACCAAATCGAAGCAAAAAGATAGGATACGATCTCGTGTCCCCACGATATCATTCGACCAAGCCGATTTCTCTAATGGATATCCCTAATTTCCTATTATCTTCATTTATGCCCAATTCTTTAGGACTCCATATCTCATCCATGATTATTTCTACCATAATCTCTCTCTTTGATTTGACTATAATATCTGTTTTCAGCTCCTGCCATCCTTTGTTTGAAATATATTCACAGTCTCTAAGACCATCTCCATCCTGTGTAATCAATATTTTGAATTTAAAACTATCCACTATTGAAAAAAATTTTAAATAAAAATTTCTTTCCGTTCCTGTAGGATGCAAGTTTAGGGTGCACCTCTTTTTCGTCCATCTGACATATCCCATACTGTCTAATAATTCCAATGGAAAAAATCCCTCTCTAATATGGGCCTCGCAGTTGTACCCCATTTTAATATAATTGTTTCCGATCTTCTCTGTTTCATTTCCCCTGATATAGCGATCTATTACCTCATGTGTCTCACCCAAGGCAACCTGGCGTCCTTGCTGCAATAGCAATGTCCTATCGCAGAAGCGCTTTATTGCGCTCAGATCATGCGAAACGAAGAGGATGGTAACACCTTCTTTTCGGTACCTGTTGAACACACCGAAGCACTTCTGCTGGAATGCTATATCCCCTACGGCTAACACTTCATCGACCAGAAGCACATCGGGATTGGTCTGTATGGCCGTGGAGAAGGCCAGACGCACTTGCATGCCTGAGGAAAGGTTCTTGAGCTTGGTGTCCTGAAACTTCTGCAGCTCGGCAAAATCCATCACAGTTTCTGTGATTTCCTTGATATCTTTTCTGGGCAGGCCCATGATTGTGGCATATATCCCCACGTTCTCTCTAGCCGTGAGATCTGGCTGGAAGCCCACCCCCAACTCCAGGAAAGGCGTCATCTTGCCGACAACTCTTACTTTACCCTTGCTGGGCCTGAGGATATTGGCTATGATCTTCAGCAGCGTGCTCTTTCCTGAGCCATTGTCGCCAATTATGCCGATGCACTCGCCCTTCTCCACCTGAAAGCTCACATCCCTGAGTACCGTGAAGGTCTCATATTGATTGGGCCTCATCAACCCCATCAGGTTCTCGAAGAGTGTCGTCCTCTTCTCATGAGGG
Organism: Methanothrix sp.; assembly: GCA_049299735.1. Classification (GTDB taxonomy): domain Archaea; phylum Halobacteriota; class Methanosarcinia; order Methanotrichales; family Methanotrichaceae; genus Methanothrix. The sequence goes on along the minus strand of JBAQXX010000130.1, from coordinate 27,686 downwards.
ATCTGAAAGGTCTTCCAGAGCTCTTTTACCTCCACGGCACTGTCCATCAGATTGCCTCCGCAAAACCGGGCTCCAGACGTGCAAAGATCGCATAGCCTAGCCTGAGCGAGACCAGAGTGAATAAGGCTACGTATGCCAGATTGGCCGGTGCGGGCGATATTCCGTACAGGGTGCAGTCTCTCATCATAGTAATTATCTGGGCGATGGGATTGAGCATCACTATCCCGCGTATTTCTTCCGGAAATATAGTTATGGGATATAAAATTGGCGTGGCAAAGAATCCCACCTGGACTATCAGCCTCCAGATGAACTGCACATCTCTAAAGTAGACGTTGAGTGCTGATAATGCCATCGATAATCCTAATATTATGAAAAACTCCAGTATGAACAGAATTGGAAAGTAGGCCACTGTTATCTCCGGCAACACTCTGAATACCGTCATGAAGATTATGAATACGACGAACTCCAGTGCCGTCATCATCAGTGCGGTGATGCAGGTGGAAATGACTAAAATGTCTCTGGGAAAATAGACCTTTTGCACAAGGCTGGGCTTTCCTACAATGCCCCAGATGCTCATTGAAGTTCCTCTGTCTACGAAGTTCCAGAGGATGATTCCCTGTAGAAGGAAGAGCTGGTAGTGCTCTACCCGGATGCGCATGAGGTTGCTGAAGACCACATAAAGGACGACGAGCATGAGCAGCGGCTCTAAGAGCGACCAGAAGAAACCCAGAGCCGAGCTCTTGTAGCGCAGCTTGAAATCACTCCAGGCCAGCCTGAGAATCAGATCGCGGTACCTGTAAAGCTCATGTACGTGATTTGCGGTCAGCAACTTGTACACCTGATATTCTTTTGCCGAATTGATTGCTTTGGAACCGTCTGAGTGTTGTTCACGAGCGCGTAATCAGATTCAGCTCCGAAAGTCGCCAGAAGATGCGGCTTACCTCTATCCTGCGCAGGGATAATAAACGTTTGCATTGTTGGGACGCATGAAGTCACTTGATATGAACGGTGCGACATGCACTACCTTGGCATTGTTTTCTTGATATTTTCCAGGAATATCGAAGTATCGAAATTTGCAGCACGCTTCTTGCATGCATCCCTGTACTGCGACGGGTCTTTGGATATCTTCTTTATCGCCCTTACCATCTCATCTCGGTTCGCTTCCACCAGCAGCCCGGTCTTGCCCTGCACGATCGTCTCCTTGAATCCGCCCTCATTCACTGCCACCACAGGCTTGCCGCTGGCCATGGCCTCCAAGGGTGTCAAGCCGAAGTCCTCGTCCTGAGCTGTGCATATCAGGCCCTTGCACTTTTCGTACAGCGCCATCAGCTCTTCTTCGCTGACTTCGCCACGCATTTCGACATTGTCGGGGATGTTCTCAGCCAGCTTTTCATAGTATCTGGCAGCATGATCCCCCTCTGCATATCCGCCGACAACTACCAGCCTCTCCTCCGGCAGCACCCTGAAGACCTCAAACTGCAGATCAATCCTCTTCTCGGGATAGATTCTGTTCACAGAGAGCCAGAAGTCGCCGTACTCCTTGAATTGAAACTTTTTAGTATCCGCTGGCGGATAGATTACCTGCGAGGATCTGCCGTGGAAATACTTGATGCGCCGGCGCACAGTCTCGCTGATCGCTACCACATGGTCCAGGTTTCGCACCGAGCGCTGATCAAACCAGCTATGGGCTCTTATCCACGAAGCCGCCAGAATTCTCATGGCCGCATTGGGCTGCCTGGCGATCATGGACTCTTTAAGATCATAAAAGGCCCTCACCGGCGTGTAGCAGTACCACAGGTTAGGATGATGTTTTCGCGCTGCGTAATGGGACCAATTTCCTGAAAATATGAAGAAGTCGTATTCCTGGGAAAAGTCGCATGCTGCAAATAAAAGCGAGGCGGAGATCTGCTTGAAAGGCGGGAGCTTCACGGTCTTTCCGATACTTCTAATTCTAACGTCACCGTACCCCAGTCTTTGCACAGCTTCCGAGCTGACATCGGTGGTTATGATATCTGCCGGCAGAGCGCGGGCAAGCATCAGCGCAACTCGCTCGCCTCCGCCTATCGCTCCGATGTAGTCCAGGAAGATGGCTACTCTCAATAGGATCCCCTGCGCTCCTTTTCATCCAGGTAGTGATCAAGCTGATCTCTGATGATATCCCTTACAGTATGCTCTTTCTTGAAGCCGAGCGTTTCTATCTTCTTCGTGTCTGAAAGCAGTATGGGAACCTCGGCTGGCCGAAACCTCTCCGGGTTGAAGACGATTCGTATCTCTTTGTCTCCCGCCTGCGCCTTTACCCCTCCGTCTTCTGTCGTGAACTCCAGCTCTCCTCGCAGCATCATGCCGTCAACCTTCGTCTTTTCGAAATCAAGGCCGAAAATAGGCAAATTGTCAGGCTCGTTGGGCTGTGCTACGACCTTCTCACCCTTGAAGGTCTCAATCTTGCTGACCGGATAGCCCCCTTCCTCAAGGCTCATCAGCAGATAGCTCATCACGGAGTTGGTCCTCATGGATCCCTGGTTGTACACGTCTCCGTACTTGCCCTTCTCTGCCAGGATCAGATAGCCGTTTATAACATCGTCCACGTGGCTCCAGTCGCGAAAAGCGTTCACGTTTCCTATGGTTATGGCTTCCTTCTCCCCTAACTTCAGCTTCATAACCTGGGCGGTAGCAATCGATGTCACGAACATGTTGCCTCTGCCTGCTCCCTCGTGGTTGAAAGCTCTGGAGATGAGGGTCTTGACGCCATAAGAGTACCAGTAGTTCCTCATAAGAAAATCGCCGTAAACTTTGCTTACAGCATAAGGCGACATGGGTCTGAGTGGATTTGTCTCTGCAATGGGCACTTCGGGCATCTGTACGGGGGCAGGAAATATAATGCCATATTTCTCCAAGGCCTTTTTGTGTTGCTCTTCCGAGGAGAGTACCAGGCCGTACTCCTCGCTGCTTCCCGCGAATACTACTATTGGATCTGCATCTTTGATCCTCACCGCTTCCAGGAGGTTCGAGGTTCCCCCGCAGTTGCAGAGCATGGTCTCATTGGGATCCTCGAAAGATCGAGGCACAAACGATTGGGCAGCCAGATGGAATATAATATCCGGCTCGCTGGCGGTGATGGCGCTTCCGATTCTCGATATGCTCTCCAGGTCGCCTTCCACCAGACTGATCTCTTTTCCTAGACCCAAACGCAACATGTTGTGCGGCACTTTACCGTCCGATCGGCGGCGCAGCAGTCCAAAGACATTCGCGCCTTCCTCTACCAGCCGTTTGGCCATCCGTGATCCGACGAACCCGCTAATTCCTGTAATCAATATGTTTTTATCTTTAAAATTCAAGGATCTCACCGCCTTATTTTACATAGAATGAAAGAAGCTCTTTTATCCCATCTTCCAGGTTGTATCCTGCCTTAAAACCGAGCACGTTCTCTGCCTTTGCAGTATCAGAAAGGGTGTGCTGAACATAGTTCTTTATGGGGTTCACCACGTATTGCGGCTTCAAGTCCAATCCCATGTTCTTGTTCAAAATCTCTACCGTTTGGTTGAAGGTGTGAGCTTTTCCCGTTCCAACATTCAGAATGCCGTGATAGTCAGATTTCATGGCCAGCTGCAGGGCACGCGTCAAGTCTTTGACGTAGGTGAAATCCCTGGTTTGCGAGCCGTCTCCGAAGATCACAGGTGCGTTGCCGTCTCGCATTTCCCAGAGGAACTGAGTAACCATGTTGGCATATTGCTTCTTGGCCGTTTCCTTCGGCCCATAAACAGAGAAGAACCTCATGCCCACGGAGTCGATGTCGTAGATCTGCTTGTAAAGCTCAGCCATCCTCTCCATGGCCAGCCGGGCCTCGGTATAGTAGTCGGCTACCAGAATGGTCATGTCCTCTCGATGGGGTGGCAAAAGGCCGTTGTAGAGTGATGATGACGAGGCATAAACCACCCTCGATCCCGATTTTCTGGCCAGTTCTAAGACTGCTATAAAGCCGTTGAGCGCCTCTCCCGCCAGGTATGGGTTTTTCTTGTACATGGGCGATGAGGATGGAATTCCCAGATGGTAGATCTTCTCGGGGTGCAGGTCCATGCCGGGCAGATCGTTGCAGCTTGCCCGGATCAGCTTCAGTTCTCCCTTCAGATTCTCTAGATTGCTGGGGCTTCCTGTGTGCATATTGTCCAGGACCACTATCTCTTCGCCTGCTGCCAAGAGTACCTCAACAAGGTTGGAGCCGATAAATCCCGCGCCGCCGGTAACCAGTGTGCTCATAATTATCAGTTCCTCAAAATATGCTATCTCCTATATCCGTCTATCGAATCCCGCCGGGCTCATGCTGGGTGGAATCTGTTGAGAGTCGTCTACTTTCTCGGCAAATCAGATGCAATTATGGGTCGAAGCTGATCACCGTGTTCAGATCGCTTCGCAAAATATTTGATCGCTCTTCAAACGCCAGCATAGATCCTCTCCGCCTTGTCGCAGATCTCTTCCCAGTCGTACTTCTTGGCCTCTTCTATGCACCGCCCTCGCATTTTCCCCTTCTTTTGCAGTGTGCGGCAAATTGCTTCGGCTAAAGCCTGCTCTCTAGGCTCGCAGACTGCGCCCGTTTCTTTCGTGACCAGGTCCATCACCGCATTCATTCTGTGCTTGACGGTAACCACGGGAAGACCGCAAGCATTCGCCTCTAAAGCCGCCATGCCGAAGCCCTCTCTGGTGGAAGGTGTTGCGAATATGCCAGAGGATTTCATCAGTGATAAAGCCTCATTGTAGTCTTCCAGAAAGCCCAGGAACAGTACATTTTTTCCCAGCTCCAGCTTCGAGACCAGGTCCTTCAGCTTTCCCGTCTCCGGGCCATCGCCAACTATCAATGCCTTCACATCAGGGACATCTGCTTTTACGATCTCCAGTGCCTTGATGAGTAGATCTGCATTCTTGTGCTCGACCAGCCTTCCCACGTAGATGATATCCGACTGCATGGCCGACGGGTGCACCCGTTTTATTCTCTGCCAATCAATGCCGTTGGGCACAACCTGGACATCTTTTGCCCCCAGGCCCAAGAGCTCCATTTGCGTCCTAACCGATACGGCGACATTGTGGTGCGTCAGCCGGGCGGCGGTCCACTCAACGGCCTGGCCGGCCCTGCCTTTTTCTCCCAGATACTTGCGCCAGTAATCGCCCCACACCTCATGCCAGGTGATGAAGAGCTTCTGGCCTCTAAGGCTGGAGAGCAGCTTTGCCGAAAAGCAGGATAGGTAAGGGAAATTCTGGCAGTCGATCACATCGCAGTCGGTGCGAAGGGCGAGGAGCTTGCCCGCGAAAAAAGCGGCCTGTGAGATCGATCTCTTGCCATTGCTGTAAAGTGGCATTTTCGGGCAGATGCCGTGCAGGTGTACGTTGTCTTTGAGTATCCCTTCCTCGCCGGGCCACCACTTCATGCCGTAGCAGTGCACCTCATGCCCTCGTTTCGCCAGGCGGCGGGAGAGTTCATAGATCCTTTTTTCCGCTCCCCCCTTTACCCAGGGGTAGACGGCATCATAAACATAGGCGATTTTCATCAAGCGTCTAATCCTGTCAAACGTCATTTCGTAGTAGCAGGCTTATGAACATAGCGGAGACTGATGGTCTGAATCTCTATTTAGGGTGGTGAGAGACGCGGAAGCCTTTGCGGTCTCTTGCCTCTTGGTCTCTTCACACAGGCAGGAGGGACGGACAGAGCACTCTGGACTATTGTCGCGAGCTTAGGGCCAATTCCCGGGCAATCGTCCAGATATGTTCCAGGTTTTTTTGGAGCCAATGAGATATAGAATTTTTCCAGGATTCTATTGGCTCTTGCTGGACCCAGTCCTTTTCCGCATAGAATGGACAGCCCTACAGCTTGCCTTTCGCCAACCGCAGGTTTTGGTCGAAAGACGGTCAGATTGCCTCCCTGCAGGATCTTTAGGACACGCCGAAGCATTCGCCTCCAAGGATCTATCTGGAGCCGCCATACCTGAATATTCATGCTGATGCAGTTGGCCTCAAAGTCATCTAACATAGAAATATACTCGGTGATCTTATCCTCCGCTTCTTGACCTTTGAAGCCTCTATTATTAACGATATTAGTAATGGCCTGAACAATTTCAGCATCATCGCCAAGTACCACGATGATGAGGGGGTCTTGTAGCTCCCGGCCTGCGAGGATTTGCCGGTAAAGGCGGCCACTTTGATTGACAATTGAGGCTACATAGTCGCTCTGTGGTTCACCGGGTCCTGTGAAGTCCTTCAGCTCTACATTGATGGTCTTTCCTTCCCACTGGAAACAGAGATCAAAGGGACAATTTGCAGGATCTGCCAGGAAGAAATGATCGTCTCTGAGGATGGCAGCCTTGATTTTTTTCGCTCTGGCTCGATGGGCTTCATTGGTATCCAGTGAAACGCGTATGGGAGAGATCTGCTGCATGTTCGCTGCCAACTGTTTATATTTGTCTCTATTTGATAGACCGGCGATAAATAGCCATGTGGTGCGGGGCGAAAGTGTTCTGGTGCCAGTCGTATCGGTATCTCACATCTACATGCCCGGCCTGCGAGCTGAGCTGCTGCAATGATCTGGGCTTGGGCACAGATATTTATTCGATACCGACATCAGGTTGGCTATGCGACAGGTGATTCTTACTCCCGGAGAAGATGGATACTGGGTAGCAGAGGTTCCAAGCCTTCCCGGCTGCATCAGCCAGGGGAAGACCCGAGAGGAAGCCCTTATCAATATCAAAGAGGCGATCGAAGGGTACATTGCCGCTCTGAAGGATGATGGCATCCCCGTTCCGGAAGAGCATTTCCAAGTTCTTGTGGCGGTGGTATGAATAAGCTGTCCATGATCTCGGGCCGAGAATGTATTGGAGATCGATAGAGGCACCGTGAGCGCTATCGTCAGACAGGCCGGGCTTTCTGTTGGGGAGTATGTGAATGTGCTTTAAGACGCTTGCATCTTACAACCTGCCAACTGCCAGGCCCGCGGGCGAAGCTGCGGACAGTGGGGTTCAGTCCGCCAGGATTCGAGTGACTGCGAGCAAGATCTTCCAGAATCCAAGGTTGCCACGACCGCTAATATTTTTAAGCATGAAAGCAAATGCAAATTATGCAGCCAGCGAATTTGGATGCTCTAATACCTCGTGATGACTTTGAAATAAAAGAGGTGATTGCCCAGTCACAGAGCATTCAAGCAATACAAATTAGAGATCTAGAACGTGATAGTTTTCTATATTACCAACTGAGAAAGCCAGATTTCCAACGCGAGACTTCAGAATGGGACCCGAAAAGAATAAGCGATTTTATTCAGAGTTTTCTTAGTGGCGATCTAATCCCTGATTCTTAAAAGAAGCTCTCCAGAATCCAATACGGTGCAAAATATGCGGTGGATTAATACATAGAAATTCAATTACAGTAGATCATATTGAACGGAAAGAAGATGGTGGTTCTGGGATTATTGATAATGCCCAGATTGCTCACCCATACTGCAATACAACTTATAAAAATTAGTTCATTTGATACGTCTCGCGACATCAGTGCCGTACCCAACAGTAGTGCATCTGCCCCACCGCTCGCATCATGCGCAAGGCATTTACCAGGCTGTGCTCTCTGCTCTCCGCTGCCATGATGCAGATAAATGCTATAGATTTCTCGAAACTCTTGAAAGGTGATTGACAATGGATTATACAATTTTGATACATCAGGCAGAGGAAGGCGGCTTCTGGTCCGAGGTCCCGGCTCTGCCTGGCTGCTATTCGCAAGGAGAAACCATCGATGAGACATTGAGAAACAGCAAAGAGGCCATAGAGGTCCATCTGCTGGTCTTGAAAGAGGACATGGTTGCAGCTCTTGTTGAAGGGAGCCTTTTCATCGGCAGGGTCCAGGTAGAAGTGGCATAAATATTAGAACCAATTCAGCTCCCTTAGCCTCTCCGGCCTGCCCATCAGCTCTGTTCCTACCAGCAGCGCGTCTGCCCCTGCCCGCATCATGCGCAGTGCATCCTCCGGGCTGTGTACCCCGCTCTCCGCCACCAGAAACACGCCAGCCTCCTTCGCCCGCGCAGCCAGCCTCTCGAATGTGCCCAGGTCCACTTCCAGAGTATTCAGGTTGCGATTGTTGATGCCGATAATCCTGGCATCGGTCAACAGAGCCTCTTCCAACTCTATTTCGGTATGAACCTCCACCAGCGGCTCCATGCCCAAAGCCCTCGCCGCATCCACAAATCTTCCCAAGTCGATGCCCAGCGCGGCTATTAGCAGCACACTGTCCGCCTGCACTTCCCCCAGCTGCCTCTCATCGAAGATGAAGTCCTTTCGCAGGACGGCAAGCCCGGCTCTGCGGGCGATCAGAGCGTTTTGCAGAGAGCCTTTGAAATGAGTGGGCTCGGTGAGAACGGAGATGGCGCAGGCATTGTTCTGCCCGTAAGCCATGGCATAGGCCGCCACCTCTTCTGGCATGAGGGGCCGGCCCAAAGCCTTGGGCTTGATCTCGGCAATGATGGGGATAAAGCCGCGGCTCTTCAGGGATTGAGCGGAGCTGATCAGGTCTTGGCGCTCGGCCTTTGGCCAGGTGGCGGCAGCCGCAAAGCCCCGCTCTCGGGAGGCGGCCAGAATTCCATCGATTAGTGAGTGCATGCTACAACGTCCTCGATCCAGTTGCTGATCAGCTTCTTGCCGGAGGGCGTGAGCACCGATTCTGGATGAAACTGCAGCCCGCAGTGGGGCCGGCTCTTGTGCCGTACGCTCATGATCACTCCGTCTGCGGTCTTGGCAGATGCCACCAGCGGCGGAGCGATCTGTTCGATGGCCAGGGAGTGATACCTTCCCCCCACCAGAGGATTTTCCAGACCCCGGAAGATGCCCAGTCCATCGTGCTCTATCAGCGATGTCTTGCCGTGCAATGGCTTTGTGTGGGCAATTGTGCCGCCGTAGGCTATGTTCATGGCCTGGTGGCCCAGGCAGACGCCCAGGATGGGGGTGCTCCCAAACTGCTTAATTATCTCCAGACAGCTTCCGATGTCCCGTGCATTGGCCGGATGGCCGGGTCCTGGAGATATTACTATCCCCAGTGGCTGCATGGCCGCCACCTCCGCCAATGTTATCCGGTTGGACCGGACGGCAGTCTCTGCATAAAACTGAGATACATAGTCCACCAGATTCCAGACGAAGGAATCCTGATTGTCCACAAAGAGAACGGGACGGACGGAGCTGGCGGTCATACCGCCACCCCCAAAGCCCTCTTCATGGCCGCCATCTTCCGCTCTGTTTCAAGGTACTCCTTTTCCGGATCGGAGTCCGCCACTATCCCCGCTCCTGCCTGCACCGTAGCCACTTTATCCTTGACCAGAACGCTTCTGATGGCTATGGCAAAGTCGGAGCTACCGTCTATGGAAAAGTAGCCTATTCCACCCCCGTAGATGCCCCGGGGCGCTCCTTCCAGGTCGTCGATGATCTCCATGGCCCGCAGCTTGGGCGCACCGGAGAGCGTTCCTGCCGGAAAGACCGACCGGGCTGCATCGAACTGGTCGCATTCCTCTCTCAGGTCTCCGGAGACTGTGGTCTCAATATGCTGCACATGAGAGTACTTGAGCACGGACATGAAATCGTCCACCTGCACTGTTCCGGAGCGGCAGACGGATCGCACATCATTTCGTCCCAGGTCCACCAGCATGACATGCTCCGCCCTCTCTTTCTCGTCTCCTAACATTATTTTGGCATATTTGTCGTCCTCTTCTCGCGTCCTTCCCCTAGGGCAGGTCCCGGCAATGGGATTGACCCTCAGCTTGCGATCGTATGTGTTGAAGAGGGTCTCAGGCGAGGCCCCTACAATGGCCAGGTCGCCAAACTCGAAGAGATAGGTGTAGGGGCTGGGATTGATGCTGCGCAGCTTCCGGTAGAGTTTGACAGGATCCGGGCACTCTATTCTCGTCGACCGGGCTAATACTATTTGGAATATGTCTCCGTCCAAAATGTGCTCTTTTGCCTTGCGTACCGATTCCTCATACTGCTGCCGTCCATCGGCAGAGAGAACCCGGCCTGTAACATTCAGGTCCTCGGCCTGGTCGTAGTCGGGGTCGATTCCACCGATGGTCTCGATCAGGTTGACCTTGGGGCCGGGCAGAATGGGGGCTATGGTGAAGTAGACCTTGCGAATGAGGTGGTCGAAGATGAAGGTGCTCTCCGCCAGGCAGAACCTGGCATCGGGTGCATCTGATGTGGAAATTCTGCCCAGGCGCTCTTTAACCAGATCGTAGGCCAGATATCCTATCCCTCCTCCGGTGAATACCTGTCTGCCAAAGCGATTGGGCATGCCCCGGCTGCACGGAATGGCCGCCCGCAGGGCATCAAAGAGATCATAGCCCTCTTTTATAGGGCCTTGCAGAATCGATCCCTTCTTTTCCATCTCCACATAGCCTGAGAGCCTCTCTTCGATGGGTCCCATGCCGCCGCTAAAAAACTCCATGTGCACGAAGCGGTTCTTAACTGTAACCACCGCGGAAGGGTCGGCTCCCACGAAGGAGAACCTGGCCTTTTGGCCCGACTTCTCCACCGACTCCAGCAGATAAGGATACCTGCGGCTCCGGAGAGCCAGATAAAGTGAGAGTGGTGCGTCCACGCTCACCTTATCGGTAACGTCCACATAAATCGGCTCTACTGGTGAAGAGGACATGCTCTCACCTCCCTGACAAAGGAGAAAATCTTTTGCGGGTCCTTCTGGCCGTCCGTCTCCAGGCCGCTGGAAACGTCCACTGCATAGGGTCCGACCTTCTTTATGGCTGCAGCTACATTACCGGGATTAAGGCCGCCGGCCAGGATCACAGGCACCTTCAGGCCCTTGACTATGGCGGCGCTTTTGTTCCAGTCATGAACATTTCCCGTTCCGCCCAGCTTGCCATTGGAAAACGTGTCCAGCAAAACGGCATCGGCACTGGCCGCAAAATTTTTGATCTCTTCTAGGTTTGAATCTGCGGCGACTGTCGCTACCAGCTTCTGAGCGACTCTTCCCTTCAGCTTCGCCAGATCAACGGCACTTAAGGAGCCATGCACCTGCAACACATCCGCTCCCGTCAGTTCTGCCAGATGCACCGCACCCTCTACATCTTCAGGTACGATCACGGCCACGCTCTTGGTGAATAGCGGCACCTGTTTTACCAGCTCTGCAGCTTCTTTTGCAGAGAGGCTGTGTCTGGACTGATCGATCTCCACAACGAATCCCACGGCGTCCGCCCCCGCGCCGACGGCAGCATCGAGATCTGACCTGTTCATTATTCCGCAGACTTTAATTTTCGTCACAGAAACCGCTCCAGCTTTTGGGCGTCTCCATTCATCTCTACCATTCTTCGAAGGACCTCCAGAGACTTTCCAGAATCGATAGCATCCTCTGCCATCCTTGTGCCCTCTCTCAGGGTCGGAGCCCGGCCGGAGACGTAGACGGCCGCTCCGCTGTTCATGGCAATGATATCTCGCGCCGGGGACCTTTCGCCTTTCATTACCTCCATCAGCTTTCTGGCGTTATCTTGGGGCGTCCCTCCTGCGATATCTTGCGGTCTGGCCAGGGGATAGCCCAGATCCTGAGGCATGAGACTGTAGCTTTTGACAATCCCGTCTTTCAGCTCCGAGATTTTTGTCTCGCCGGTGTTGGTGATCTCGTCCATGCTCATGCCGTGCACCACCAGGGCTCTCTCAGTGCCCAGCATCAGCAAAACCCGGGCCAGCTTTTCGCAAAGAAGCGGATCGTAGACGCCCATCACCTGCGCCTTGGCGCCGGCGGGATTGGTCAGGGGCCCCAGGATGTTGAAGACAGTGCGAATGCCCAGTTCGCGCCGGACGGAAGCTACGCGCTTCATGGCCGGATGGAAGATGGGGGCCAGCATGAATCCGATTCCTATGTGCTCGATCATGTCGGTGACTGCTTCCGGCTGGGGGCTGATGTTGACGCCTAATTCCAATAGAACGTTGGCGCTGCCGCATTTTGAACTCATGGCATAGTTTCCGTGCTTGGCAACAGGCACGCCGCAGGCGGCGGAGACGATGGCGGCTGCCGTACTCACGTTGATGGTGTTGGAGCCATCCCCTCCGGTGCCGCAGGTATCCACCAAGGCGCCTTTGACCTTGGGGCGGATGCAAACCGCACAGTCACGCATCTTCTTGGCAAAGCCTGCTATCTCTGAGATGGATTCGCCTTTCATGCGCAGCGCCACCAGCATAGCGCCGATCTGGGCATCTGTGGCACTGCTGAATATCTCGCCCATCAACGCCTCGGCCTCCTCCTGGGAAAGGTCGCGCCCTTCCACGATCTTTTGAAGATAACTCAAAGTAATCACCAAATCAAATGTACAATATTGTACTTTATTGAGTTAATAAGTACACTGTATTTATAGATTATGTCTTGTAGATCAAAAAAGTGCATTTAGTTCCAGGACGCAGGCTCCGTGGTCTAAATGGTTGGTGATATGGCGTAATATTCAAAAATGTTAATCAATTGGTCTCTCTACCACTTGTCGATTTCAATTATTCTTCTCTTTGCTTTTATCCCGGCGGGTCTTTTTTCCTGGATTGCCTTCTCCTTCATCGGGATTCTGCTCGTCCAGGTCGGATAAATCTGCGCCGCACATGGCTAGTATTGTCTCGCCTGCTCTATAAAAAGGCGAGGGCATTTCGGCCACCGCAAAACCTATTATCCCAGGGATAATTTCTGCTATACATGGCGAATCTCAATGTGGCGATCCTGGGGTCTTTGGACTACGGCAAAGAGCTGGGCAAGAAGGGTACTGCCAGCGATCTTACATTTTACAACCTGAAAAAGGGACAGAACACCGTCACTTTTATAGAGCCGACCCGCTACCCGGAGAGGCTCGCGCCCCTCTTCTACGCCGTTTCCATGGCCCAGAAGGCCCTGCTCATTGTAGACCAGATAAATCCCGCCTTCGGTGAGTCGGTCATCATGCTGGATTCGGTAGGCGTTAAAGAGGGCATTGTGGTTCTGAAAAACTACATCTCTCGCGAGCAGATCGCGCCTTTCATCAAGGGCACGGTGGTCGATGGCTATGAGTTCCTGGAAGACGACAAGAACGTCCTGCGCGAGCGGCTTTTAGAAGATGTCGGCAAGATAGATTCACCGCAAAATGCAGAGACTGGGTCCTTACCTGTAGATCATTTCTTCAACGTGCGCGGCATCGGGACGGTGGTTCTGGGATCTGTGGCCGAAGGGAGCATCAAGAAGCACGACGTTCTCATGGTTTTGCCGGGAAATAAGACGGCCCAGGTGCGCTCTATCCAGAAGCATGATGAAAACTTCGATACGGCAGGCGTGGGCGAGAGGACGGGGATAGCCCTCAAGGGCATCGAGGTAGAAGATATGGATCGGGGAACCATTCTCACCAATGATAAATCCATCAAGCAAGTGTCCTCTCTGACAGCTAATGTGAGTGTGGTCAAATACTGGCCTTCTCCCTTGAAGGAAGGTATGGTGATGCACATCGGCCACTGGATGCAGTACGTCCCGGCCAGAGTCGAGGCCGCATCAGCAAAGGGTGATTGGCATAACGTGGAGCTGAAGCTCAAGCTGGACAAGGTGCTGGTCTATCGGCCGGGTGCAAAAGCGGTTCTCACTTATCCTGAGGGCGGCAAGCTGAGGGTGGTGGGCACGATAGATTTGCAGTAAGAACAGCTGCCTTGTCTATGCCATCTTATCCTGGCAAATGTTCATATCCAGGCACGTCAAAGTCGGGGCAAGGCGAGATATGAACAACAAAAACAACCTAATTCAAAAAGCGGCTGCATTAGTACTGGTGCTAATCGGGTTGCTGGCCATGTTAGTGGCCTGGGAGCTTCTGCTGGTATCGGATATTCGTAACTCAACAGTCGTGGTGCTGGAGATGGGTGGGGTTGTGGTCTGCATGGCTGGGTACTTCTTCTGGCGGCGCGTTAGGGAGTCGGAAAAAGAATCAATGAGGCAAATTCAGGCAGCACAATCCGCAGCCGAAGAAGATCTCAAAGAATAGAGCAAAAGACTGAGTACTAACCTGATCCTTTTTTCATATCATTTCGACAATATCCTATCAATTACTGACGACTGAATTTCAAATCTATCCGGTAGAATACAAAATCGGGCCCAAAAAAATATGTGTCTCTTGAGCTTTAACTAAAGCCCAAGAGTGGGGTTGATTCCCAGAACGAAAACTACAACGAAATACAGAGCGTTCAATACCAATCCAAATGGTACGCCAAGCTTTGCCCACTCGCTGCTGGTTATTCCCAGCTTTCCGGCAGAGATGATGTTGGGGATGTTGCCGGGGATGAGCATGCCGCCTGAGATAAGCAGACCGTAGAGAGCAGCGTTAATCTGCTTTTGGGTCAGAGCCTTGGATATCTCAGCCGCGGTCAGCGTAGCATTATCCAGGATGGCGGATATCATGTTCACCCAGAAGAGCACATAATCTGGGATCTTGGTGAAGTACTTGAATATGAGTACCTCCATTCCCGCGCCCAGAAGGAAGAGAGCTGCCACGAAGGCATAAACCTTGAGGGTCCTGATGACAACTTCCTTGACGTTGCCTTCTTCGGTGCTTCCCATTTGCTCAACCTTGCCGGTTGTCGGCTTGATGTAGTACATGGCAAAGATAGAGCAGAGCAGGACACCCAGGATGATCAGAATGCCGAGCTGATCGAATAGGTAGAAGAAGCCCGCGTTTCCGGGTCCGCCCGGATACATGGGTGCTCCCTGCAGCTTGGTGATGGCGATGGTTGACAGGGGCTCGCCCAGGGGGGTGAGCACTGCGCCAAGGCCGATGGCGAAACAGGCAATGATCACATAGTTGATCTTGTTCTTTCGGTCCAGAGGCAATGTATTGGCGATCTCGCAAAGGAAGAGCGAGGAGATGATGGCCGTTATGACTGAGCATATCAGTCCCAGAACAAAGGTGGAGACAAATATGATAACGCCCAGGTTCATCTTCTTGACTAGGCCGTCCATGAAGCTCTTAAAGGCCTTCTGGCCGTAGAGGAATATGAATCCTGCCACCAACACCGCAGGCACAATGCCCTTGATTACGGGTTCTTCTGCAGCCAACAGGATCAGGTCCATTGTCCACTTGCTGGTCACAGTGACCGCCGCGGCGCCCATTATAAATAGAAATACTTCCAAATTCTGTTCGACAATCTTAACTTTAAAGGGGAATATCAAAACTAATAGGGCAATAACTGCTAATGCCATATCTACTTGGGTTACAACTTCACCCAATACAGTAACCATTAGACCACCTCGTTTCTATTAATCCTACATCCACTCTCCCGAAGGAGAGTTTGCAAATTGGATGCTCTTCCAATATTAAATGCTTTTGGCTTTTATTCAGGTGATTTTGGATTAGTCCGTATTGATATCTGCCAGATATGTCCCCATGTTCGCAATTGATATCTCTGCTTTTTTGGTTAATTGCTTTTTTACCTTTTTACCTTTTTACCAAAAGGGTTAAAAACCTTTTAATCAATAAGGCCTCAGGTAGGCCGTCAATGGGCATGCAAACGATATCGTTCCTCGTCTTCGAAGGGTTTTGACCGACCTTCTCGGAAGGATTTGGCGACGTATTGCTCATGCCTCACCCTATTCGGTCTGCCTGACTGCTTTCGCGCTTGGGCGATTGACAAATTTGATTATCGGGTAGGCCGGCTATGGATATTGTACTGCCATGTGATTCGCTATCAGGTCTCTCAAATCAGACCTGCGTGTACCAAAGGCTAAGTTCGTGCTATCATTGGCCATTCTGCCTGTCAATCTCGTCCGTCTGCCGAGATAAATTGTCATCCAATTTTTCTCAATATGTTATCTATATTAATCATTATATAGCAGGAATGGGTGGAAAAAAAGAAGGACTTACCAGGGTCCTGCGGATGGGAGAAAATTCGTCCGGAGCGCCTGGCCGTACAGCAAAGGACCGATGCCTATTCGACATTTGGTCAGCAAAGCATTTAGAGATCATTGATATTGGAGGGAATAATTGTGCAGTTTGACCCACTAGACCTTGGCTTATTAGCCATAGTGCTAATTGTGCTCGTCGGACCATTCATGGTCAAAAAGATCGAGCACAACCTTGAAGCATTTCTGTTCGTTATGGGAGTATTGGCTGTAACCATATCCAGCTTCTACAACAAAGAGGCTTTAATCGCAACTCTGGGCTACACGGAACACCAGGCGGAGCTTATCGGCTGGAACAGCGAGATAATAATGGAGGCCATTGAGGAGCCGATTGTAAAAGGAATCGTTCCCGCTGTGCTGGTGGCAGGCCTTCTCTTCTATTATGGAAAATCATCCGTCCAAAGGGCAATGAATTCCATCACCAAAGTGGTTCCGGTTAAGATAATCGTATTCTTGATTGTGGCTATTTTAGGCTTGTCGTCAAGCGTTATAACGGCCATCATCGCCTCTTTGCTCCTGGTAGAACTCATGAACTGCATGCCCTTTGACCGGCAGACCAAGATCAATCTGGTAATAATCGCCTGCTTCTCCATCGGTCTGGGTGCAGTTTTAACCCCCGTGGGCGAGCCCCTGTCTACCATTGCCATCACCAAGCTGCAGGGAGAGCCTTTCCATGCAGGATTCTTCTTCCTCTTCAACCAGCTGGCCATTTACATCATACCCGGCTGTCTGGCCATGGGTCTATTAGCCATGTTCTTTACCGGAAAAGCCAAGGCCGTGGAATGCAAAGCAAGCGAAGAAGATGACGGCGGCCTTAGAGATGTGGGCATCAGGGCGATTAAGGTTTATGTATTCGTCATGGCACTCCTGCTCCTGGGAGGCGGCATGAAGGTTGTCATAGACAAATACGTCCTCGGCATATCCCCGGAGATTCTCTACTGGGTCAACATGGTCTCTGCCATTCTGGACAATGCCACGTTGACTGCGGCTGAGATAAGCCCGGCCATGAGCATGACACAGATTCAGGCAGTTCTCATGGGCCTGCTTATCGCCGGAGGCATGCTCATCCCCGGCAATATCCCCAACATCATCTCTGCCGGAAAGCTGGGCATCTCCAGCAAGGAATGGGCCAAGCTGGGCGTTCCCTTGGGGCTCGTCCTGATGGCGATATACTTCGTGTGGATCTTCTACATACCTTTCCACATTGAGTTTCATTTCTGATGCGATGAATACATCATCGCTCTATTTTTTCTGATCTATTGCTGATAGGGCGAGTTTTTAAAATAAGGTAGCCTCTATTTCTTAATGCATTTTACATATATCCTGTAGCCCAGGAGATTGAGCCCTTTCCCGGGCAGAATCCGGCGCACCAGCATGCGGGAGAGCCTCTCCTGAAAAAATCCCGGATCGATGACCGGTCGCCAGCGGCTCATAAAGAGGTAGCCCTGGCAGGGCTTGAAGTCAAAGCCGCGAAAAGCGAGTACTGCAAAGCCTGCCTCCTCCAGAGCCATTTGAAACTCCGCAGGCGAGACATATTCTGGTGGATTTATCGGTTCCCGGAATATATGCTTTCTGATCAGGGTATAGTGGGAGACGCGGGAGAAGAAGTCCACCACCAGGACACCTTCCGGTTTCAAAACGCGATAAAACTCCTGCAAGGCCAGTGTTGCTGCATGGGAGTTGGGCAGACAAGTGAGAACGCCGCTGCTTACCACCCGGTCGAAGGACCGGTCCTGGAAAGGCAGGCTGGTCACAGAGCCCTGCAAGAAGCCGGCCCTCTCGTCGCCCCTGGATCGAAGAGCCGCCCTGCCCAGCATATTGCCGGAGAAATCCATGCCAACGATCTGCAAAGCCGAACTATCCGTTTTTTCTCTGCCAGTTTTATTTTTCAGGGCTCGCAGGAGCAGGTTACCATTGCCGCATCCTGCATCCAAGACCCGGCCCTGTGCCCCGGAAAAGCAGAACCTGGATGCTTCCTCCTCGAAGTCTCCCATCATCTTCAATATGAAATCCGGCGTATCATCCGGCAGGTCGCGCGCCAGCTTGAGGTCAATCTCTTCTCCACACCTCTTCTGATCCTCCCAGAACTCCAGCTCCTCCTTCTGCAGGTGGCAGTCCGTCTCCATGGGCTTCTTCACGAGGCTATCGAGGTGATGTGCGAATTATTAATAGTTTGTCCGAAGAATTGTATATGGGCGCAAATCCTCTTGTCCCTGTGAAGACACTCTAGACCATGGATTCCCATACCGCTTTCTGCAGCATGGCAATTACAGGCAGCTTTATGATTATGGCCAGCTTTTCACCACTCATTGTGCCGACAACTATCGATGACCGGCCGTCGGCAATCATCAGTGCGTCTATGCTGTTGCTTATGCCGTCGATGATGCTGTCTTTGAAGAACCTCTCTGATCCCTCTTTCATCTCCAGAACCTCGAAGCCCGAGTCCTCAAACTTCTCTTTTCGGTCGACCTTGATCTGCAGGCCGATCACTTTTTTCAGTTCAGCTCTATGCTCAATCAAGAGGTCAGGGCTTCTGCAGAAGACGATCAGCTCTTGTTCAACCTTGCTGAGAAAATCCCTGATCCGGTTCTTTATGCCCCACTCGCTGCGAACGCACCAGACCGGAGAGCTGCCGTGCGCCTCCAGATTGAGGCTCAAAAGCTCACTGGTGGATCGGTCGATGGACGCCACCAGCTCATCTCTCAGCCTTTCCATGACCCGATCCGGTTCCACAGCCCGGTAGTAGGTGGGCGAGCCCTGCACAAACTCCACAAAGCCCTTGCTGCCCAGATCTCTCAGGATGTCGTAAATCCTGGTTCTGGGAACGCCGCATAGTTCGTGCACCTCTCTGGCAGTAGCTTCGCCCATGCCTACCAGTGTGGCATATGCTTTGGCCTCATATTCTGTAAGTCCCAGCTTTCGCAAGCCCTCTACTATTCCTTCTTGCATTGTAACTCACTTCGTTACAACAAAGTTAAATAGATTGTTGCTGCATCATTATTGGTTTAGCATCCATCAGGGCGGATTTAAATGACGTACAAATACCCGGGCGATAGCATTCGATATAACTATTCAGCAGTTGGGTCGTGCTTCCTTGTTTTGGCACTGCTAACGGCCTGTCTTCCGTCTTCGCAGGCCATCGAGGCCGGTGCGCCTATCCCTCCGGAAAAGTTCGGGGACGACTACTACAAAGTATACGGAACTCCCAATCTTACCCTCTCCCTGGAACGCTCTAATGTCGATCAGGGTGAGGAGACATCTCTCATTTTGACGCTGACCAACCGGGGAAGGATAACCTCTTTCCAGGCAAATGAGGAGCCCGGTGCCAATAAACGAGAGGAGCTCTTAGCGGCACAAAAGGAGCAGGAGCTGGAAAAGCAGAGGACCATCGCCCAGGATGTATCCATCCTTCTCTTGGCCGAGAACGAGAGCGCCATAGACATAAAGCGTGCTGTGGCCTTTCCCGGCAACATTCGCGAGGGCCAGACGTCCGCCCGGCTGGAGTTTCCCATTGAGGCTTACAAGAATACAAAGCCCGGACGATACCGGCTTGATGCCATCGTTAATTACACTTACCAGAGGGACGTGGCTGTGAAAGGGGATGAGGACCGTCCGGAGAACCCGGATGTATTCTACTGGTATGACAGCCTCAGCCAGACAATTCCCATAACCCTGATCGTAGAGCGAAGAAGCAACGCGCAGTTTGAGATCATTGATGTCAGCCCCTCCTTCCTGGCGGCGGGCTCCCAAGATAATGTGATCAAGATCAGGATAAAAAATGTGGGCCAAGATACCGCAAAAGACCTGGTTGCCCGACTGCGTCCGGAGAGCGGCCTTTATGTGAGTGTGGACGAGTCGCCGATATCGGCCTTGCCGCCGCAGAAGGAGGCAGAGCTGCTCTTTAAGATGGATGTCTCTAAGGATGCCGTTCCAGGCAAAATGTATCAGCTAAAGGTTCTCTTCGAGTTTTCCGATAGCTATCGGGATGATCTATCCGACGAGGAGTTTGCCTATCTAAAGATCGAGACGCAGAGCACAGGCCGACCGTGGGCAGCCGTCCTTCTCCTCGCTATACTGGCCGTCGCCCTGATCGTAGTAGTCAAGAGAAGAAGCAAGAGCTGAAAGGAACATGGCAGGGAGGAGAATGATGTTGGGAATGCAACCCGCTATTTCTGCGCGGGGTGTGACCAAAAGCTTCGGACGGCAGCGGGTCTTGGACAATCTTACGGTGGACATTCCTTCCGGAGTGACCTACTGTCTGCTCGGGCCAAACGGTTCGGGCAAGACCACCTTCATCCGAGCCATCGTCCGACTGCTGCACCTGGATGGGGGAGAGATGTCCGTCTTGGGCCGGCCCGTCTCCGAAGTTGATCAGATCTACTCCCAGATCGGTTACATGACCCAGCATAAAGCCCTCTATCCCGACCTGACGGTGCAGGAGAATATGGAGTTTTATGCGGGGCTCTATGGTCTGAACAAGCAACAGAGAGTGACGAGGCTCGATGAGCTGCTCAGAATGGTCGATCTCTTGGAGCATCGCAGCCGTCTGGCGGGAGCGCTCTCCGGCGGCATGTACCAGAGGCTCTCATTGGCCTGCACACTCATTCACGAGCCCAGGCTGCTCTTGCTGGACGAGCCCACGGTGGGCGTCGATCCCCGGCTGCGGCAAACATTCTGGGAGTACTTCGAGAGGCTTACGCAGGAGGGCAAGACGGTGCTCATCACCACCCACCTCATGGATGAAGCTGAGAAATGCCAGAGAGTGGGCTACATGCGCGCGGGAAGGATGGCGGCAGAGGGTACGCCTGAGGAGATCTTGCGCCTGGCAGGACTGCGGCCCCTGCTCAAGCTGTGGCTGGCCGAGCCGGAGAGGGATGCGGCTCTTCTCCGAGCAGATGGTTATGAGATCGATGTCGTTGGCGGAGTCGTGCAGGTTCGCCTGGAGAGCCACGCACAAATCAAAGAGGTCTTGTCCAACGTCTCGCCTCTGGATATGAGGCTGGCAGAGCCCAAGCTGGAAGAGGCATTTCTGCGTCTCTCGGAGGCGGCATGAGCCCGGCCCTAGGCCGCGTCGGCGTTGTGGCCCTGCGTGTAATTCGCCAGCTCAAAAGGGACCGGCGCACCATCGGCCTGATCGTCTTCGCTCCCATCATACTCATGATCCTCTTCGGCTATGCCCTCTCCGGAGATATGAGCGGCGTCACTTTAGGGCTGGTGGACGGGGGAGGCCACGCGGGCTTGCGTGCGCACCTGGAATCGATTTCTGACTTCGATATCCTCTACCTGGGGTCGGAGTCGGATGCAGAGAAGCTGATATCTGAAGGGCTGCTGGATGGGGCAGCGGTACTGGGGCCGGATGGGGTGCGGGTTCTGCTCGACGCCAGCAGCCTGCAGATCGCTGCAGCCATCCAGGCGGCGGTGCAGGCTGGGGCGGCTAAGGAAAAGGCCGGCCAGGAGACGGCAGGCCAGCAGCTGGGATCGAAAAGCGCGATCGTTACGCGCTACATCTTCGGCTATGACCTGGAGATGATGGACACGGTGGGCCCGGCCATCTTGGGCCTGGTAGTCTTCTTCTTCACCTTCATCAACGCCGCCATCGCCTTCATCCGGGAGAGGTCGCAAGGGACCCTGGAGAAGTTCATGGTCTCGCCCCTCAGCCGGGTGGAGATGGTCTCCGGCTACGTCCTGGGCTTCTCTCTTTTCACCCTGCTGCAATCTGCCACCACCCTCATTGTAGTAACAGCTCTCTTTAAAGTGCCCCTGCGCGGCAGCGCACTCACTGCGCTGGCGGTTGTGCTCCTGCTGGGCGCGGGCGCTCTGGTCTTGGGCTGCTTCTTCTCCAACTTTGCTCGAAGCGAGTTTCAGGTGGTGCAGTTCATACCCCTCATCATCACGCCTCAGATTGTGCTTTGCGGCATCTGGTGGCCCCTAGAGTCCGTGCCCGAGTTCATCCGGCCCTTCTCCTACATGCTTCCCCTCACCTATGCCGCCCATGCCCTGCGAGCGGTAATGCTCAAGGGCGCGGGCATCGGCGACATACTTTATCCAGACCTGCTGGCGCTGGGAGTATTCTTCCTGATCTTCTTTGCCGCGGCGACCTTGATGCTGAGAAGAGAGGTGGCATGAGTTAATGGCCGATCCATGGTGATTCTTCCGGGTCAGGCTCTCGGTGGTGGATGAGATGATCCAGAATCGCGTCCAAGTTGATGAATTACTTTGGATATTGATTTAAAATTAGAGCGTGGCGAAAGTAATCATGACTGGGGTCTTCTCTTCTCCAGTACCCCAACGAGATAAAAGGCTTGAGCCGGGATGGCCAGAGGAAAGGCAGACCCGGCCAGCGGCATCGTGGGGATGCTGCTATATCTGGCAAGTTTTTGCCCTTAGTTCCCCATCATTTTTTTCCTCTTTTCCTCCATTTGGGCCTTGAGTCTTTCCTGATTTGCCTTCATCTTCTCGGCAGGAGTCAACTCTTTTTCTGTAACCTGGCTGGAAGCAGTATTCTGGACTTCGGCCTGGGCGGAAGCAACCTCAGTAGCCTGGCTTGTGGCTGTATTCTGGACCTCAGCGTCGGCTGGAGCGACGGCAGTTTCCGTGGTATCCGGGCAATTGCCGGGTGGCGTAACGCCTTCATTTACGGCTAGGCTCAAATTGCCCAGGAAGGTCGCCATCATCTTCGCGCTCATGTTTATGTCCATCAATACCAGGGCTACGGTCAGATTGTTCGGCTGGTAAGCGATGAGGTTCCGATTCCCTATCTGCCCCAAGAGAGCCGGTCCTAGATCTGAATCGTTATACGTGGCCTGGGCCATGATAGGATCAAAAGCTTCCAGATAAGGCTTCAGCTCTGCGGGTTTCAGTTCTTTTTGGGGTGCCAGGCAGGGGTAGAGAAGATGCAGTTCGACCCTGTTTCCGTCCAGCAACATTGATGCTGCAACTTCTCGTCCGCCGGTATAATTTGCTTCTGCCATGGTTTCCGGCTCCACAGCTACCTGGGAAGGAAGACAGAATACAAGTTTGGCATAGCTGCCCATCTCCGCTCCTGTGCAAACATCCTTTTCCTGGGCGACCGCAGCGGAAAAGATAGTCATCAGGCCAAGTGCGATGCAGCAAAAAAGCAGCATCTTTCCAAGAGGCACAGATCTATTCTCCAATTTCTTAAATTTCATCCAATCCACCTCATTGCTATTTTTCGTTTAACTCCCTTTGCAACTTCAGAATATTTGTCCGCGTTTATATCACTCAAACTATTTAGCCGTTTTCCAGTCGTTTTTCCGAATAGTTCGGTCGTATCCAAAGCTATCTACGTTTCTGTACGGCAAAAGCATCTCCAATATAGAAGCTCCGATATAGTAATATACTTGAAATCCAAGTCACGGACATTGTACAGATCAAGTACAATTTTGGATAAAGCATGAGTGGAGGAAACAGCTGTGGGATCAACTTCAAAAGCATTCAATATTTTAGCAGCGTTGATGGTTTTAACCATAAGCTCTGCTGCATCGGTTGTAATAAACGAGATGGAACTAAATCCCCCGGAAGGCGGAGTGGATTGGGTTGAGATTTACAACCCCGATAACGAGAGCATGGACATCAGCGGATGGACGGCCGAGATCACAGACGGAAGCTGGGTAGGAAAGTTCCCAGCTGTGCCCGCCGGGACTATACTGCCAGCCAAGGGCTTTTATGTCTATAGCGGCCAGTCTTCCTGGAATCATAACGATGGTGGATATGCCACACTTTACAGTGCATCTGGAGATGTAGTGGATAAATCCGCCAACCGAGAGGATACCATGAACAACGACTTTACCTATGGCAGGCATCCGGATGGTTACGATACAAATACCGACGGTGACTGGGGCCTGGGATCTGCCACCAAGGGTGAATCAAATATACGCTAATGAGGAATGAAAATGAATTCAAAATTGGGATTTGGCATCAAGGCGCTCTTAGCCTTCTGCGGCCTTTTGGCCATCTGTAGCCAGGGCATGTGCGACGTGGTCATCAATGAGTTTGAGCTAAGCCCGCCCGACAACGGCACCGTATGGGTGGAGATTTACAATACCGGGGACGCAGCCGTGGATCTGACCGGCTGGGTGATCAATATCGTAGACAAACCCTGGGAGGGGCCCATCCCCTTGAAAGGCAGCATCGAGCCCAAGGGATTCTTGGCTTTCGACGGCCAGGATACCTGGACTGCTACCGGCAACGGAACCGTATTTCTCTATGACGCCTCTGGCGCTGAGGTAGACAAGACATCCCAGCAGAGCGACAATTCTTATAGCGACTTCACCTACGGGCGCCTCCCGGATGGCAAGAAGACCGATACCAGGGCCGACTTTGCCTTCATGATGGCCAGCAAAGGCAGATCCAACGTAAGGTAGAGCCTTGACCAGATAACGAGAGGAATAGACATATCCGGCCACTTCAGCCTATTATTGAAGTGGCCAAGGATCATTTTAATTTACCAAAGTCGTTAATCCATCTGCAAAGTGTAGGCAGTCTCCCGTTTGAAGTTTTTCGTATGCTCATTCTTGTTAATAATGCCGCCCTGGCCGTCCCTCTGAGAGATGGTAATGGTGTGAGTCTTGCCGCCACCTATTGTTAAGCTGGCTATTCCGTCCAGAGATCCATCGCTGTTATCATTGCAGTAAAAGACGCCGTCTACAAAGACATCGTAGCCCTTGATTCTTTGAGATTTTATGGTAACAAAAGCGTCACCCATCAAGATCGAATTCACGTCCAATGGCGAGAACGACTGCTCGCTTTGCCTGGGCAGGACATCCAGAATGAGGGCATTGCCCGGCTCGCTTGCCTGGGCCAGCAGCATGAAGAGCCTGCCGCTCTCCTCCGGCAACAGTCTGAGCCGATAGTACCCGGCCAGGAATTTAAAATTCCAGTGCGCAATTGTGCTATTGGCATAGGATATGAGATAGATATCGCCGCTGCCCTCCAGTGGGGTGTGAACAATCAGGTCGACATCTTCTCCGGCTGTGACCTGGCTAAACCGGCTCCAGACCGAACCCTTCCGGATCCACAGCTCGCTGGAAAGAGATGTAGAAGAGGCACCTGATATGTAATCCGAGTAATTCAACTGCCGATCACCCAGGCGGACGGACTGGGGCTCATTGCCGCTCAGGTTGAAGTATATGGGATCGGAAAGGGTTGTCACACTTTGTTCCGGAGGCGGCTCATTGGCGCTTATCCAGGGCTCATCGCTCCAGCTCTGATTTGCCGCCGGAAAGGCCAGGACAGACAGCGCCAATAGCATAAAAAATGTTGAGGCAAAAGCTGTGCCCCAAAGATAGTGGCGAAGACGCATTTACATCGTCTCTAAAGCGTCAATGCCCAGAGTCTCCAGGGTCGTTCGCAGGGCATTTTTGGCAGCTCTTGCCAGGGCCATTCTTGCCTGGCGCAGCCTGGGCTCGGCATCCAGCACCGGACTGTAGCGGTAGAAGTGGTTGAAGCTCTCCGCCAGCTCGCGAGCGTACGTGGCCAGTTGATGAGGCTTGAGTTCCCGGGCGGCTCTGTCGATGACCAGATCAAACTCTGCGATCTTCTTGATAAGGGCGATCTCGTTTTCGCCGGTCAGCAGATCGGCCTGGACCTTGAGCTGAACTTCATGGCCATCCTGCCACTCTTCTCCCTTGCGCAGGATGCTGCAGGCGCGGGCATGTGAATACTGGATGAAGGGGGCAGAGAGCTTTTCAAAGTCCAGGGCCTGCTTCCAGTCGAAGGTAGTAGCCTTGTCCGGAGAGACCTTGACCACGTCGTAGCGCACAGCACCTGCCGCCACCTGGGCAGCCACCACTTTCAGGAATGCCTCACTCTCCTCCGGGCGTCTCAACCGGACCTCTTCATAAGCCTGTTTTTCCACCTCATCCAGCAGTTCATCGGCAGAGATGAACTTGCCTTTTCTGGTGCTCATGGAGCCCGTGGGAAGCGAGACAAACTCAAAAATGACCACCTCGGGCTCGCGAATGCCCAAAAGGCGCAGCGCAGTGCGCAGTTGCCCGGAGACAAGCTTGTGGTCTGCGCCCAGGATGTCTACGGAGCGGTCTGAGTTTTGGGACTTGTAGCGGTGGTAAGCCAGGTCGCGGGTGATGTAAAGCGAGGTTCCGTTCGTTCTCTTGAGGACCATCTTCTTCTCAAAGCCGTACTTTGTTAGGTCGAGCTGAAAAGCGCCATCCTCGAATTCCGTGAGCCCCGTCTCATCGAGCAAGCCCACAATCTCGGCCACATCGCCCTTTCGCACAAACTCCGACTCCCAGTGGTAGCTGTCGTGGCGAATGTTCATTCGGTGCAGCGTCTCTTCTATGCCGCCGATGGCGTACTTGATGGCGCTTTTGATCTTGGCCACAGTCTCCTCGTCGCCGGACTCGTAGCGCTGGATAACCTGGTCTGCCTCATCCCGGATCTCGGGATTGGTTTCCATGAGACGGTTGGCGGCGATGTAGACCTTGGCCACGGCATGGTCGGCCTTGCTGCCGTCCAGCTGGAAGTGATCGCAGCCCACGACCACCATGGCTTCCTGGCGGCCCATGTCGTTGACGTAGTACTGCGCATCCACGTTGCAGCCCGCCCGGCGCAGGATGCGCACCAGCGTGTCGCCGATCACTGAATTGCGGATGTGGCCCACATGCAGAGGACCATCGGGATTGGCGGAGGTGTGCTCCACAATGACCCTTTCATTCATGCGGCCTGTCCAGGCGTTGTCTGCCAGGGCCTGCTGCAATACCGTCTCCAGGAACTTCTTGTTCATGAAGAAGTTAAGATAAGGGCCGGAAAGCTCCACCCGATCGACGTAATTGCAATTCTGGGTGATGGCCTGGTGGATCTCCCTGGCAATGGCCATCGGGCTTTTTTTCAGCAACGGGGCCAGCCGGAAGGCCACGGACGAAGCCAAATCAGCGTGAGGGCTCACGTCCAGGCCCAGATTGTTTACACCTTGCTCTACCTTGTAGCCGCTGCGATCGAGGGCGTCATGCAGAAGGCCCTCGACCTCGCTCATAAAATCGAGAAACATGGGAACACCAGTATGAATAGTATGTTTATCCATCAATTGGATGTGGTGATATAAGCATTACGTCATGTACTGCCTTTTTAGGAAAGTATATGATGTTTAGTGACTTGCATTAATGGTGAGGATTTACCATGAAGCTCTTTGCGGCTATTCTAATGCTGTTTTTATGCGCCCCGGCCCTTGCCCTCTCCGATGAGGCAAGCGCAGTCGAGGCCACCACAGCCATTACCCTGCCTGTAGACTCCGTCACCATCTATCCGGACGGCCTGATGGCAGTGAAACGAACGGGAAGCCTGGACGTAACCGAGGGCGTGCACAAGTTTGTGATCAATGTTCCAAAAAAGGCCGAGCAAAGTTCAGTGCTCCTTTCCGTCAGCAACGCGACCCAGGAGCGGGTGGTCTACGATGCCAATCCCGTTTACACTCTGAACATCTCCGCGCCGGGATCGCAGAGCTTTGACCTCTCCTATCTCATGTACAATGCCGCCTCCTGGGAGCCGGTGTACGACCTGCACCTCCTTGGCGATTCTGTACTGGTGAAGGCCAATGCCGTGCTCAGCAATCAGGGCGGAGAGGATCTCAAGAACGTGCGGCTCAAGCTGGTGGCCGGCCTGCCTCAGGGAATAGAGCCCTTTCTTGCCAAGGCCGCACCCCAGATAAATCAGAGATACGGCGCAGCGGCCCCCCTGGCCGAAGCCATGGACTATGCAGCCGCACCGTCATCCTCAGGCGAGCTGGAGACGCTCTACATCTTCGAGCTGGA
>JBAQXX010000129.1:0-2042 GCA_049299735.1 Methanothrix sp. | reverse complement strand
GAATCAGACCACACAATATTTTTATAAATATGCTTTCGACCTCGTAAGGCTAGGGTGGCGCGGCAGATTCTACCGCGTATTTTTGATTTAGCTGATGCTGCTTTTTCGTACTTGCTCAATATCGTGTTGAATTCCCCGAATGTTCAAGTTAGAATACCGAAAATTATTAATGCATATATCTAAACTAATTTGTTTGTGCCAAATATTATACACGAGGACATAATCAACCTCGATGTGGGCAAAATCAACTTCGAAGATAAAGAAGCGATAAGAGAACTGATCCTCCAACTTCTAAGTACAATAGAGCAATTAGCCCAGTCGAACCAAGAACTCCGCAAAGAGAATCAGCAGCTGAAGGATGAAATAAACCGGTTAAAAGGGGAAAAAGGCAAACCTAAAATACCATCGAACAATCCTGATTATCACGCTGAAGCGCCGAAAGAAAAGCCCAAAAAATGGCATAAAGATATCAAGAAGCCAAAGATAAAAATCGACAGGACAGAATACATCAAAATCGATAAATCGATTCTTCCTACAGACGCGGAACATAATGGTTATAGACATGTCATAAGGCAGAACATAAAATTTGAAACCGATAACACAGAATTCTGTTTAGAACGTTACTATTCTCCATCTCTGAAAAAAACCTATGAGGCAAAACTCCCTGGATCCCTTCAGAACACGGAGTTTGGGAGCCAACTGAAAGCATTCATCGCTTACCTTTACTATGCTGGAAGGGTTACCGAAAACAAGATCCACAGGATTCTAAAAGAGATCGGCATAATAATTTCGGAAGGCGAGATCTCCAACATATTGACCAAGGAAAAGAGCAATGCTTATGCGATAGAGAAGCAGGCCATATTTGAAACTGGTGTGAGCCACGCGGATTATCTCAACATTGATGAGACCGGCGCGAGGCATAATGGCAATAACCATTATTTGCATGTCGTCTGCAACAAGCTCTTTACTACTTTCTTCATCAGGCAAGCTAAAGGAAGTGATACAATCAAACATTTCTTTGGACTAAATAATGAAGAGCAGATAAATATACCCATTATCTCGGATGATGCCGGGCAATATATAGCTGTATCATCACGCCATGCTCTGTGCTGGATACATGAGATCCGACATTACAAAAAGATGAATCCGTTTCTAAGTCATCATAAATCGGTTCTCGATGCGTTTTTGACCGAGCTGTGGACGTTCTATGAATTGCTTGCACAATATAAGGAAGACCCAAATAAAACTAAAAGCATGTATCTCCATGAACGGTTTGATTCGATATTCTCGACTGTAACTGGATACGGGACATTGGATGAACGAATAGCGAAGACTAGGAAAAAGAAAGACGAGTTGCTGCTGGTGTTAGATTATCCCAATGTTCCTCTTCATAATAATCTCGCAGAGATAGCGGTACGAGAAGGCGTGATCAAAAGAAAGATCAGCTATGGAACAAGAAGCGAACTCGGTAGACTTGCATGGGAAAATATGCTCTCAATACAGGATACTTGCAGAAAGCTTGGAATAAGCTTTTACAGATATCTTTATGATATATTCTCGGATACTTATTCTATGCCAAGGTTATATGACCTCATTACGATAGCCAGTAAATCAACTGAATATTGAGCAAGTACGCTTTTTCGATATCGGGCAATTGTCGATAAATCATTTCATAGTGTGGCGGAATGGCCTGTTGCTCGGAGAGCATTTAGGTCATCCCGGACATCAGGGGAAGAAATGAGCATAAGAGATGCAAGTTGTACGCCCTTCTGTCGCACTGTCTCAACGTGCACAACTCGGCCAAAAAGTTTTTTGTCCGGTAATCCAATTCTAACTAGAATGAGATACGTAGGATCCAAATAAGTCACCGTGAATTACCAGAAACATCGGGCCTATTAGACACGATTCAATCAATCTTTGGTGTTCTCGTAATACTCATACCAATCGTTTGATAAAGCGGATATTTTATCTGCAATTGGAACATCAACATGGTAGCGTTCATCAAGCTCACCTAAGCTTTGATCAATGTATGTGATCCAACA
>JBAQXX010000128.1:0-35303 GCA_049299735.1 Methanothrix sp. | reverse complement strand
CTGCCTTCATAAATGCGCCAAAATACTCAGCGCGACCTGTCTTGAATAATCCGTACCAAGCTTCCAACACTGGTGTTGTATAAATATCGAGGCGCTTAAAAATATGATACGCAAAGTCCACAGGAGCCGTCCCTGGCGCGGTGATGAGATCGTTATCGGTGAAAGCTGATGCATCTTCATAAAGTTCAGCCCCGAGGTAATGTGTTGCAGCCAGGTATTCACGAGAATTGCTCGTATGGCGCCGGGTATCAAGCAAACCCCCACGAGCAAGGCCAGCGGTAGCGCCACAAATCGCTGCCACAGGTATGCCAGAATCAAGAAACATGCGGGCAACCTCAATTGCTTCAGCGTTCTTGCCTTCATCCCAGGTGCTGCCGCCAGGCATTATGAACATGGCGCTACCCGTTGGGGAAAGCTCTTCGAGTGCCAGGTCGGGCTGGATACAGATCCCGCCCATGCTCACAACTGGTGTTCTTCTTAGCGCCACGCTACGGATTCGGTAGCTCCCAGGATTCCTTTGAAACTGCGGATTGTTTATCCCAGCTATCGCGTAACCTGCCTCCCAATCCGACAAACTGTCGAATACGAAGAGATATACATCTTGTTGTCTCATTTGCTATCTCCCTTATTGCTTTTATTCATTTGCCTTGCATAGATTTCCTTCAGCTCTCACCCTATGCTCTGACACACAGGACAATAATAGCAGGCCCCTCCCAAGTAGGCCATCTTCTCCACTATCGTTCCACACTCCGGACAAGGCCGTCCTGCCGTTGTCTTGTCCATTATACGTTTGTATTTGCCTCGATTCCCATATAGATCTGTCTCGTCATTTCTGCCGCCCTGCCGTATCACTTCAGCCACAGTTTTCACTATGGCTTCATGTAGATTCTTGATTTGAGCCTTGCTCAAGCCGGATATGGACTGCTTTGGATTGAGCTTCGCCTTGAACATGATATCCTGAGCGATCGAGTTCCCAAGTCCGGGTATCAATTGATCTTGGGTGAGCAGTCCTTTCACAGATCTACTTCCTTCGTTTGCACATTCCTCGATGAGCGCTGATAGGTATGCCAGACTGAACTTCTGATCAACTGGAGTGGTCCGCATGCCCATGATGTGTTGCCGTTCTAGCTCCTTTCCTTCCTCATAAAGTTCCATTGCGCCCCACATCTGGGTAGTTGCTGAGAGAAAGCTACCATCATCGAACTGCAGTGAAAGATGATACTTCTTCGGCAGTTGCGATTCTGATTCATGCAGTATGATCCTGCCGCCGCACTCTCCGAAAACAAGCAGGTAGCCTGGCTGGAGGGGGATGAACAGCCATCTTCCCCTGCAATAGGCCAATCCTGTGAACTTTCCTTTGACAATAGCGGCAAACTCATCTGATTTTCTATTGTACCAGACGAACTTATGCGGAGAGTTGCCTAAGGTTCCATTGACGATACGCTTGCCTGAAAGGCTTTCAGCCATTTGGCGAGCCAGGGTAACATACTCCGGGATCTCGAACATGCAGTATCTCCTTTTAAGCCAGCACTTGATACAAAATGTTTCTCTCTAGCACCTGCCTTATTCCAGACTAACGACCAAGATCTGCGGCTTCATTTATGCGGCTGTCCTCTGGATCAATTTGTTGGGCCGAATGATTCCATGCCGGCAAGCCTATGTTTACGCTCCGATGTATATGCCCTCCAGGGTCGTTTAGGTTCGCCTTCCATGAATCTGACGGCGGAAATAAAAGCATCGATAACACAGGGATCATGTCGTTTCCGTGTTTTCCGACACAATTCCTTGTACATATCATAAGGGATTTGCTCCAATCTGGTGTATTGTGTGCGATTCATAACTGAATTAACCTTTTAATCAGGCAATACTAATTTGCCTTGCTGAAGTTCAAGAAGCGGGCTGTATGCTACCTCCCATGGATGGCCGTCAGGATCGGCGAAATATCCGGAATAGCCTCCCCATTCAGTATTGCCTGCCGCCTTAAGAAGTGTCCCTCCGGCTAAAACGGCCTGCGACAACGCTCTATCAACCTCCTCTTTAGACTGAACATTTTGCGCCAGAGTGATTCCTCCATAGCCCCCCAAGTCCTCAACACATGCATCCTTGGCGAGCAAATGGCGGGGATAAAGGGCCAATGCCGTGCCAGTGCTCAGCTTGAATATGGCAAAGTCTCCTACACTCATGCTCGATAAGGGCCACCCAAGGCCATCCCGGTAGAACTGGATGGCTTTATTCAGATCTCTAACTCCTAATGTGATGATGTTTAGCCTTGGCTGCATATTCATACTCCTTTAGCCCAATGACTTGTTGGCAGCTTTAACTGTCGTTTCTCCATAAACAGAAGCCTGACCTTTGGCGACAGGTCTTCCTCGCGGCACTCTCGATATCCAAGCCTTTGGTAGAGGCGGATGTTATGAATGCTCTTGGTGCCCGTAAACAATTCAAATCGTTCTGCGCGGGAAAAGACGATCTCTATCCTATCCATAAGCGTGGTGCCGATACCTTTTCCATGGTAGTCGGGGTGAACAATAAGCCTGCCCACTTGGCAAGTGCCGGAATCTAGAGACGCTCTTACTGAACCGATGATTCTGTCTGCAAACACCGCCTTTAGGAAGACCTTGGTTTCAAACTCAGAAATAATCTCAGAGAGGATTTCTGTGAGTGGCGGGATAGTCCAGTCATCATTTAGTTTTGCTTCACTTTGGTATGCTATCTTTTGCAATGCAAAAATTTCACCGGCATCATCCGGACTTGCTTGAACTATGAAGATATCCATACATTCCTCTGAGCGCCGATGTTAGACCTGAGCATTCCTGGTGAGGCCATCCGTGACATTGTTGGGATATGCTCCGGGAGATTGTTCGGTGCTTCTGTGCTTTCTTCGGATGCCCCACTGAAAAGTCTTTGGGCGTTTCCCAGGTCTGACCCAGAGGACAGCACCAGCCTTTAGGCTGAATTCATACTCCCACGGCTTGGCGTCTTTGGGCCTTGGTGTGATGTCCGCTGGCAAGTACGGCTTGACGGCTAGATGCTCGACCCAGTGAGGTTCGATGTTCTCAAAAAGCGTCCATCCCAAACCAGCATCACAGAGCTGCCAGATGGTTCCATCCTGCATCTCGAAAACGAGGGGCTTTCCTCCATCCGGCGAATCGAACTCCCATACTCTAACGAGACGTTGCTTTTGCTTCAATTTCTTCTTTCGTTCCTTTACCACATCCTTGCTCGGGAGGGGTTCCATGACCTCGCCTGAAAGGATGAGTGCAATGGAGTCCTGAAGAATGTCATCTGTAATACCGAGTTCATTTTGACTCTTGCGAAACCACGCAGTTGTTTCCTTATCCAACCGGCTGAAGATCGCTGTGTAGCCATCGAGTTCTTCAATGAGTTGTTGAATGTTATCAGCACGAAACATCAGATGCGCTCGGTCGAACCAGAAATGATGGGCAAGGAAGTTCCTTTTCTCTTGCACTTCTTCCAATCGGGTCGAATACTCGGCTGGAATCCTGCCAGCCAGTTCGGTGATCACTTGGCCAAGGGTCAGAGAGAACGCATTGGCGAGGTGTTCCTCGACGCGCGGACGTGTGATCATATCCCTCTGTGGGAGATCGGACATCGCCAGGATAATGCACAGCCCTCGGTGCAGGACTTCGCTATGGTAGTATGCGAGACCAAAGCGTGCGTACATTTCCCGCACGAGATCTTCTATTGGCTCATTGGTAACAACCATCACGGTCCCCTCTTTTCACTCTATACCTGCCACGGTGCTTCGTCGTTCCACCAAGATAACGTCTCGCCAGGTTTCGGCAAGTTCCCCATAGGTCATCTTGACTATCTTTTCACGCCTTCCTATCTTCTTGAATCCGTGTTTTTTCACGATGCAGAGGCTTGGTGTATTCTCGGGAAAGATGCCACCTTGCACAGTCCATAGTCCGGCCTTTTCGGTTGAGTTTATGATCGCCTTTAGCAGGGTTGAACATACTCCTTTACTTCTGCTTCCGGCCTCCACGTATAGACTCAGTTCTGCTACACCCGAATATACACATCGGGTGGAAACGGGACTGAGTGCGGCCCATGCTACGATGCTCTTGCCAGCTCTTGCCACCAACCGGTGCTCCCGTAAGTGAGTACAATCCCATTTGTCCCAATCAGTTGTAGTGGGCGATCACCCTGGACACCTTCTCATTCGGATCGAAGAACATGACTTCAATAGCCATCTTGCCCATAACGGACTTGTAGTAGATGGCAATGGAGTCAACACTCTGTGTGCACTCGACAAGTACAAAGTGCAGATCCGGTACCTTCTCAAGGGCTGCTTGCCAGTACCGACGCGCTGAGGCTTTGCCTCGAAGCGTGCCGCTGTCAATTCCCATAGCAATCTTGATCATAGGAGTGGTTACCTCGACATCGTCGGCGTAGTGACTCATGATGCGATCCAGGTCGTGGGAATTCCACGACTCAATCCATTCCACGGCGAACTCCTTTGAATCTGGCAGCATGTCTATTGCCTCTCTTGCTCCAACGCTCCGCTTCAATTTTGCTGATTCTGGCGGGATTGGATTATCCCTTTTCGTCTTTTCGATGGCAGTGGTATGGTTCATTGCCATCTGTATTATTTTAATTTTTCCACTCTTTTTTCAAATAGAAGGAAAAAAAAAGAATCAAGAAATCCTTATATATGAATAGATTAATATGATCAGTAATAACTCACATTGGTAGGCTGTGCTGATGCTGGACAAGGAACTCCCAATGATCCAAAGAAAAATATTGCCCCATCCTCTGCCTGGAGGTGAGAGCGAATCCTGCTGCGACAATAGCCCTTGCTGCGAAGCGGAAAATACTCTTGCCCGGTTTTATGGAGATAGAAGCATCGCAAAAGAGCGATGTCTCCAGGTATGCGCTCAGGCAAAAAAGATAGACGAAGAGGAATTGACTGCCGAGATGAAGGTATTTAAGGCTGCAGCGGATGCTACCCGTCTCAAAATTCTCAAGCTTCTGAGCGGAGGAGAGCTGTGCATTGGTGAGATAATGCTGGCTTTAAAAAGACCGCAGTCCTCGATATCCCATAATCTCTCCATACTTGAGGACGCTGGCCTCGTAAAAGAGAGAAAAGAGGGAAAATGGTGCCGCTACAGGATCTCGGATGGGACAGTTGCTGATATGCTCAACTTAGCCGGACGGATTAAGCGAAAATGATGTTTTGGTATGCAAACGATGGTGGACAATATGGTTGGAGGACAGGCAGACGTTAAGCTCGTGAGCAACGCCATGGCCAACGCCACGAGAAGAAAGATCATGGCCATGCTGGTTGAGAAAGAGAGAACTAGAGCTGAGGTCGAGCAGGCCGCAGGTGCTACCATGCTCGACTACCACCTGCAGATGCTGCAGCAGGCGGGACTTGCCGATATCAAGGAGGAAGTGATAGTCCTGACCGATTTCGGCAAGAACTTCATGGAAACAAAGGCCGAAAAGCCGGCGCAGGCCAGGAAGGACCTTTCCGGTACATCGCTCCTAAAGATCACACAGGTCCGGCAGCTTCTCCCCTGCATTGCCGATGCCTCCAAGTTTCGCATCATCGCCAGGCTGCAGCCGCAGCTCGGCGGGGCCCTGAAGCTCTTGGAGCCCTTATTTCCGCGGGCCAGATACTCGGAGAGAATCGGAGCCCTCATTATCCAGAAGGGCAATGTCCTCATCACCCTCTACTCCACGGGCAATGTGACCATGACCATGATCAGCAGCGAGGCCGAAGCCAGATCAGTCTTGGAAAGCCTGAAAGAGACCATTAATAAAGCCATCGCCAGCGGCGTTACGCCTGTTCCCAGAGAGAAGGTCAAAGTGGATCACGCTGAGGTCTACAAATATCTGCCCAGGACCGACTGCAAGATCTGTGGTGAGCAGACCTGCTATGCCTTTGCCATCCGGCTGGTTGCGGGTGAAATAGCTTTAGAGAAGTGCACGCCGCTGCAAGAGCCCAAGTTCGCCACAAGCCTGGATACTTTGCGAGCCCTGCGAGAGTACCTGTGAGCGATATGGGCGATAGTGGCAGCGATAGTAATGTTAGTAGCGGCATCAGGTACGTGAAATGCATGAGGCCGGGACGATGGGCACTCTGACGATCATCCTCACGGACGGGCCCTACATCTCCCAGTATGCAGAGATGGCCTGCAAGATTGCCAGAGCGGCGAGCGCAAAAGCGCACAACGTAAATATCTTTCTCTACCTGGATGCAGTTCATATCCCCAAAGCCGGCCAGAATCCCGTCTTTTTTGCCAATGCCGGAGAGCTCTTTGCCGAGCTGGTTCGGCTGGGGGTTAAGGTGGAGGCCTGTCCCAGGTGCGCTACGGCACGCGGCTACGCGCCCGAGGGCGGAAAAAGCGAGGACTATGTGGAGGGTATCAGTATCACCAGCCTCTACCGCCTGGCAGAGATGCTGGAGGAGAGCGATCGGGTGATTGCACTTACGAGATAATCTGAGCCCTGCGCTGCAGTTATACTATCATCGGAACATTGCCTTCATCTCTGGCATTATTGAAACGAAGATTTTGGCGACCTATATCTACCACAATCAATATATTGTATCGGTGTGTCAGCCGTATCATTTGGATTTGAGGATTTATGCAGGAGGGTTAGATATGGTTGCAGCGCATCACAGGTTGCCCATAATAATCATCATAGCCCTGGTTGTGATCTTCTTGACGCCGTCTTGGATTACTGCACAGGGGAGTGAGGATTGTTATGGATCAGATTGTTACTTATCAAGGTCAGAATGGCAGCAGCGAGTATGGTATTCGGATATATACAATTTTCTCTATGGTGATTGCCAATGTTATTACGCGAAGCATGGTGTTTATAACCCTTATGCAGGAGAGACCCCTGTTGCGCCAGCAAATAACGCGCCCACTCCTAGCTCAAGTACAGTTAGCGAAAATGCCTCTAGCTTGCTGGATGAAGCAAATGTCTTCTACCTAACCGGTTCGTATGAGCAAGCTGCAAAATCATATGCCAAAGCAGTCAATATCGATCCCGCTCTATCAGAGGGGTGGCTAAATCTGGGAAATTCTCTGTACTTCCTGGGCAGATACCAGGCATCACTGGATGCATTCGTTGCTTTGCTCAATCGTGAACCTGATAACGCAAATGCATTGGCCGGTAAGAACAATGCCCTCTTAGCATTAAATAACTCCAATGCCGTTAGAAGCAGCTATTAAAAATCCTCGCTGATGATGATACACGCCTTCCGTGGCTCGGAGCAGAACCTGGCCACCTTAGACGGAGTCTGGCAGATTTGTCTCTTAAGACGGCAGATTGCTATTCCCTTAGGTATTACATTGTCAAAGAAACATGAGGTGCAGATCAGGATCTTGTAGCTATCTCCCGTGAGATTAATATTATCTGAACCTGGCCAGCATCTCATACACTCCATCCTCGTTTCTCTTGCTCAGATCAAAACCCATTTTTTTGAAGAGCCGGAAGACAGGCTCATTTCCGACCAGAACCTCGGCTGTGAAGCCCAGGAGCCCTTGTTTCTTGGCAAGATAAGTCAGATAGCTGAGCAGCTCTCCGGCCACGCCCTTTTTCTGGCAGTCGTCCCTCACCACTAAAGCTACATCTGCCGTGTACGTATCGCTGTTCAAGCCATACTGGCCCAGTCCGCAGATCGATTCCCTGTCATCCACCTCCATTACGGCTACCAGTACCATCTTTTGGAAGTAGTCCACCGCCACAAACTTTTGCAGCAATTCATGGGGAATGTCTCTCCTGACGGAGATAAACCTCTGATACATGCTTTCATCGGATAGTGAGTAAAAGAAATCCTTGAGCAGCGGCTCATCACTTATCTTGATCGGCCGCAAGAGCAGCTGCAAACCCTTGCCGGTGGTCTTATGAATCTCCAGGTCCTCGGGGTACTCGCCTTTTATGCCGGGGATGAAGGCCTGATCTGAATAGATGAGATAGAGCTTCCTGGCCTCCTCTATCAGCCAGAGCCGGAAGAATGGATTGGCAATAGAGATGAGGGCCATAGCCCTCTCTCGAATGCTTTTGCCGTGCAGGTAGGCGATGCCGTATTCAGTGACGACGTAGTGAATATCGCCCCTTGTTAAGGTGACTCCCGCTCCCTCACTCAGGAATGGCACAATCCTGGAGACAAGCTGTCCTCTCGGTGAAGATTGGTCTCGCCCCATGTTTTGCGCTGTGGAGGGCAGAGCGAGAATGGTCTTTCCCTCAGGGGCAAGGGCCGCCCCGCGCATGAAGTCTGCCTGGCCGCCGATGCCGCTGTAAAAGCTATGCCCCAGAGACTCCGCAGTGGCCTGTCCGGTGAGATCGACTTCCAGAGCGCTGTTGATGGCTGTCATCTTTCTGTTCTGAGCAATGATGAGAGGGTTATTGGTATAGTCGATAGTACGAAACTCTATCGAACTCTCCTTCCTCAGGAAATCGAAGGTATGTTGCCGGCCCATGCAGAAGGTGGCAATGCTCCTGCCCGGATTGATGCTCTTTTGGCTGTTATCTACTATTCCATCTTCCATCAGAGAAGCAATGCCGTCGTTAAGCAGTTCCGTGTGCACTCCCAGGTGCTCTTTTCCCTGCAGACTGGAGACTATTGCATTGGGAATGCTGCCGTATCCCACCTGGATGGTAGAGCCGTCTTCCACGATACGGGCCACGTACCTTCCGATCTTCTGAGCAATATCACCAGGCACATCCTCGATATACTCCAGCAGGGGCTCATCTTTTGCAATGATATAGTCTACATCATCCATGCAAATCCAGCCGTCTCCTTCCACAACAGGCATGTAGGAATTGGGCTGGGCGATCACAATTCCTGCCTTCTCCACAGCCGCTGCGACGATGTCCACGCTGACGCCCAGATTCATATTGCCGTCCTTGTCCGGCTGCGTGGTCTGGATGAGGGCCACATCAAGAGGTATCCTCTCCGACCTGATCAGAGCGGGCAGTTGGGAGAGAAAGATAGGTGTATAGTCGGCACCGCCCTGGTTTACGGCCTTTCGGGTGTTGTCTCCGATGAAGAAGGAGTTGAGCCGGAAGTTATCTTTGAACTTTTCGTCCGTGTAGGGCGCTACACCAAGGGTAACTATGTTGATCAGCTCGGCATCCAGGAAGGCCTTGGGCTGGTTCTTGACGAAATTGAGCAGAGAGCTGACCAGATACTGAGGCTCGCCGCATCCCGTGCCTACAAATATCCGGTTACCTGGACGAATTTCCTGAAAGATGAAGCGCTCCTGCTCCCGGAACTTTCTCGGCCATCTCGTCCGGATTTCCTCCCACTGTGCAATCTGGTTCATCGATTATCTTTTTCCTCTACCTTAGGCACTTTTTTATCTGCCTTGCTGTTTATTTTCTTTTTTTCCAGATTCTTCTGAGTCTGTCTCAAAGATGACATTATAGCAATTATTTGGTGTATCATGAGCTTAGCCTTCTCGGTTCAATCATCCAGGATCCAATTCATTCCTAAACAAATCTTCTACATGCGATATACTCGTATTGGACCCAAGGAAGACAACCACATCATCCGGCAAAAGCACAACGGTCTCATCGGGATCATCAACGGTCTGTGAAGCTCTATGTATTGCCAGCAGAGTGATCCCGTTTTCTTTTAGCCCGATTTCTCCGATGGATCTTCCTGCTATCGGGGCCCCTTCACTAACCTTAAGAGTGATGATCTCGCCGCTGGTCATATTGAGGTTTGAATCGCAGTAAGGCTCCATGGAAATGCTTCGGAACATCTCATATCCATCTGACCGGATATGGTCGATAAAGGACTCTATCCGTCCGCTTGGAACCTGGTACTTCTTCAGAACTCTGCTAAATATTTCTACGGAGGTTTCATATTCCTCTGGAATAACCTCATTTGCTCCGAGACTTTGCAGAACTTCCATCTCCTGAATGTAGCGAGTCCTGGCAATTATATATATTTCTGGATTTAATCTCCTGGCAAGATCGGTAATTCTGCGGGTTGCCGCTCGATCCGAGATTGCTATCACCATCACTTTTGCATTATCGATCCCATTATCCTGGAGAACAGTCTCTTGGGTAGCATCTCCATAGCTGATCGGCTCGCCTTTTTTTGCTTCGATCTTGGCGATCTCCGGGTCGATGTCTACAATTACATAGGGTATGTCTTCGCTCCTTGCGGATCTTGCCACATTTCTGCCATTGATGCCATATCCTATAACAATGAGGTGATCTTTCATGACTTCGACATTTGCGCTTATTGAATGCTTTGAGGAATTCGAGGATTTCCGGCTCGCCAGGAGCGGCAGTCTCGTTGCTGCCTCAGCTACCTTCGGTGATATTGCTATGATGACGGATGTAGCAGCCATGGTCAGCACTGTTACATTTAGAAATATCTGATAAGCATCTTTCGAAAGCAGGCTATACTCCAGACCGACCTGAGAAAGAACGAAGGAGAATTCCCCGATCTGGCTCAGGGCAAGACCAACAAGAATTGTTATGCGAAGCGGAAGCCCTATAAGAGCGATCACGAAGCCGGCGATGAGAGCTTTTAATACCATGATGCCCGCGGCAAGGAGTAGGATATACACCGGATTTTGTAGCAGGAAATTAACATCCAGAAGCATTCCTATGGAGACGAAGAAGAAGCTGGTGAAGGCATCTCGCAGAGGCAGTACATTACCAAAGGCCTGGTGGCTGTAAGGCGACTCGGAGATGGTAAGGCCTGCCAAAAATGCACCCAATCCCAGGGACAATCCAGCCAAAGAGGTGAGCCAGGCCACAGCAAAGCATATTGCAACCAGGCTGAGCAAAAATAATTCTCTATCGCCGATCCTGGCAATATGATAGAGCGCTTTTGGCACAATCCATTTGGCGCTCACTATCACAATGAAGATCAGGCCCAGACCCTTGACCAAAATGACCAGAGG
The DNA here is from genome assembly GCA_049299735.1 of Methanothrix sp. Lineage (GTDB taxonomy): Archaea > Halobacteriota > Methanosarcinia > Methanotrichales > Methanotrichaceae > Methanothrix. Next base: position 24,402 of record JBAQXX010000128.1, on the reverse strand, counting down.
CGAATCTGTAACACCACCCGTAACTCCCGGCAGGAGGGGTGTTATAAGCATCATGGGAACTATCGCAATATCCTGAAAGATCAGTATGCCAAGAATTGTTCGACCCTGTGGGGTGTAGAACTCATCACTCTTTTGAATTATGCGCAGCACTATGGCGGTGCTGCTCAGGGATACCAGAAAGCCGAGAAGGATAGACGTTCCCTCAGGCCAGCCTTGAAATATCAATATGGCAAAGACTACAAGGGTGGTCAAGGCAACCTGGAGCGATCCGCCTACCAACACGTACTTCTTGATATTCAGCAAGTCTTTTAATGATACCTCGAGGCCGATAGTGAAGAGCAGCAGGATAACACCTATCTCCGCCAGGACGCCGACCTGGTCCGCAGCATGGATTAGCCCCAATCCCTGTGGACCTGCCAGTATTCCTGTAACCAGAAAGCCCACGATGGTCGGTGCCTTGATCTTATGGAAAATGAACAGGACTAATACAGAGAGCACAAATATTACGGCTATATCTCCCAGCAGCGGTATTTCCATATCTACAAGCCTCCTGAAGTCCTGGCTTTGAGCCAATCGGCATGCATTATATTGATTTCGATGAACCGGATGCAAAATTTGTCATTGTCTTTAAAAAGGCTTTGATTCGTCCATCCAAATGGCGTCTCAGAGAGTCGTTGGGGCAGGCCAGTGCAATTGTGCAGCCTCTCGCCCGTCCGCAGTCCAGTCCTATTTTGGAAAACTCGATTGAGAATTTAGTGATACTGTCTGACGCAAGAGCCTCTCTGCCTGTCATATACCAGCAGAGCACCGTCCAGCCTTTTTTCTTCGCTGCGACAAAGAGCTTTTCAGCAGAGATCACCTCGGAGGGATCAATGCAGGGTGGGTCTATGAGCAGAAGTCCTGGTGGCATCCGATCCAGTAGAGACATGACTCCAGAAAATCCGTCACCTAAATGCAGGGCGATCTGCTGATATTGTCGCCATGAATCTATGACATTGGCATCAATATCCCATAGCTCTGCCTGTAGCTTTGCCTTTTTCCTGTCGGCAAGCTCCATGACCAGGCGGGCCGATCCCGGATATAGCCCCTGGCCAGGTATCCGGCCTTGTTGATTCAAATCTGCCAGGATATCAAAATAGCAAAAATTTCTAAGGGAAGGCAGATGCGGCAGGATCTTGCCTATTCCGCCCTCCCAATCGCCGGGCGCTCTCAGGGCATACTCGGGACGTCCCACGTGGCTTTCCGCATAGACCAGGCTGCCGTCGGGGTCGAGGAGGCAATCTGCCGCCTCCAGCAGGAGGAAATGCTTCCAGACGTCCCCAGCATTGCCCGCATGTACTCTGTGATCGTAGTGGCCCATTCATGCCTTTAGTTTATCACTCTTTGTACATCTTCTTGGCGATATTGAAGGCCTGGGCCGGGGTGGCTCTGGCAATTTTTTGGGAATCATCGAAGGACGCCTTGGAGGCGGCAGCCGTGACCGCTGCAGTCTGTAGCAGCTTCTTGTCCACCTCGTTGGTCAGCCAGCGGGCTCCGCCTATCCCTATCAGTACCGCGCCTGCTATGGATGAGATGGAGACGGAAACTTCAGCCGTTCCCATTCCCGAGGACGATCCCCAGATAACCACACTGCTGAAGGCTCCGTAAAGACCCCAGGAGATGAAGGCGGCCACGGCTCCCAAAAGTATGTTTCCGGCAAAGCCGGGGCGGATGATGACCACATCGCCCGCCGTCTCCTCACTTGGCCTGACAAAGCCGTTGTCGCTCACCAGCGCGTTCACAATTCCGCCTACAGCGCCGCTTAGCATTACTATGCCGATAGGTATCAACATTGACGTTTTATACTCCCCCTTCATTTAAGCCGGTTAATTCAAGCAGGATTTCGGGAAAGCTGCATCCATCCCCTCAGATGGCTCACGAAGACCCGGATCTCTTGCTTCTCGTTATCTCTAGCTAATTTTTTTAATAATGATTTATCTTAATACTATTTGAACTTTATGTCTAAAGAGCCTTGGGATTGCATGAATTGTGTCAATTACTTGTCTGTGTTAAAATCAATAATAGTATTGATATTAATAGATCCATTAATCAATTGGCTGGGGCTGTCTTGCATAAATGTTTTATCTTTGAGAGTTGTTTGCGAAGATAGGATGAAGGACTTTTTCATCAGCTACAACAATGCTGATAGCAGGTGGGCGGAATGGATCGCGTCGCAGCTTGAGGAAGCAGGCTACTCTACAATAATCCAGTGCTGGGATTTCCTACCCGGTTGCAATTTCGTGCTGGAGATGCATGAGGCAGCTAAAGAGGCTAAGCGGACCATTGGGGTTTTGTCCCCCAATTTTCTGGCATCGATGTTCACGCAACCGGAGTGGTCGGCAGCCTTTGTTAAGGATCCATCAGGAGAGAGCAGAAAATTATTACTAATACGAGTCCAGGATTGTCTGCCGGATGGCCTTTTGGCTGCAATCAATTACCTCGATTTAGTGGGTCTTGATGAAGACACGGCAAGAGACAAAATACTGGCAGTCGCGGGGGGCAAGCGTCTGAAGCCCGACTCTCCGCCCGGCTTTCCCGGCACCCATGTAGCGAAGCTAGGTCCGCGCTTTCCCGGCGCGCTTCCGCCCATCTGGAATATACCGACCTTGCGCAATCCCAACTTCACAGGCCGCGAGAAAATGCTCTCTGACCTTCATGATGCCTTAAATTCCGGGCTGCCAGGTGCAGGAATACAGGCTCTTACCGGTCTGGACGGCAAAGGCAAGACCTCCATGGCCAGGGAGTTCGCTTACCGATACCATCAGGACTATGACCTGATCTGGTGGGTGCGAGCGGATGAGCCTGCGACCTTGTCACCGGATTATGCAGTCCTGGCGAAGGCTCTGGATTTGTCGCAAAAGGATTCTCCAGACCAGGTAGTTAATGCCGTGAAGTCCTGGCTGGGGCAAAATCAAAAATGGCTGCTAATCTTCGATAATGCTCAGGAACCGGATGTACTGAAAAGATTTCTGCCTCAGGGAGGCGGCGGCCATATAATCATCACTTCCCGCAACCCAATATGGGGAAGCATGGCCAGAGTGCTGCCGGTTGAGGTTTTCGAGCTTGTCGAAGCGGTTGATTTTATTTTTAAACGAACAAATCAGCATGATGAGGTGACGTCAAAGCTGCTGGCCGAGGAGACTGGCCGCCTGCCACTGGCTTTGGAGCAGGCTTCCGCTTATGTAGAAGAGACGGGCATATCGCTCTCAGATTATTTAATCCGGTTTAGAAATCACAAAAAGGATGCTCTGGAGCATGGAAATCCCGCAGACTATCCGGATACGGTCGCTACTGCCTGGAATTTGTCTTTTAAGGCGGTAATGGAGAAATCGCCTGCATGTGCTGATCTGATAAATCTGTGCTCTTTTCTGGCCCCGGACAATATTCCCAAGTCGCTAATTACCGCAGGGTCGAAGGATCTTCCTGAGCCTCTGGCTTCAGCCACGGCAGATGAATTTGAGTTTGACAGGGTTATAGCGGATCTGAGGCGCTACTCGCTGATCAGCGGGATAGGTGAAAGCTTCTCTGTACACCAGCTTGTCCAGGTCGTGACCAGATACAGCCTGACAGAAGAAGAGCAAAAAAAATGGTCCTCCGTATCAGCGCAGATCATAAATAATGCATTTCAATTTGACGTAAATAGCATGATTGGCTGGGAGAAGTGTGCGCCTTTGCTGCTTCACGTTCTGGCGTCCGCCGGATACGCTGAGGAGCTTGGCGTAGCACTGGTGATTATTGCAGATGTTCTAAATAAAGCTGGTGGCTGCTATCAGCGCTATTTCGCAGATTTCGACGAAGCCAAAAGCTGCTTCGAGCGGGCTTTGGAGCTCGCTGAAAAAGCCTTCGCGCTGGATCATCCCAGTGTGGCAATGATGGTCAACAACCTCGGCGGAGTGCTGCAAGAACTAGGGGATATGGATGAGGCAAAAGGCTGCTTCGAGTGGGCTTTAGATATTGACGAAAAAGCCTTTGGGCCGGATCATCCTTGCGTGGCAATGATAGTCAACAACCTCGGCGGGGTGCTGCGAGATGTGGGAGAGTGGGAAGAGGCAAAAACCTGCTTCGGGCGGGCTTTAGATATTGACGAAAAAGCCTTTGGGCCGGATCATCCCAGCGTGGCCATAGATGTCAACAACCTCGGCTTGGTGCTGCGGGATATGGGTGTGTGGGAAGAGGCAAAAGACTGCTTCGAGCGGGCTTTAGGGATCGACGAAAAAGCCTTTGGGCCGGAGCATCCCAGTGTGGCTACAAATGTCAACAACCTTGGCCTTGTGCTGCAAGATTTGGGGGAGTGGGAAGAGGCAAAAGACTGCTTCGAGCGGGCTTTGGAGATCGACGAAAAAGCCTTTGGGCCGGATCATCCCAGCGTGGCCAGAGATGTAAATAACCTCGGCCTTGTGCTGCGAGATATGGGAGAGTGGGAAAAGGAAAAAAACTGCTTCGAGCGGGCTTTAGATATTGACGAAAAAGCCTTTGGGCCGAATCATCCCAGCGTGGCCAGAGATGTCAACAACCTTGGAGGGGTGCTGCTAGATTTGGGGGAGTGGGAAATGGCAAAAACCTGCTTCGAGCGGGCTTTAGATATTGACGAAAAAGCCTTTGGGCCGGAGCATCCCAGCGTGGCCATAGATGTCAACAACCTCGGCTCTGCGCTGCAAGATCTGAAGGAGTGGGGAAAGGCAAAAACCTGCTTCGAGTGGGCTTTAAAGATCGACGAAAAAGCCCTTGGTCCGGAGCATTCCAGCGTGGCCATAGATGTAAATAACCTCGGCGAGGTGCTGCTAGATTTGGGGGAGAGGGAAAAAGCAAAAGACTGCTTCGAGCGATCAATCAGAATATTTCAGAAAATCCTGGGAGACGGCCATCCGACCACGAAAAAAGTGAAGGCTAACCTGGATGTATTGAATTCACAAAATCCCTGATTTCCCTGAGAGTCGTGCTAAAATAGAAATCTCAATCTCAATACCGTCTAGCTAGGCGAAAAATATCATAGATCATGCTCACGGGCACGGTTTCTGCGACTGGAAGAAAGACAATTGTCAGGTGAAAGAGCAGCAACCGATGCAACTTTGAACTCTGAGCAGCGCGATGTTCCCTGATGGTGAGAGCACTGCAAGAATTAACCTTGTCATTTTCCTTACTGGCATCAATCCTTAACTATTTATAATCGCAGCAAAAGTTATTACTACAATGGGACAAGAATTCTTGTCATAAGAAATACAGGAGGATTAATATGAAGATAATGCATGCGCTAATTTTACTGGTCTTGCTGGCAACAGGCGCTTCGGCAAAGACCGAGGAAGTATCAGTTGGGCCCTACAACGCATCGTTTGACCTGAATACAACAATGGAATACAATGTTTCATCGCAATGGGATGAGGCAAACACCACATCAAGAATTGATATAATATTTACTAACGATACCCTGGCCACTATTGCTGTAACCAATGCAACGGTGTGGAAATGCTCAGATCTATCTGCAGACCTCAGATACCTAAACCTTGCCTTGAATTATGAAAAAGCCCTCGGAACTATAAAGGATGGCGACCTATCCGAGAGGACTATTGACGGCAAACCAGGCATTGTAGCTACAGAAACCTATGAGAAAGACGGCAGCGTCATTAATTCAACGATTGCAAAATACTGGCTGGACAGCAAAGTAATAGAGAATTACAATATATCCGTGGGAATGACCAAAGTGGAGATTCTGGCAAAATTCCCGGCGAATCTGAGTGAGGACTTGCTGAATACGATTCAGATTAGGATGATCTGAAACAGTTTGGATTTATTGAGCGGCAAAACCAGAAAGACAGGGAATCTTTGCGAAATCAGGCTTTGCGTTCTCTTGTCTCACTAATTTTTTCCCCGGCTATTTGGTATGGTAACCTGGTTATCTGAAATCATATTCTATGCACCGCTTCAGTTAAGTACACAGTCCACAGACATGAAATTAATATCCTAAGCATGATACCAAAAAAATGGAGCACCAACCCTTGAAGATCCTGCTCATGGGCAATCCCAATGTGGGAAAGAGCGTCATCTTCTCCCGGCTGACTGGAATCGAGGTCATCTCCGCCAACTATCCCGGCACCACCGTGGAGTACACAGAAGGACGCATGAAGTTGGGCGAGCAGATGGCCACCTTAGTGGATGCTCCCGGAGTCTATTCCCTCGATCCGACCACCCGGGTGGAGGAGGTCAGCGGCATGATCTTCTCCAAGGGCGCAGATGTGGTTGTGAACGTCATCGATGCCACCAATCTGGAGAGAAACCTCAACCTCACTTTGCAGATCCTGGAGCGGGGCGTGCCAACCGTTGTCGCCCTCAACCTCTGGGATGCTGCAACCAGAAAGGGCATTGAGATTGATTTGGCAGCCCTGGAAAAGGAATTGGGCGTCCCAGTAGTTGCCACAGTGGCAGTGAGCGGCCAGGGCATCCGCGACCTGGTAGAGGCCCTGGCCAGAGCAAAGACGCCTCCTGCCATTCACTTTGCTTCCCCTGATCAGCGATGGGCCCGCATCGGCGAGATCGCTGCCAGGACGCAGAAGGTCATGCACCGCCATCCCTCCTTCTTCGACCGTCTGGAGGATATCTCCATCAAGCCTCTGACGGGAATTCCCATCGCTGTGCTGGTGCTCTATCTTTCCTTCAGCCTGGTGATCGAAGCAGGAGAGCTGCTGCAATTAAAGATTACCGACCCGATATTCATCGCCTACAGCCAATTCATCAGCAATGTCGTAGAAAGCCACATCAGTTCGCCATTGCTGCACGACATCCTTATCGGAACGTCTCCTGAGCTGCTCAAGTCCTTTGGAATTCTCACTACCGGCCTCTATATTCCGTTAGGCGTGGTCCTGCCTTTCCTCATTCCCTTTTACCTGGTGCTGGGCGTCCTGGAGGACATCGGCTACCTCCCCAGGCTGAGCATTATCCTGGACGCATTCATGCACAGGATCGGACTGCACGGTGCGGCCATCCTGCCCTGTGTCCTGGGCATGGGCTGCAGCGTGCCGGCCGTTCTCTCCGTGCGTATCCTGGAGTCGCCCAAGCAGAGGTATCTGGCGGCCACGCTTATGACCATGGCCATCCCCTGTGCCTCGCAGTCGGCCATGATCTTCGGCATGCTTGCTCCCTACGGCCTGAGATACATTTTTGCCGTCTATATGTCCCTCTTCATCACTTTCGCGGTGACTGGTTTTCTTCTGCACAGGTTTATCGGCGGAGAGTCTCCCGAGATCTTTTTAGAAATCCCGCCCTACCGCATGCCAAACCTGCGTTCGCTGCTCAAAAAGACCTTCATTCGCATTCGGGAATTTTTGAAGGAGGCGGTGCCTTATATTGCGTTAGGCATGATCGTGATGAACATCTTTTTCCTCTCAGGCTTGATGCACCTGATAGGAGAGACCATGCGACCGGTCGTTTCCGGCCTTTTAGGGCTGCCAAGCGATGCTGCTACGGCATTGATCATCGGTTTTTTGAGAAAGGATGTGGGCATCGGCATGTTCGCGCCTCTGGATATGACGGCAGCTCAATTAGTGGTCGCATCTGTGGTGCTGGCCATGTATTTCCCCTGTGTGGCCACTTTCATGGTGATGCTTAAGGAGCTGGGCATCTCGGGAACCCTGAAGTCCGTGGCATTGCGGCTGGTGGCGGCTCTCTTAGTAGGAACGACTCTGCACTTCCTTCTGGCCTGAAAGGCGGGCATCAAAGTCGCTGCCGCACGGAAGTCGACTAACCATTCGATTGAAGAATCCAATCTAGTCGGTATTTTTCAAAAAGGAACGGTTTTAAATAAGTATGCCCTCTTTGAAACATTCCGTCCGGATTGATTTTGGCGTTCGTTCGGCACTAAATTTATTAATCGTTCCGCAAGAGTGAACTTATATAATGCTTGGAGTGTGTAATATGAAGACACGAAATCTGTTAGTTGTATTTTGCCTGATTGGCTTGGCAATAACTGCAATTCTCGCTTCCGATGAGACCGTACTGCTCGCTTCCGGTGAACCCATGCAGCTCGGCCCAGCCAATGTATCTCTAAACCTATCCCTTGCCGGGTCTTATGTCCTGGAAAAAGGAGAAAGCTCTGAATTGGAGCATGATTATGACAAGGAGAATACCGATTTTAAGTATTCCATTTACCCGGCAACGGCGACCTATGAAGGCACCACTGACCAGGTACAGATCGAGGTTCACGAGATGAGCATATCCAGACCGCTTGATGGGCAGATATCGGGAAAAATGCAGATATCGCCATTGGAGCATTGCATAGAGCAATCTGATATGATGCCTCGCCGCGCTGATTATGAGGCCAAATCATATACTATTGACGGCCACGAAGGAATTCTGCTAACTATCGATGCGGGAGAGAATGACCCATCATATGTCGCCGCATACAGTCCAGACGAAAAGGACGGTTCCGGATCGATAATTTGTATCATTGGCTCAGATTTCCCCTGGGAGACGACGGAGAGTATCATAGACTCGGTAAAGACACAAATTACATAGTCTTATGCAAGACGCCGCCGCAAAAGCGTGCTGGCCGGGCGGGTATCAATAAGCAAGCATGGGCAGTGAATAAATTGAACCAAAGAACTCCTGCAGCAGGAGCAAATCGGCACTTTTTTGCTTTCTGTCAATATTTCTTTACGCCGGCAATCTACGTTCCAATGTGTCGCCATTCAGTCGGCAAGGCGGCAAGTCAAATTACGAGCTGCGGGATATGCGCCGGGTAGCTTCTGTGGACGACCTTGGGATTGATATGGATATGATGCCGTCAGGTCGCGGCTATAATGTCTCAGCTCGATATAAGGTTAGCCCTGAATGCCGAAAATCACAGCCAAACAGCACCAAAAATTTATACGTAATGGGATGAGAATAACTTTAAAAAAGGAAGCAAGAACTGGCATTACTGGCAGTACCAACATTAGATAAATATGTGAGGGAATATGAAAGCCGACTATTTGTTATTTCGGATTGCTATAGCCACTATCCTTCTTTGCAGCCTATCTTTGGGAGGATTGGACCAATCTGGAAATTCTGGTGCAGAGAATCTGACTATTTCCGAATTTAGCGTTCTGGATTCGGCTAATGATCTGGAAGGCAAATTTGTCGACACCGGCGCGCCGATGGCGACTTCGCAGTATGCTGGAACAGAGATTGCCGCCTACACAGAGCAGGCCCCTCCTGTTACGGATCTTAAGACGCTTATGCCTTCAGCAGTTCTTAAAAGTCCCCCAAGGTACATGTACTACAATGGAGACTACCTGGCCTGGAACGACTTTACTGCAACCTATCCCCTCAATAATCCGGGCCTGTGGATAGAGAGAGCCGTTAGCTGGACGCTATATGCTACACTGCCCTGGGGCGGGTGGGCGCGAGAGCTGATTTACGTGCCGCAGGCGTCTCCCGTAAAGATGTACGAGATCTATCCCAGCGGCTATGTCCTGGGGTATAACCTGGGATTGGTGCAGAGCGGATACTACTACATCTGGTATTATGCTGATGCGCCCGGCAGGCACAGATGCCTGTTTTCCACCAACAGCGGATACAGCAATGCCGTCATCATCGATGTCTATCCAGGCAATTATATCAAACCCAATCCGCCAACCCCAAGTCCTAAAGAGCAGTGCGAGAAGAAACCCTATTGCCACTGGGTGAACAACCAGTGTCTGTGCACCATGCCTCCTCTTACTGAAAAACAGAAGTGTGAGCAGAGCGCGAACTGCGCCTGGGTCGATAACCGATGCGACTGCTTCATGCCAAAGCCCGAGCCTACTGAAAAGGAGAAATGCGAGCAGAATCCGTTATGTGACTGGGTAAACGGTCAATGCCTCTGTCGCGGCCTGGATGACCCAGAAAAGGAGAAATGTGAGCAGAGCGCGAACTGCGCCTGGGTGGATGGCCGGTGCAACTGCTTCATGCCGGAACCGGAGCCCGTGCCCGACCCCGTTCCCAATCCTGAACCTGAACCATTTAACCCGGCACCAAATCCGGTAGCCGATTGTCCGGATGGATGCTACTGGTCTAACGGCAGGTGCAACTGCATGGGACTGGGAGGCGAAACAGATTACAGCAATAATGGAGGTGGGGACGCAGATCTTACCGTTGCCCTGTGAGGTGGTCACTAATTTTTTTGCGATATTTTTTTGAGATGTAATTGAATCTCTATGCGCCTTCTGTGCGCTTTGTGTCTGTGTAGTATTACTTTGCAGTCCACACGGATACCGGAATTTGCGCATAGATAGAGTTACAATCAAATAGCCCGAAAATACAGCTACTTTCCAATCATGATCTCTCTTTCCTCTCTCCCCCATAATCCCGGATGCTATCTCTTCACAGACGGCCAGGGTAAGGTGATCTACGTAGGCAAAGCCAGAGATCTCAAGAAGCGGGTCGCCAATTATTTCCAAAAGCAGGATCACGGTCCCAGGACAGAGGCTCTCGTCCTTGCCGCCAAAGGATTGGAGTATATCGTCACCAACACCGAGGTCGAAGCGCTGCTCCTGGAAAACACCCTCATCAAGAAGCATCTGCCCCGCTACAACATCAAGCTCAAGGACTCCTCCCGCTATGCCTGCATAGAGCTTACGGATGAGAGATTCCCGCGCATCAGAATATCCCGCAAGGCCTCAGGCAAGGGATCGTTCTTCGGACCCTTCACCTCCGCTCGGGAGAGAACTTTCGTCTATCAGCTCATTCGCAAGACTTTCGGTCTGCGCACCTGCAAAAGGCTGCCCAGGCGCGCATGCCTGCGCTACCACCTGGGCCACTGCACCGGTCCATGTATCGGCAAGATCGATGAGGCAGACTACCAGGCCAGGGTAAAAAGGGCGGCCTCGGCCCTGGGGGGCAAGACAGGAGAGCTGGTCGCATCTTTGCAGATGGAGATGGCAATGCTCTCAGCCCGTCAGGAGTTTGAGAGAGCAATGGAGCTGCGGGACGAGATAGCAGCTTTGCGGCACCTGCAGGAGAGGCAGCAGGTGGAGAAGAGCCGCAAGTACGATCAGGATGTTCTCAGCTATCAGGTGGACGGCTCCAGCGTCTTTCTCATGCTCTTCAAGGTCTACCGGGGCACATTGGAGGGAAAAGAAGACTTTGTCTTTGCCCAGGGCGAGAGCTTCCTGGAGGAGTTTTTGGTGCAGTACTACTCGGAGCGAGAGCCTCCCGAGGAGCTGATAATGCAGGAGCCTCTGGATGAGTCATTGGTGGATTTTCTCTCCCACGTCAAGGGCAAGAAGGTGCGCGTCACAGTCCCCAAGCAGGGCGAAAAGAAGGAGCTACTGGAGCTGGCCAAAAAGAATGTGGAGATCGGCTTTTTCGGCGACAGAATGAAGATGCAGGCCCTGGCGGAGGCGCTCTATCTTCCCAGGACCCCTCAGGTCATTGAATGCTTCGACATCTCTCACCTGGCCGGCACCTTTTCCGTGGGCTCCATGGTGCAGTTTCGGGGGGGCAGGCCGGACAAGAGCAACTACCGGCGCTTCAAGATCAAGAGCGTGCAGGGAGTGGACGATTTTGCCTCCATCGCGGAGATAGTCAGACGCCGCTACTCTCGCCTCAAGGAGGAGGAAGCGGAGATGCCAGACCTCATTGTTATAGACGGGGGCAAGGGGCAGCTCTCATCGGCTCTGGCAGAGCTGCGAGAGCTGCGGCTGAAGATTCCCATCATCTCTCTGGCCAAGGGCGAGGAGGAGATCCACGTGCCTGGACTGGACGGGCCGCTGCAGATCAAGAAGAATGAGAAGGCATCGCTCTATGTGCAGGAGATCAGAGACGAGGCGCACAGATTTGCCATCGCCTACAACCGCTTGCTGCGAAAGAAGGCGGTGTCGGAGTGACGGGCTTGTGGCTGCGTTGTCTTGTGGTGCGGATTTTTATCACCACAGAGGCACAAGAAGCGCACGGAGGACGCGCAGAGACAAAGGGGTACGGGAATAACTGATCATAAAAAGAATACTTTCACCCTGCGCACAAAGATATTAAACCTGAAGAGTCTCAGAGCTTACTGCCATAAGGATTGCTGGAGGCTAGAGGTAATGCTGTGCAGCTTGTGATCAACAGCTTTGGGGCATATCTTCGCAAGAGCGGGAACTGCTTTCTGGTAAAGAGAGAGGATAAAAGCTTTGAAGTGGCAGTGAGCAAGGTCAGCAGCATTTTAATTACAACGTCTGCATACATCACCACCGATGCCGTCAAGCTGGCGGTGGACAACAACATCGATATCGTTTTTCTCGATTCCTACGGTGACCCCTACGGCAGGGTATGGCATCCGAAGCTTGGCAGCACCACAATGATTCGCAGAAGGCAGCTGGAGATCTACGATACAGCGGAAGGCCTGAATTTAGCGAAAGAGTGGGGTCAAAAGAAGCTTGACAATCAGATCGAGCTGCTGGCCAAGTTGAGGAAGACCAGAGAGGAAAAGAGAGAGGATCTGGATGGTTTCATCGATGAGATTGAGCAGTCTAAAGAGCGGATGAAGAGGCTCTCGGGCCGCATCGACGCCCGGCGGCAGGATATGCTCGGATTGGAGGGCAAGGCGGCGCGGGCCTACTTTAATGCCATCTCTTCCATCATGCCTGAAAGGTACAGGTTCGCAGGAAGGAGCAGAAATCCGGCCAAAGACGAGTTCAATGCTCTGCTCAACTACGGATACGGAGTTCTCTACTCGATGGTGGAAAAGGGCTGCATCATTGCGGGCCTTGATCCCTACGTGGGCTTTTTGCACACCGACTCTTACAACAAGATGTCGCTGGTCTTCGATATCATTGAGCTGTTTCGCATCTACGTGGATGAGACCGTGGTCTATCTCTTCAGCAGGCGCATGATTAAAGACGAGTTCTTCGAGCCGCTGGAGCAGGGTCTGGGCCTCTCCAAGGACGGAAAGGCAGCACTGATTGAGGCGCTTAACAAGAATTTCGAGGAGACGATCCTCTACCGGGGCCGCAATATCAAGACCCGCAACACCATTCAGATGGAGTGCCACAGGATTGCCAATTCACTCATCCGGCCCGGCCAGGAGCTGCCTGAGGACTTTGATCAGAATATTCTGGAGATGGAAGAGGAAGAGAAAAAGAAAGAGAGCGAAGTGGAACGAGAAAGCAAGTCCTGCGAAACACCGGCAGTAGTATTTGAGGATAATGATTATCGAGGTAGTTGATGCTGGTCTGGGTCATTTACGACATTTCCGAGAACAAAGTCCGTAGCCGGGTGGCGAAGCTGTGCAAGAACTACGGCCTGTTCCGGGTGCAGAAGAGCGCCTTTCTGGGCGACCTGAACCGGAACCAGTCCGACTCCCTGGCTCTGGAGTGCGAGGCGGTCATCGAGGAATCGGATTCAGTCTACGTCTTTCCCATGTGCGAGGATTGCTTTGATAAGATCAAGCTGATCGGAACGGGATTCGACAGAGAGCTGGTGGCAGGCATGACAATTACCAAGGTGTTCTGAGGGGCTTGATGGAAACAGATGCTGAGACGGGGGCCACGCACGGGCAGGCGCAGGAGGACGCGCGAGAGAGCGCGCCCGCGCAGGAGATTTTCGTCACGGTATCCGATGCGCTGGAGTATCTGTTCTGCCCGAGGTTCATATTCTTTGAACGATGCCTGATGATACCTGAACACCAGGAGAAAAGGTACAAGGTCTTGAAGGGCAGGGAGCTGCACGAAGTTCGCGAGAAGGTCAACCGGGATTACGTGAGAAAGAAGCTGAACTGCGTAAGAAAAGAGATCTCGGTTTATCTGACTTCGCACAAGTACAACTTCAAAGGAGAGGTGGATGAGGTTCTCTTTCTGGAAGACGGAACGGCTGCGCCTCTGGATTATAAGTACGCAGAGTTTAAAAAAACCATTTACAGGACGCACAAGTTTCAGGCGGCTCTTTACGGCATACTCATCATGGAGCACTTTGGCGTCGATGTGAAGAAGGGATTTGTGTGCTACACCCGGAGCAATAATTATGTCGCGGAGATAGACTTCAAGCAAAAAGATTATGAGAAGGCGAAGGAGATTGTGGGCGAGATACTTAACATAATTCAGAAGGGATACTTTCCCGATGGGACGAAGCAGAAGGCCAGGTGCGTGGACTGCACGTACAGGAATATATGCATGTAAAATATAAAGGAAAAGCAAAAAGAACGAAGTGGTTTGATGCTAGAAGCGATACGAAATCTGGGCATTCTAAAAATGATTGATGTATTTCAGGATATTGAATTTGATCCTAGTGCCTTAGATTCAGTTGAATCTTTTTTGGAACAGAGAAAGAGGGCTATTGCAAGTGGAGACTATGCAAAACTTCAGTTTGAAACTATAACCTCCGATCGAATAGGAATATTTGCTATTGATGAATATGGAAGAGTAAAATTCGAAGAAGAAAAAGTCACAGAAGATAGTTGGAAATATTTATTCCTAAAGACGGCATCACAAGGAACATACATAACGCCTACTTGGAAAGAAAGCCAAAGTAAACTTAAAAAGACCGTAGAGAAATATATTGAAGAGGCTAAGCATAATGATGCCGATTGGTTACAAAAAACAGTAAAAATATTTGCTGCAAAAGATATTGAAATAGGAGAATTGGATAAAAATGGAACCTTAGATAAGAAATCGTTTTTTGAGGTTATAGATTGGTCGAAAAAGAACAAAAAGTTAAAAGTTTTTTCGGTAAAGATTAATGGCGAGTACAATTCTCAAATCAAAGATCTCCTAGATTTTGCATTAAAAAATAAACCAAAAATGATTTTTCAGACTGATAAAGCTAGATCATTCAGTTATCCGGGTATTAAATGCATTTTATGCAACTTTGAGGGAGAATTGTATCCCAATGTACTTTCTGGTGCAGGCATAAATATTGCAAATGTGGACAAACCAGTGTTCTTTCCTGACGTCTCCATAGAAAACTCAAGCAAAGGATTTCCAATATGTGCATCGTGTGCAGAAGCTTTGTACGCGGCAAAATTTCATGTATTTGGCAGCTCTACAAAGCTTCGCCAAAATATCGCCGGATATCAAACTCTAATTATTCCCCATTTAATTAAAAGTAATGATATGCAAGACGGATTAAAAATTGTCAAATCCTCACTTGAGCTACTTAAAAAGAATCTGGTCGGCGCTGAAAGGACAGAAAAAGATATTATTATCGATTTATCTGAAAATGAGGGCATAGCTACGGTTACATTCTTAATGGGTGACGTGGCAGGTCAGAGCATAGAAAATATAAGAAAGGTCATTCCAGATGTTGTCCCATCGAGACTTTCTAAAATTGGGTGGGCTATTGGCGAGACAAATTTAGCAAATGATAAGTATTCAATAAGTCATCCTTGGAAGCTTAATCTACCACCACTTAATGGGAATCTTCGGATAATACAAGACGCACTGGGGATGCCCAAATATATGAAGCCTCCTAAAGGCAAAAGGAACCCATATAAAGCATCATTTGTTAATAGCTTAGATATCCTAAATGCAATCTTCCTTAAAAGGGCCTATCCATTGAAAGATTTATTGGCTGAATTTTCATCGAAATTGTCTTATGATTTTTTGGGGGCTTCGAAAGATGAAGAGAAAATATATTCTATTATAAATAATATATCTAAAATGATTTATTTACTCTTCTTTTTAGAGAAGTTGGATGTGATCGGTATGAATTCAGGAAATAATTTCGTGAATAAGTATCTTGAAAAGCATGAAGGCTTGGGACCATTGAACGACTTCCTAAGCAATGAAGCCAGAGGCTTGGATACAAAAGAAAAAGAATACGCATTTTTATTGGGATTACTTCTGGGAAAATTAGTAAGCATTCAGCTTGCAAAACAAATCTCGGCCAACGCTTTAAAATGGTTGAACGGGCTACAGATAAGCCAAAATGATTTGATGGAAATATTTGTGAAGACATCGAGAAAGCTGGACGACTATAGTGCGCCAAAAAGTGCATGGTCGGGAGAGATGCGAGGAGTAGCTGAGGCAATTGGAGCACTTGGCTCGGATATTGATAAATGGGATATAGATCGGAAAGAAATAGCCTACTACTTATGTTTAGGACAGAGCCTATCAGGATATTATCTCCCTAGCAAAGGCAAAGAGGATCAATCTCAAAGGAGTGATTAAAATGACTGATGAAAATACACAAGAACTAGATTCTGCAAAACAATTCGAGGAAACTAATGAAAAAATTAGTATAGAAAATAGAAATGAATTCCTCTTCATGTATGATATTAAAAATGGGAATCCTAATGGCGATCCCGATGAGAACAGACCACGTATCGATGACGTTACTAAACATTGCTATGTCACTGATGTAAGATTAAAAAGATTCATAAGAGATTATTTAATACAAACAAATGGTGAAGATTACGTCCTGGTAACAAAGCTAGGTTCCAAAACTGTAAATCTCACCGACCGAGTTCGAGATCGGCTGGAAAAAAATAATTTAGATGGTAAAGATCTAATGAAGTTCCTGTTAACAAATTTTATAGATCTAAGGATGTTTGGAAGTCCTCTTGCTTTTAAAGGTGCACCAGATGCCTGGGGCGAGACAAGCAAAGTTACAGGTCCAATTCAGATCAACTTTGGCGAAACACTGAATAAGGTAGAAGAAGTAACATTCCATGGTACGAGCATATTTAGATCAAAAGGAGAGACCGAGGACTCTGAACAGAAAATGGGGACATTCACAACATATTACGCCATTCCTTATGGGCTTATTGGATTTCATGGGATTGCTAATGAGAATGCGGCTATTACAACAGGGCTAACTGAAGATGATCTCAGTAAGTTCAAAATTGCACTTTGGAAAGGCATTAGAGAAACCACGTCTGCTCATACTCGCACTAAGCGAGACCAACAGCCAAGAATGCTTCTAAATATAGTATATAAAGATAGGATCAAAGTAAATGAGAATGGCGTGGAAAAGGAAATCCCTACGGAATATCATATTGGTGGATTGGAAGAAAAGGTCACATTGAAGCCAACGCCAAATGTAAAAGAAGAAATAAATATCCGGAAGATCGGAGATTATACTCTTGATTTCACCAAATTGATTGAATCCATAAAAAGAGCTAAAGATAAGATAGAACGTATTGAATATTGCGTATCACCTGAGTTCGAAAAGCTCTACTGTGTGGATTTGTTCTCCAATTTAAAGGCAGAAATTGGAGCGGAGAAAGTTGCAAACCTAGATATCGATAGGCTTGGTTAAGAGAGGGATTGATATGGATTCCATCCCTATAGTTTCTTTTCGATACTCTGGAAAATATGGTCATTTTAGAAAGCCATACAGCAATGTATCATCGTTTTCTTATCCATTTCCACCAAGGACAGCAATAGCAGGATTATTAGGAGCAATTCTTGGCATCCCAAAGGAAGAAATTGCTGGTAAATTCGACGGAAATAATTTAAAAGCAGCAGTTGAAATAGAAGAAAGTATAAAAACAATAACTCATGTAACAAATCTTAGGCAAGATGGTTCTGGTGGAGTGGACTATTCGATTAAGCGTCCGAAAAAGAATTGGAAGCCAGCTAAATTGAAGAATACTCCTGAGTGGAACAAAGCAACACAGATACCAATAGAACTCTTAAGGAATCCATCGTTCCTACTATATATCAATCTGAAATATGATATGGATGAATTAACCAATAGAATAAAAAATGAGAGATATTTTTATACACCTGCAATAGGATTGTCGGAATTTTTTGCAAAATTAGAATACATTTCATGCGGATCAGCTGAACCTTTGAGCCCAGGAGATTATGAGGTATCCACAGTTATATCCAAAAAGGAATGTTCTTTACAATTTGGACTCATGAAGCCCGATGATGGGCATCATATCCAAGAGGTTAAAGCTCCCTATAGCGCGACTTCTGATAGGATATTCACACTTAAGTACTATTTAATGAATATGCTTCCCAAACCGTTACCTATTAGGATGAACATCGCTCCATATCAATTTATGGATAAAATTATTACGTTTCTTTAAGAGTGATGACTATGGAATACCAACTTGTCTCCCATTCATTAAATAAAACCCTGAAATTAAAGGATCACATAAATCAAGTTGTACGAGCTGCAAGCTCTCTAATATCTCAAAAGTTGCTAAGTTTTAATGGGATATCTACACAACAAATAGGGGAACTTTGTATCTTAGTTGCAGCATGTCATGATTTTGGGAAAAGTACATCATTCTTCCAAGAATATATAAATAGCATAGCAGAGAATAAAGATTATAACGGAACTGCTAAAGAAAAATCACATTCTCTTATTTCAGCCTTTTTTGGATGCTATATGGCACAAAAATGGCTCCTAAAAAATCAATTGGAAGATCATTGGAGATCCTTTTTACCGTTCGCAATTTACCTGGCAATCGAGGGGCATCATGGGACATATAAAAGCATCGATGAAGCATTGAATGGCATTAATGAAAATTATAGTTTGTTGGAAAAGCAAATCAAAAGCGTTAAGCCTGAAATATTCAATTATGAGTTCAATGATATCAGTTTTTCAGAAGCGGTAGATTTTGATATCAACAAAATAGAGTATATTTCAAGTAAATTTAGAAAATTGCACCGAGAATATGAGAAAATACCTAAAGGATGCGACAAAGATAAATGGTTAGATATCCAGATAGAGCATAGGCTTTTAGCGTTATTATTATATTCTATACTATTAGAGGCAGATAAGGCGTATCTAGCATCAGACAATGTTGATCAATATAAAAGAACCTCAATCCAAATTCCAGATAACCTCGTAGATGAACATCTAAAAAAATTAAAAGGTGGTAAGTCGATAGATGATGAAAGAAATAGAGCTTATAGGGAGACAATTCGAGATGTTAGCCAATTTCCGCTAAATCAACGACTTCACTCTATTACCCTCCCAACAGGTTTAGGAAAGACCTTGTTATCTGCGTCTTGGGCACTAAAACTTAGAAATAGAATTCAAAAAGAAAAAGGATTCTCTCCAAAGATAATCATATCACTACCATTTCTCTCCATCATCGAGCAAACCGACGAAATTTATAAAAACATTTTAGGCGAACTATATAGTCAATACGAGGATAGATTGTACTTTCCAACCTATTCCATAGCTGATTTCAAATATCGCGATGGCGTTGACGATACAGAACGAAGCGACAACTCCGTAGATTTTTTCTTGAATATTTGGAATGCTGAAATAATCGTTTCAACTTTTGATCAGCTACTTTATTCTGTATTCTCCCTAAGATCCAAGCCGCTTATGAGATTCCATAATCTTTTCAACTCCATAATTATATTTGATGAGGTCCAGGCGTTACCTTCAGAACTTTGGAAACCTTTCGAAAGGTTCTTTAGAATATTGTCTGTGATAGGGAACACGCATATCCTATTAATGTCTGCAACACAACCTGGATTCTTGCCTGATGCGATCGAAAGAGTTCCGGATTGCAGAGGGTATTTTGAAAATCGTAGAAGAGTTAAACTACATGTAAACCCAGAGAAAAAGCAATTTCAGTCCTTTTTAGAAGAATTGCCAGAATTTTTGGATAAACATGCAGATAAATCGATGATGATAGTATTAAACACGAGAGAGACCAGCAAATTAGTATATAAAAAGATAAATGAGATACGCCATACATTATATTTATCGTCTCTTGTTGTGCCTTCCCAGCGTAGCGACCGTATACTAAGGATAAAAAGGGCCATCGACAATGAAGAAAAACCTCTGATTGTGACAACTCAATGCGTTGAAGCAGGAGTTGACATCGATGTGGATTACATCGTGCGAGATTGGGCACCTGTAGATTCCATTTTTCAAATATGCGGTAGATGTAATCGCAATGGTAAAAAGGATATAGGTCATGTAGAAATTGTTAGGCTAGAGTCAGATAAAGGAAAAGCCTTTTCTGAAATGATTTACGACAGCATTGCATTGGATTCAACAGCCCGCAGTTTAAGTAGTGTAGGTCTTGAGATAGAAGAAAGACTATTTTTTGATCTCGGATATAAATATTTTGAGTCGATGAGGGAAAATTTGGGGCAATCCATGAAAATTGTAAACGCTTATGCTAACTATACTCATAAGTATGTGGAGATGGGAAAAGAGGAAGTTGTAGATATAAAGAAATTGTTACGAGGAGATGATTATCAAGAACAATTTATAGTATCCTCTTTAGATGAAATGTTAAAAGAAGAACTTCAAAAAGCGATAGCTATAGAAGATAGATGGCAAAGACGTTACGCAATAAAAAGGCTTAGAAAACGAATCGCAGCAAATTCTGTTAGTATGCAATTTAGAAGTTGGATGCCCGTTAGACCTGATGATTTAACAATCGATCAAATTAAAAAATTTAGAATTTTGGACGAGCAATTTTATGACAAAGAAGGTGTGGGGCTGGATGTAGATCCAAAGAATTCCGTCAGCAGAAGTCTGATATTCTAACCGAGGACACCATGTTCCTCAAAAATCCTCCGCCTCTCTCCGCCCTCGCACGCGTCCATGCACGGGGAGCCCGCAAAGCCACAAGATCAAACACAGTATCAAATATCAATACATAATAGGAGACCACTATGATGAAGACATTGCGCTATAAAATTATGCTCCGAAAAGAAGAAGATGGAACTTATACGGTGATTGTGCCTTCACTGCCAGGTTGCCTGACCTTCGGACGAACGGTTGAAGAGGCGCTTGCGATGGCAAAAGAGGCCATTGAGGGCTTTATAGCCTGCATGATCACCCGCGGCGAAGAAGTGCCGGTAGAATCCGATGATTCGATGATATGCACTTCGTGAAGAGTTCTTCGATAAGAAAAGATAGCCATGATCCTCAAAATCCTCCGCCTCACCCTGCACTCGGACGCGCCCATGCGCGGGGACGCCGCCAAGATACGCGGCTTTTTTGCCACCAGCTTCAATGAGCATGCGCTGCTGCACCAGCACGTGACAGACAAGCTGATCTACAAGTATCCTCTCATCCAGTACAAGATGCTGGAGGGCAGTCCAATGGTCCTTGGCATCAACGAGGGCGCAGATGTCCTGAAAGAGATCTATGATAAATTCGATGAGATAAAACTCGGCGAGAGCAAATACAGCATCATGGAACGCGGCATTACCCTGAAGAGCGAGCAGTTCGGCTGCTCTGAGGAGATTCAAAGCTACAGTTTCGCCACCCCCTGGCTGGCTCTGAGCCAGGACAATTACCCAAAGTACATAAATGCAAACCGAGAGGAAAGAAAGGATCTGCTGAGAAGAATACTGGTAGGAAACATCCTATCAGCCTCCAAGGGGCTGGGCTACGTCGCTAAAGAGCACATTCGGCTGGAGGTGGGCAGGATGCAGGACGAGATCTGCCTGCTGAAGGGAACGAAGGTGACTGGGATTCGAGGAGAGTTCACCACAACCTTTGCCATCCCGGACTTCCTGGGGCTAGGCAAGTCCGTCTCCAGAGGTTACGGGGCGGTTACAAAACTGAAATAGAGATGCGTTATCTGTTTTTGGCTAGGAGGCCTATTTTTAGGCCCACCTGCCGGAATGAATTTATAAAGCCTCTAATAAATTCCACTCATGCTTTGAGGAGGGTGAGAAAAGGCCGGTTTGACACTGAGAAACAGGAAAAAGGACGGAAAAAAGCCGCTGTCCGAGGGCAAGTTCCACGAAAACAAGGATTGAAACCTTCGGTTGGCGTTGTGACGATATCATTTGAGCCATGTCCGAGGGCAAGTTCCACGAAAACAAGGATTGAAACCGTTGCCTCCGACGATGCTCACGTAGTGGCAGACTGCTGTCCGAGGGCAAGTTCCACGAAAACAAGGATTGAAACAGGGTTTTGTATCCAAGAATCGAAAACACACCCGGATGTCCGAGGGCAAGTTCCACGAAAACAAGGATTGAAACACCAGGCTTCCCTCTACAACATGGAGCGGGAAGAAAGGTCCGAGGGCAAGTTCCACGAAAACAAGGATTGAAACCCGGGAATGGGACATTTGCAGCCGTGACCCCCGCCGAAGTCCGAGGGCAAGTTCCACGAAAACAAGGATTGAAACCGCCTTTGTGGCATCTTCATTGGCTTTTTCGAGTGCTGTCCGAGGGCAAGTTCCACGAAAACAAGGATTGAAACAGCCCGGTAGTGCGGCCTATGGAAGTCTTCATATCCTGTCCGAGGGCAAGTTCCACGAAAACAAGGATTGAAACCTTTCGGACTTCCTCTTTTATGAGGATAATAATTTCTGTCCGAGGGCAAGTTCCACGAAAACAAGGATTGAAACATACCGACACCTGGACCATAACAGCTAAGGCATGGCGTCCGAGGGCAAGTTCCACGAAAACAAGGATTGAAACCATGCCCATTTGGAGAGACTGACCAAGCTCCTTGCCGTCCGAGGGCAAGTTCCACGAAAACAAGGATTGAAACTGGGCCTGCCCATATTTTACCATTTCAACCAAAACGGTCCGAGGGCAAGTTCCACGAAAACAAGGATTGAAACGTGTATATTTTCATCGGAAGGCATCATAACCTCACTAGTCCGAGGGCAAGTTCCACGAAAACAAGGATTGAAACACTTCGGTATCACCGGCTCCTACGACCAGCTTACCGTCCGAGGGCAAGTTCCACGAAAACAAGGATTGAAACTGCGAAAGGCCTTCATGCAAAACGTGAACTATAAGGGTCCGAGGGCAAGTTCCACGAAAACAAGGATTGAAACTTGATAATCTGATCAAGTACGGCCATGCTGTTACCAGTCCGAGGGCAAGTTCCACGAAAACAAGGATTGAAACCTTCGGCTATGGCCTTCTCTATCGTCTCCATCCTCGTCCGAGGGCAAGTTCCACGAAAACAAGGATTGAAACAATATACTCGCGGGAATTTCAGTCTCATTTCCCGCGTCCGAGGGCAAGTTCCACGAAAACAAGGATTGAAACTATATGCATGCCCAACTGGAACTGCAAATAGCAATCTTGTCCGAGGGCAAGTTCCACGAAAACAAGGATTGAAACAAGGTCTTGATGCATCTGACTGCCCCTACCGTTCAGCGTCCGAGGGCAAGTTCCACGAAAACAAGGATTGAAACTTATCAATAGCGAGTATATCTTCACTTGGGTAACTCAAGTCCGAGGGCAAGTTCCACGAAAACAAGGATTGAAACTCAAGCAGATATCGGACACCGATAAAAACAAGCTCAAGGTCCGAGGGCAAGTTCCACGAAAACAAGGATTGAAACGGCCTTCTGTGAAATGCTGCATGATCCCTCCTTTATGTCCGAGGGCAAGTTCCACGAAAACAAGGATTGAAACTCTATTACGACGTAGTTTTTACTTAAAACTTTTTACGTCCGAGGGCAAGTTCCACGAAAACAAGGATTGAAACATCTTGGTTGGCCCGAAGTCGTCGCGGAATGGAAGTCCGAGGGCAAGTTCCACGAAAACAAGGATTGAAACACGACGCGGTGAATTATCCGCCAGAGATGAATCCGAGTCCGAGGGCAAGTTCCACGAAAACAAGGATTGAAACCTCCGGTCTGGGCTGCCATAGGAGGCGGGCCAGCTGTCCGAGGGCAAGTTCCACGAAAACAAGGATTGAAACTGGGATCGTAGATGTCAAACCCGTAGCCGCTTTTCTGTCCGAGGGCAAGTTCCACGAAAACAAGGATTGAAACGGCCAATCGGCAGGGCATATAACCTCATCCCATTCATGTCCGAGGGCAAGTTCCACGAAAACAAGGATTGAAACCAAGTAGACGAGAGGCTATCTGCCATCGAAGACCACTGTCCGAGGGCAAGTTCCACGAAAACAAGGATTGAAACTGGAATCGAAGGCTAAGATGGATTCCGCGAAAAACCGTCCGAGGGCAAGTTCCACGAAAACAAGGATTGAAACATGTAGATCCTCCGGGTCTTGTCGGGATCGTTAACTGTCCGAGGGCAAGTTCCACGAAAACAAGGATTGAAACAAAGCATGATATCCAGCAGTAGACTCGTATTTCTTGGTCCGAGGGCAAGTTCCACGAAAACAAGGATTGAAACAAGAAAAGAAAGTGGCTGTACGGGCACTACAATCAATGTCCGAGGGCAAGTTCCACGAAAACAAGGATTGAAACAACATGGCATGATAACGAGTAAACTCGGTCCAGAAGTCCGAGGGCAAGTTCCACGAAAACAAGGATTGAAACACAGATGCGGAAATCAAGAAATGCTCAACAACGTCGTCCGAGGGCAAGTTCCACGAAAACAAGGATTGAAACGCGATTTTTAGGGTTCCGTCAAAATGTAATAGATGTCCGATGGTAGCGTGCCGCAATTGCTGTAAAATTCACAGTGGCCCTGTATCCAGATTCTACTCACACCTCTAAGGATAAATACCTATTACCAGTTACCCAATCCTCATTGATATCCATCATGATGCAAACCG
>JBAQXX010000127.1:0-3945 GCA_049299735.1 Methanothrix sp. | reverse complement strand
AGACGAAATTAATCGGCAAAAAAAAGAAGTGACGCCCAAATAGCCCCTATGTCTCCTTTTTATCCTTTTTCTTCTCCGGCTCTTGAAAGAGCTCATAGCCTCTTCTGCTCCTGCACGCCCGCAGGACTTTTTCGGCCTTTTGCATTTCGAATCTGCGCTCGCGTTTCATTTTTCTGTCTCTGGCTTCACTCATAATTTTCACTTCCTTCTCATTAGCGTTGCTTTCTTTCTATCATCGCTTTTTAACTTTTGCCTTGGGCTTTTGGTTTTTGTCAGCCATGTCATAATCTACCGCGAACCCAGGATTTCGATATCTCGGGCTGTCCGAGCCGCCCGGTATATTCCACGTGACGCCTTCATTGCCAATCTCCTCCTAGTATATCTAATTTCGCTCAGGTAGCTCTTCTTCAAAGCCATCAGGGAGCAAGATCGAAATGACGATCACTGAATACGGCTGGACTGCCGGTCAAAGTCAAATGTTCGGCTATCGGCTTGATACCTGTTACTGGATAATATAGCTGCAACCTTTATCCTGGAAAATTTTCGTCAACTATCGCCCGGACATCATCCAACCAGGCCGTTCGTTGTTCATGAGTACTGGTCACTACCACGGAATAAGTTTTGCGGTGAAAGTCTGCGTCGCCGCATAGTCCGAAGATGCAGTTTTTCCAAATTGTCTGCAGAGGATCGCCAAAAGCGTTTTGCTCCCTCTCGGAAAGGGTGTTGGAGGTGTTGAAGACGATTGCCCGCCTGACCCGAAGCAGTCCTCGGGGCACTCCCTCGCCGCCGTCGCCTTCAAGAAACTCATAGGCAAGACCGGGCCGCATGACCCTGTCCACCCAGCCTTTGAGGATAGCTGGCGGCATGCCCCACCAGTTGGGATGAATTATTATTATCCCTTCTGCCATTGCAATTTCCAGGCAGTGAACCCGGATCATGTCGTCAAGCGGCGCATCTTTGGCAATTTCTGCAGAACGTAGGACGGGATCGAAGGATTCCAGGTAGAGGTCATGAAAAGCGACTTGATGGCCGCTCTGCACAAGCGCTTGTACCGCTGTCTGTGCGATGGCGTGATTGAAGCTGCCCGGACGGGGGTGGGCGAGGATTACTGAGACTCTCATATTGTGGCCTTCCTTTTGCTCTCCTTTTTGAGAGACGAAGAAATAGATAATTTTGCCTATTCATCAAAAGCCATAGCTCGCCGGCAATGAGAAAATTGACTTTGACTTAATTTGTCTCTAGAAAAAAGAAAAATATAATGGGAGCTAGGACTCTACTCGAAGTCCTCTCCGCCCATGCCGCCGGGCATGCCGCCAGCGCCTCCGGGCATTCCGCCCGGACCACCGGACTTGGAGGCGATGACATCATCGATTCTCAGAATCATGATGGCTGCCTCGGCTGCAGAGTTGATAGCCTGGGTCTTGACCCGCAATGGCTCAACAACTCCCAGTTTCAGCATGTCCACGGGCTTACCGGTGTCCATGTCCAGGCCGGCGCTCTTGACGCCCTTCTCATGCTGGCTTCTTAGCGAAACCAGGGAATCGATCTGGTCCAAGCCTGCATTCTCGGCCAAGGTCTTGGGTATGACCTCCATGGCATTGGCGAAGGCCTCAATGGCCAGCTGCTCGCGTCCTCCCACAGTGGAGGCGTAAGCTCGAAGCCTCAGAGCCAGCTCTACCTCAGGTGCGCCGCCGCCGGCAACAAGGAGCTTGTCCTGTACAGCCACGCCGACAACGCGAAGCGCATCCTCCATGGCCCTGTCCAGCTCATCGACCACGTGCTCAGTTCCGCCCCGCAGGATGATGGATACCGACTTGGGGTTCTTGCAATCTTCGACGAAGGTCATCTTCTCGTCTGAGACCTTCCTCTCCTCGACCAGGCCAGCTTTGCCCAGGTCTTCCTTGGAGATCTCGTGGATGCTGGTGACAACCCTTCCGCCTGTGGCTCGTGCCAGCTTCTCCATGTCGCTCTTCTTGACACGGCGCACGGTGTAGATACCTGCCTTGGCCAGGAAGTGCTGGGCCAGGTCATCGATGCCCTTCTGGACGAACAGTACATTGGCGCCAGTGGATGCGATCCTATCGACCATGCCCTTCAGCATGTTCTCCTCTTGATCCAGAAAAGCCTGCAGCTGATCCGGAGAGGTGATCTGAATCTTAGCATCAACCTCTGTCTTCTCGATCTCCACGGCAGCGTTCAGGAGAGCGATCTTTGCAGCGGTGACGGACTTGGGCATGTTGGGGTGAAGCCGATCCTTATCAATGACCACTCCGCTCACAAGCATGGAGTCGGTGATTCCACCCCCCACTTTCTTCTCTACGGTGATGTTGTCGGTATCGACAGTCCCGTCCTCATCCACTACCGACTGGACTGCCTGAACCGCCATTGCAGCCAGCTCATCGCGAGCCGATTGAGAGCCCTTGCCGGTCATGGCAGTGACGGCGATCTTCCTGAGAAGATCTTCATCTTTTGCCGAGACCTTTATGGCCAGCCCCTGGAGAATCTCCATAGACTTGTCTGCTGCAGCTCTGTAGCCTGCCGCAATTACAGTAGGATGAATCTCTTGCTCCAGCAACTCCTCAGCCTGCTTGAGCAATTCTCCGGCCAGTACAACCGCAGTGGTCGTGCCATCTCCGACTTCCTGGTCCTGGGTCTTGGCAATCTCCACCATCATCTTGGCCGCAGGATGCTCGATATCCATCTCTTTAAGAATGGTAACGCCGTCGTTGGTGATCACAACGTCGCCCATGGTGTCTACCAGCATTTTGTCCATGCCCTTGGGGCCGAGAGTGGTCCTCACTGCGCCGGCAACGGCCTTAGCTGCCATGATGTTCGATCTCTGTGCATCTCTTCCGGCGGTCCTCTGGCTGCCTTCTCTGAGAATGTATATGGGTGTGCCACTGAATTGTCCAGACATTAATTACCTCAACAAATTCTAATTTAACAATTATATGTTGTTTGAACTTCTATATAAAGGCTATTCAAAAATCATCAACCCTGCTCGCCAATAAGCCTCGTACGCCCATTGCCTTGAGCCTGTTCAAAATGCTTTTTGTGATAGCGTGTTTGCTCGCCAGCACGCCCGATCGGCCTCGCGCGAGATCCGCTAATTAAGTCAAAGAAGGCCCAGATTGCCGGCTAACGATCGCTATTGAGAAAAAATGCCTGGCTGCATTGAGACTGTTGCCCAATTCAATGCCAAAAAATTTGAGATACTGCCAGGATGTTTATCCTGGCCAAATTCATCATCTCATCTTTTGCCTAATTAGATGGTGGGACAGTCGCACACACCAGGATCGCCCTGTGGTCCAGGATCGCCCTGTGGCCCTGTATCGCCCTGTGGTCCAGGATCGCCCTGTGGCCCTGTATCGCCCTGTGGCCCTGTATCGCCCTGTGGTCCAGGATCGCCCTGTGGCCCTGTATCGCCCTGTGGTCCAGGATCGCCCTGTGGCCCTGTATCGCCCTGTGGTCCAGGATCGCCCTGTGGTCCAGGATCGCCCTGTGGCCCTGTATCGCCCTGTGGCCCTGTATCGCCCTGTGGCCCTGTATCGCCCTGTGGCCCTGTATCGCCCTGTGGCCCTGTATCGCCCTGTGGCCCTGTATCGCCTTGAGTTCCTTGCGGTCCTGGCGCTCCGGCGGGTCCAGTTAGACCTGTGTCTCCTTTTTCGCCCTTTTCACCCTGAGCTCCTTGAGGCCCTGGCGCTCCGGCCGGTCCTGTTAGACCTGTGTCTCCTTTTTCGCCCTTTTCACCCTGAGTTCCTTGCGGCCCTGGCGCTCCGGCGGGTCCAGTTAGACCTGTGTCTCCTTTTTCGCCCTTTTCACCCTGAGCTCCTTGAGGCCCTGGCGCTCCAGCCGGTCCTGTTAGACCTGTGTCTCCTTTTTCGCCCTTTTCACCCTGAGTTCCTTGAGGCCCTGGCGCTCCGGCCGGTCCTGTTAGACCTGTGT
>JBAQXX010000126.1:0-12011 GCA_049299735.1 Methanothrix sp. | reverse complement strand
TCAATTCAGTTACTGGTGCTGCCATGAGCGGCTCGTCTCCTCAACCGATATCAGGCTTGATGTACTACCTATCAGCTCTGCGAGGCCCCAGTGACTGGATGCCGGGAATGGTGCAAACCAATCCTGGCATGACTGAACTGGGATTCTCGGCTCTGGCCGGCTGGCAGATATTTCTGCATGTGATTGTGGACGCTTCCTTCCTGATCATTGGCGGCATTATCTTCGCTATCTTCTGGATTGAGACCACCGGCATGGGCCCCAAGAGCGTGGCTGCCAAGATCCACAACTCCGGCCTACAGGTTCCGGGCTACAGAAGAAACCCGGCCTCCATTGAGAAGCTAATGGAGAGGTATATCCCCAAGGTGACTGTGATTGGCGGCGTGATCATTGGCATTTTAACCTTGATCGCCAGCCTTTTGGGCACACTGGGTGGCGCGGGCGGCACGGGGCTGCTCTTGGCTGTGAGCATTGTCTATCGGCTCTATGAGCAGGTGGCCAGCGAACAGATTCAGGAGATGTACCCCATGATGCAGAAGTTCTTCGGAGCGTCGGCATGAATGCCCAGCTGACCAAGTCCCTGGACAAGGCCGCCATGGCGGTGGGCTTTGTCCTTTTTTTTGGGGTAATGATCAGCACGCAGTTGAGAACCGGACTGGGAGTTGCTACCGGCCATTTGTTGGGATGGCTTCCAGATATTCTGCCTTTCCACGTGGTGCTCTTCATTTTGGCTGCCATCACGGGCCTATACGCCAGCCTGATTCAGAAGTATACCATGGACTGGGAATTTTTGAGGGAATCTCAGGAGAAGATGAAGAAGCTGCAAAGAAATATGAAAGAAGCGCAGCTATCCGGGGATCAGTCCAGGATTCAAGCCATGCAAAACGAACAGATGAAGGCGGTCTCCGATCAAGGTAAGATGATGCAGATGCAGTTTAAGCCCATGCTCTACATAGGCATCATCTCCATACCGCTCTTCATGTGGGCTTACAGTTTTATATCCGCTAACCCAAACATGATGATGACCTTTCCCTTTTGGGGGACGCATCCCATCAATACCACTGTCTTTGGGCCGATCCTTTACTGGTTCTACTGGTATTTTATCTGCTCACTGCCTGTATCGCAGATCATCCGAAAGGCACTGGACATTGGGAGCATGAGCTAGATATGATAATAACCATTAGCGGTGCGCCGGGAACGGGCACCTCTACTCTTGCTCGCTCTCTCTCCCAAGAGCTTAAACTGCGCTGGATAAACTCCGGAGATCTCTTTCGCAAGATCGCCAGCGAGAAGAATATCTCAGTTCGGGATATGAACCGCCTGGCTGAGAAGGGTCCGGAGATAGACTATCTCATTGATGATGCTCAGAAGATTCTGGCAAAAGAGGGCGGTGGAATCTTCGAGGGTCGGCTGTCCGGGCATCTGCTGCCTGCTGATTTGAAGGTTCTTTTAAAGGCAGAATTGCGCACAAGAGCCGAGCGGATCGCAAAGCGCGAGGCAAAGCTGACTGAAGATGCCATGCAGGAGACACGCTATCGCGAGGAGAGCGAGGCCCGGCGGTATAAGATGTACTACAACATCGATATCAGCGACTTTTCCGCTTATGATCTGGTAGTTGATAGCGGCAAGTTCGATGAGGCTGCCACGCTGGCAATTGTGCTGGCAGCTGTGAGAGGCCGCCCGTGTCCGTGATCCATCGCGCAGAGAGGGCAGAGAACGCTGAGAAAAGACAAGATCGCGGATCACCGAGTTCTCCAGCTATCTCGCCCAAGAAGTCTCCATCTGCTTCGCCCACGGCTTCGTCCTCTGAGCAGCCTTCATCTGCTTATCCGCAAATTCTTCCTTCCGATAGGGTTCGGTCTGTGCTGGCAAAGCGAAGCGGTAAGACCAATTCTGCCTATGGCACACCGCCCGAGAAGCGCGATCTCAAGATGCACATGTCCTTGGGGGCCATCAATCTGGACAAGACCTCCGGGCCGACCAGCCACGAGGTGGCCGCCTGGGTAAAACGCATTTTAGAAGTAGAGAAGGCGGGGCACAGCGGCACTCTCGATCCCAAGGTGACTGGTATTTTGCCCGTTCTCCTGGGAGACGCGACGAGGATTATGGATACTCTTCTCCTGGCGGGAAAGGAGTACATCTGCCTCATGCGTGTGCATAAGCCCCAGCCCAAGAAGCGACTTCTCGATGTCTGCGGAGAATTCACGGGCCCCATTTTCCAAAAGCCGCCCTTGAAGAGCTCTGTGGTAAAGGAACTGCGCATTCGCACCATCTATTATCTGGATGTCCTGGAGATTGAGGAGCAGCGCGTGCTCATGCGCGTGGGCTGCCAGGCGGGCACCTACATCCGCAAGCTCTGCTTTGATATCGGTCTCGCTTTAGGCACGGGCGCGAACATGGAGGAGCTGCGCCGCACGCGCGCGGGCCCCTTTCGCGAGGATGAGACGCTGGTCACGCTGCATCAACTCATCGACGCTTACGCGGCCTGGAAAGAGACGGGCGATGAGACTGGCCTGCGGCGCTGCATTTTGCCTGTGGAGGCGGCCCTGCGGCATCTGCCCCGGCTGGTCATAGCCGACAATGCCGTGGATGCTATCTGTCACGGCGCGCCCCTGGCTCTGCCCGGGCTGCTTCGCCTGGAGACAGATATAAGTAAGGGCGACATTGTTGCCCTCTTTACCCTGAAAGGAGAAGCCGTGGGCATTGGCAGGGCCGATATGAACAGCCGGGAGATGCTCGACGGCAAGACGGGCATTGCCGTTCTGACCGAAAGGGTAATAATGGAGCCGGGCACGTATCCCAAGGCGTGGAAGCTGGCCGAGAGGGACGCTTCCAAGGCAGCGAAAATTGCCGCCAAGCGCTAAATCCCGAATAAAAATATGTGCCGAGGTCGTCTAGCGGTAGGGCGCCAGCCTGGAGTGAGTTCTCCTAGATAGCTGGTGATCCGCAAGGGTCTCGTGAGTTCGAATCTCACCCTCGGCGCTTTCTTTCCTGTATATAACCCGGAAGCTGATCACTTTCAGATTCGTTAATTACAATCAATAGGAACTATTTTTGTAGGAGCCGTGCCAAAATATTCACCAAGCAGCAAACCTTTCAGTTCTCACTTGGCCAAGCTGGCCCCTTTGCTATCTTCCTTCGCCTTGCTCTTTGCCTTCGCGGCAGAAGCTATGGGCTTCACCGCCTGGGAAAAGACGTTCTGCGTGGCAGTTACATTATAAAATGTCCTGATCCGCCCACCCGGATACACAACCGAGAACCGGGCAATTCCTTCTTTCAGGGGCTTATCCTTGTTGCCGAAGGGCATGGAATCGAAGAGATAATAGCCGCTATTGTATTTGCCCGCACCCACTACTTTCAGGGTCGCGCCTTCAATATCTGCCCTAATCAGCCTGACATCGCTGTATCCTCCCAGGAAAGATGTCAATTCCGGCTCCAGATATCGGCATCCTAGAGCCGTGACATAGAGGCGAGTAAAAGTATCCATGGTGTAGTTCAGGTCAAAGGTGGCGTTATCGCCCTCCAGGTGCATGGTCACTTCCTTTATGTCAAGGTACTCGCTGCCGGCGGCTGAAAAGGTAGATAAAGCGCTCAGAGTAAGAAGTGCAAAAATTGCAGCTAGGCGTCGCATCTTTCACCCAAACATCTTGAGAATTGACGGCAGGAACAAAACCAGTCCCATTATAGCGAGAAATACCAGGAAAAGCAACTGCTGCTTTCTTTGAGCCGATTTGAACTTCGACTCGCATAGCTCGTCGCAGAAGTTCTCGTCCGGACGTACGGCATTGCCGCAGACCATGCAGTGTTTATGCGGCATAATATCTGTCATCCTATCACCATAAACGGTTTTAGAGGAGAGAGTAAATAAGGTTTTGCCTGGGCCACCTTCGCTGTTAAACCGGGAATTTGGTGGCTTTATCAGGGGTTCATGGCTCCGGATGGAACGGAATTGGTTCAAGCTGAGATGATTATAGATTTAACACAACGTGATGGATGTGTACCTTGAATATTTTCAACAATTTATTGTTGCTGTTGTAGAAGGCGTTTTGTTGCATTACTTTAAAGTCGCAAAATCCATTCTCCTTTTTGATCGCAGCCACATCCGCATGGAAATGTCCAATTATCATCTTACCAAGATATATTACTTCAAAAATAACATTATTATATCAATCATACAGTTTGGTATTTTTTGGGTTTGTCCTTCTTCCAATGAAGAAAAAATTCGGGGTTTATTTTTCCACTGGAAATAAAGGGGTTCATCGTGAGGATATTTCGCTCCGATTTTGCATTAACTATAAAAGGTTCCTGGCAAATCAGCTTCTCATGCTTAGAATTCCGATGATCATCTTCATGGCCTTGCTCATCTGGCTTATGCCCACCGAAGGAGCAAGAACATATATCGTTGACGACAGCGGCTTTGCTAATTTTGCCTCCATTCAAGAGGCCGTTGTTGCTGCCAGTAATGGAGATACCATATACATCAAGCCTGGAGAGTACAATGAAGAGGTAATCCTTAACAGAAGCCTGACGCTAATGCCACTCACCGGCGAGAACGGGCCTATAATCCTCAAAGGAGATGGCCTGGAGACGGGTATTACAATAACTGCAGACGGCTGCTCTCTGCAGGGCCTGACTATACAAGACTTTGCAGGTCCTGCAATATATGTTCAATCCAGCCGAAACTCCATCAGGGAGAACGTGTTTAAAAATGCCAATCCCGCCATACTGGTGCGAGGCTCGCATGGGAACACCATTGCCGCAAATGCGATAATGGACAGCCAGGGGGCAGTCGCCCTCTGGGAGAACTCCACAGATAACCTGGTTTCTGAAAACGATATCGTGGGATGCAATGTGTCCATTGTCGTGCGGGAAGCTGCGAAAAATAAAATCCTCCGCAACAAAATATCGGATGCTTACTGGGGTTTCTGGCTAGATCATGCCGGTGGCTGCCAGATCGAAAGCAACGATATACAAAGCAAAATGTACGGCATGTGGGTTTTAAACAGCAGCTCCATCAGTGTTTTTAAAAATAAAGTCCGCATCAGAAGTTCTATCTCCAGCATCACACAGGGCATAAATCTCGCGAATGCCAGTGGAACTATATTGCAGGGTAATGCTATCGATGACGCTGATTTCGGTCTAATCATTTCCGGCAGCAAGAACGATAAACTAATGGATAACGCAATTTTCCGCAGCACAAATGCCGTTTTTATCAAGGACTCCGAAACGGAGGATCTGAAAAATAACAGCATTATAGCGACGGGATACGGCATAAGGATGGAAAATTCCAGCAGAAATTCCCTGCATCAAAACAAGATAGAAAACGGCACCGTTGGCTTTGACCTGAGTCTAAGCAGACAGAACAATATTTCCGAAAACCAGCTCTCCGGCATAACGGACACTGCAGTACAGATTACGTCCTCAAGCGAAAACACACTCTATGCCAACCAGATCACGGATAGTTCCAAAGGGATCATCTTATTGGAATCATCCAACAATCATCTGACGGCCAATCGCTTCCAGGATGTAGAATGGAGTCTTTACGCAGAGGCTGAGAACAAAGAGGGCTTTAATAATTCCATCGATGAATCCAATGTAGTGGATACAGTCCCCATTGTCTATCTCTTTAGCCGTTTTGGCGAGCAGATTCGGGATAGGGATATCGCTCATCTCACTTTAGCATACTGTGAAAATGTCACAGTAAAAAATACAGACATTACCAACGATGCCGTATTCCTCTTCGATTCAAAGAATAACAAGATACTGGATAACAATATCTCCGGTAGCTTTGGCATGCGCCTTGTGCAGTCCAACGAAAATGAGATATCAGGCAATCAGCTGCTGGGCAATAAATTTAGCGGCATGTTCCTTTATGCATCGGATTTAAATCAAATTGAGGGAAATAATGCCTCGCGAAACAATCAGAACGGCATATCGCTCCTCTCCTGCAACCAGAACATCATTGCCGGCAACGTGGTTAATGAAAATGCAGCCACTGGTATCTGGCTGAACCTCTCCCAGGATAACCAGGTATATCAGAATAACATCAGCAACAATCCTTTCGGCCTGCAGGTAATGCTATCCACAGGAAACAAAATATTCCACAATAACTTTGTGGGCAATCAGGAGCATTCGCAAGATATAGGTGGAAGCAATAGCTGGGACGAGGGCAATGTCACAGGCGGCAACTACTGGAGCGATCATGTGGCCAAAGGCAATCCCAGTCGGGATTGGCCAAGGATGATCAAAGGCGGAAGCATGCTGGACAGCTATCCTTTCCAGGATGAGAGCGGCTGGCTGAGGGCAGCAGCCGCTTGAAGCCGCAATACTTAAGATGATGAAGGTAGATAGGAGTTAAATATGGCAAAGAAAAAGAATGAAGGCAGCGGTCTTCAGTCATCTGCAGGTCTCATGAGATACTTTGAAGCGGATGATACGGCAATAAAGCTCAATCCCAAGATGGTGCTTGGAGCTTGTATCGGTTCAGGTGTAGTGGTAATGGGACTGAACATCGCTTTTGGCCTCTGGCCTTAGACGATAATGCTTTTTCGTCCACGGGATTTCCCGGGATTATTTTTCCTTATTTAGTTGTTAAGGCATCAATGAGACGACCATTGCCCGCCCTCGCCTCTCCAAGATGATCTTATTCTCGCGACCCAGCCAGCCCAGTGCGCCATAGACTAGTTCCCGCCTCAATCCTGTAGACTTCACGATATTTTCGATGGTGCGTTTCTCTAGATAAATAAGATCGCCTCGGATAAGATACCGCAGGATGAACAGATCCCGGTTATTCTTATCGAGCTGTCAAATAATCGTAAAATGGAATATCCATTTTTTGCTTGTGCATGCATTGCAGCTATTGTGCCGCTATCAGGTCTGACTTTTGCCCGAAATGCTCTTTCGGAGTGGCAGTGATCATGGTTCGCCAGGTGATCTTATCGAAATACAGAGCGTCAAACCACATCCAGTAAAAACGATTGGCATTCACGAAGGAGTAGCCGTCGCAGTAATCATCATACCTATCGTAAGGATCTGCCAGAATCAAGATATCATCCCACGGATCGCTCGCATTGCGGTAGTCGTATCCGACAGCTATCGCCCAGTGTCCGCTAAGATCTATCCATTCCACCAGGGTTGGAATGCCTTGCCGAATGTTGTCGCGCAGCCGCTGCAATGCAGAGCTATCGCCTTTGTCCTCAAACCCAAGTTGCACATCAAATCCATTTTTTTCAAGCCAGGCAACCATCTCTTGCGGTTTAGTCCCCGGCCGGGATGAATTCAAATCCCTTGTGCCACATTCTTGGGCTATTTGCATTTCAGTTATTGCATCATCCTCAATATCCGGCAATCCGTAGAATTTAGCCAGAGAAAGCAATGCTGCTGGGCCGCAGGTATAGTCGGTCGTTTGCTGGTGGGCCTTCAAGTTTGGGATAAAATCAACGTTCTGAGTGGCCGAAAGGATCGTTGTGTCTATTCTTGGAAACCAGGCTATTGCGGTATCATTGGGAGATGTGGTGGCGTCTTTTGCCTCATAAGAACCGGCACCAGAGAATAGGAGAATAAAAACAAGAATAGATAGTGGAGCAAATGTCAAATTATTCATTTCAGTCTTCCCAATGCATTTAGATAATATAAAGGTTGTTTTAGCAAATACTCAATCTTGGAGATACGTCAGATGAATACAAATTCTATTTCAGATCTGAAAACCACTGAAACCCAAAGCCGCATCATCTTGCAGAACATCGCCAGGCGAGTCATGCAAACGCGAGGACTGCTCCCCGATTTTTCCACTCAAGCCGTAGCCGAGCTTGCCAGGATTCAGGCCCCAGCAACGGTGAGCCTTGCCGCGCAGGCTCGTGACTTGAGAGATCTGCTCTGGGCTTCCATTGATAATGACGACTCTGAGGACTTAGACCAGCTCACCTTTGCCGAAGGGTTGCCTGAGGGAAAGACAAAGATTCGCGTCGCTGTGGCAGATGTGGACGCTCTGGTCAAGAAGGACTCTGCCATAGACAAGGACGCTGCGCACAACACCACATCGATCTATACCGCCGCTCAGATATTTCCCATGCTGCCGGTAAAGCTGTCCACCAACCTCACATCCTTGAATCAGTTTGAGGACCGCCTGGCCCTGGTGGTGGAGATGACAATCGGCCCGGACGGAACGCTCCTGGACTCGGACGTCTACCGGGCAGCCGTACGTAATCATGCCAAGCTGGCTTACAATAGCGTGGGTGCCTGGCTGGAGGGAAAGACGCCCGTGCCCCAGGCAGTGGCTGCCATTGAGGGGCTGGCCGAGAATCTGCTTCTCCAGGATCAGGCTGCCCAGAAGATGAAGTGTTTGCGGCATGCACAGGGCGCGCTCAGCCTGGAGACCATCGAGGCTAAGTCGGTATTCGAGGGCGACAAGATCAGCGGTCTCTTGGTTGAGGAAAAGAACCGGGCCAAGGAGATCATCGAGGACTTCATGATTGCCGCCAATGGTGTTACCGTGCGCTACCTCTCCGCCCTGAATATCCCCTCTATCCGTCGCGTGGTGCGCATTCCTAGAAGATGGGATCGAATCGTGGAGATCGCCGCAGAGCATGCCTTCAAGCTTCCCAAGAATCCCAATGCCAGAAAGCTGGAGATGTTTCTGACAATGATGAAAGAGGCCGATCCGCTGCGCTTCCCGGATCTCTCTTTAGCCGTGATCAAGCTTCTGGGAAATGGCGAATATGTGGCAGAGCTGCCCGGTGAGGAAGCCACCGGACACTTTGGCCTGGCCGTCAAGGATTACACCCATTCCACCGCCCCCAACCGTCGCTATACCGACCTGATCACACAGCGCCTGCTCAAAGCCGCCATTGAAAAGAGACCCGTGCCCTACAGCCTGGACGAGCTGGATTTTCTGGCGGAAAATTGCACGAAAAAAGAGGATGAAGCCAACAAAGTGGAGCGGCAGGTGGGCAAGTCAGCGGCTGCGCTTCTGCTCGAATCAAGAATTGGAGAGAGATTTGATGCCATGGTTACCGGGGCATCTGAGAAAGGCACCTGGGTCCGGCTTTTGGATATTCCTGTGGAAGGGATGCTCAAGAGCGGAAGTAAAGGCCTCGACGTGGGAGATCAGATCCTGGTAGAGCTGGTGTCTGTAGACGTGGAGCAGGGATTTATCGATTTCATGAGGCGGTAGAATCAAAAGGATTAATAATGAATGAGTCGACTAGCTATTGAGGAGATTTAAAATGCCCAGAGCATTGCTAATCGTTGTGCTGTTCCTGTCGGCGATCCTATCGGTAGCTTGCGGCCAGCAGGCGGATACCTATGAAACGAACAACGAGATTGGAGATGCAACCGATCTGAGCTCCAGCCGGATGGTAAGCGCCAGCATATATCCTGCGCAGGATGGAGACTTCTATAAGATTTACGTTGACAGTCCGGGAATACTGCAGGCCCAGCTATCCAATGTCCCCGCAGAGATGAAAGGCAGGATCGATTTCTACGGCAGGAACTATAACTGGATAACCAGAAAGGATGCAGAGAACCCCGGCGAGGCGGTCGTCCTGACAGTCGATGTAGGCCGCGCCGGATGGTACTATTACGGAATTGGGGACCTCAATGGTGGTTCTTACGGATCGGATTACTATTTTGCGGTTTCCTTTGAGCCGGTAGTGGATGAGGAGCCTAACGGCGAGATTGGAGACGCAACCGAGATTCAATTGGCACAGCCGGTCAATGCATACATCTTTCCAGCCCAGGACGGAGATTTCTATAAGGTATTTCTCAATAGCTCCGGCATTCTGGAAGCATCACTGACGAATGTGCCCCAGGCCATTGCAGGCAGCATGAAGGGCCGGATAGATCTCTATGGCAAGAACATGAACTGGATAACCAGGATGGATGCAGTGAACCCTGGAGATAACGTTACCCTGAAAGTGGATATAGGCAACCCCGGCCTGTACTACTTCGGCGTAGGCGACCTCAATGGTGGGTCGTATAACTCGACCTATGGATTCCTGGTGAACTTTGAGCCCGTAGTAGATGAGGAGCCGAATAACGAGATCTGCGATGCCACGGAGATCCAATTGGGCAGCGAGATTAAGGGATTCATCTTCCCGGCGGGAGACGGAGATTTCTATAAGATTTATGTTGACACTCCCGGATCGCTGCAGGCTTCCTTAGAGGGCGTTCCCAAATCCGTCAAGGCCAGCATGAAGGGCCGGATAGACTTCTACGGAACGAACTACAACTGGATAACCAGAATGGATGCACAAAAGCCTGGCGACGATGTCCTGCTAAAAGTGGATATAGCCAAGGCGGGATGGTATTACTTCGGCATCGGCGATCTGAATGGCGGATCGTATGATGTGGAATATACCTTCAAAGTAACCTAGAAGTTGGCATTGGGGCCCGGCTTTGTTGCCGGAATCTCCAATGTGTTTTTAATTAGCAGCTCGTTGCGCAAATACGCATCCTGCGTTTCATTCTATTTGTTATTTCGTTTCTTCTGAGTTAAAATAACATAACGATAATAATAAGTACTAAAGTTGCATTAATGATTCATGAAAATGGGGGTATTCAATTGAAGAAACATTTCATACTAGCTGTAACGATTCTATTGATTGTGATTCCGCGCATTTGGATTGGCGGCTGCGCCGCAGACGCAAATGCAGGCGCGAGCGCGCCCTTGCCTTCATCTCACATGATTGCCAACGTTCCCTGGCACCAGCAAATGAACGGCCTGTTTTGCGGAGAAGGAGTTCTTGAAGGAGTATACGATTATTACGGGCCGGATATCGATCAAAAGGAGATCGCAGATGTGGCCCGCAGCTCTTCCTCGGGCACGTGGTCCTTTGATATGGTGAGAGCCGGCCACTTCAGCTCCATGAGCTCTGCTCAGGGAAGATTCTTCCCGCACGAGGCTGCAAGCGCCGGATATCCGGAAAGGGCTTTGGGTTATGCGTCTTTCCCCTATTCCTCTGATCAATTCTGGCTGGGGTACCTGAAGGGCCTGATCGCTGCCGATACACCCGTAATCCTGCTCATGACTTACGAGCCGAACGGCGGAGGCGGCCACTACCGGACTGCCATAGGATACGACGACGCGGCTGGCATAATTTACTTCAGCGATCCCTGGGGGAGGGATCAGAAGCACCAGACAGACAAGACGGGAATCACCGCATGGACCTACGCTGAGCTGCAAACCGGCTGGAACTACACGGCGGAAGGCGAGTCTCGTCCCTACTGGGGAATGGTGATGATGCCCTGGAATGTTTCTGTCAAAACCTCAGGATCATTAAGGCCGGGCTCAACTGCGACGGTCATGGCGGACGTCACCTACCCCTGCCCGATGCCATTCAACTCATCCCTGTATCCTGCCAAAGATGCAGTGGCTGCGATAACATTGCCGGAAGGGATGAGCCTTGATTCCTCCGGGTCCAGAAAGACCCTGGGAGATATGAAGGCAGGGTCAACTGCCAGAGCAACCTGGAAGGTGAAGATTGATGGGCCGGTTAGCGGAAAGACGATAACTGTGCAGGCCCAGGGAAAGGTATCCGGCCAGGTACCAGAGGCGCACTGGACCGGGATGAGCGTGTCATATCCGGCCTACAGCTACACGGATGCCATTGGGGGAAACGGGTCTATTGAGCTGTAATTGAGGTCTCTTTTTTTCTTTCCTTTTTTCGTAATCATAATAGGCATGATCGAGATTTGAGGCGAGGGTTAATTGCATAAAAGAGTTTGGACCGAAGCTATTATGAGTATCATTTTGTATAGAATTGTCACGGAATTATGGCCTTATCATTACTATATACCTCTTAGATTATAATTAGATTCATCCTCATATTTATAAAGGTCTAAAGCAATTACCTATGGAGGGAGAATTATTTCTCGAAGAGAGGTCATGGATCCCACATTCCGCAGTTTCAGTTCATCCCGTAATAATTTTTGCATTCCTGTCCCAGCAACAATAAGATTGTTTTCTGCGGTCCGTTCAGATTCACGCTGACTTTTATGATTTTGCCTTTTTCGAT
>JBAQXX010000125.1:0-8744 GCA_049299735.1 Methanothrix sp. | reverse complement strand
GAAAGGTGGACTGGGACACAGCCCAGGAATGGATGGCATCCTGGAGGAGCAAAGGTACCTCTCAAAACCAGTCAACGCCCATCGGGACCGGGACCGCCCATACCTACAACGGCATTGAATTTCAGGTAGAAGGAGTGGCATTGAAGGCCAACGCAGAGCAGACGGCTGACTCCATCGACCTGGGAGGGAAGAATGCCAGGGCAGTGCATGTTCTGGAGTTTGCAGGATGGAGCATAGGAGTTCCGGATAACGTTAAGGTGGGCCATATCAATGTCTGGTACGGGGACGGAAGCTCTGAGACGACGGATCTGATTATGGGAGTGAACATTGCCGAATGGGCTTATGACCGGTCTGAGGTCCAGTCGCAGCTAAAGCACAGCAAGGTTGCAGCGGCTTACTCCTGGCCAAGCACAGCCAGCTCCGCTTACGAGTATCAGGGACATTACTTCTATGCCAGGGTGGACACAGACCCCAGCAAGCCTCTGGACCGGCTGGAGCTGGTGCTCGACCCCAATGAGCAGAAGATCCAGATCGAGATCCGGGCTATAACGCTGGAGGGATGAGGATCGAAAAAGGGTTCTGTCTGCTTCATTTTTATTAATACCATATTATTTTATACGATGACTTGCTGATCGATGATGGCATCAAAATGATTATCATATTAGAGTGCTAACCCGAGTGCTGGATGATGTCATGCCCAGGGCAAAAAATTTGAAAGAAGCTTACAACAATTTTTATGTCGAGCCACTAAAAGAGGATCAAGAGTTCGCGGATTTCTACGTGCAGCGGCCTGGTCTCATATCACCTATGCAGGACTTGAAAGATCGAATTGAGCTTGCCGACCGGAAGGAGAAGTATCTGTTCCTGGGCTTCCGGGGCTCTGGAAAGAGCACAGAGCTGTACCGCCTGGAGGCCGCCCTGGATAAGAGCCGCTTTCTTGTGGTGAATTACTCTATCCGGGATGATCTGAATTTAAGCGACTTCGATTTTCGCGACTTCTTCGTTTCCATGGCGCTCAAAGTCTACGATATCGCCAGGGTGGAAGGGATTGTCCTTAATCCAGACATCGAGAAGGATTTCCAGGATTTCACCAAGCGAATAACGAACATAACCGAGGCGGAGGTAACCAGCCAGAGTTCAGCCGGGCTTTCCTTGAGCCAGATCGTCATCCTCAAGCTCAGCCGGGAGGCCAAGACCAGGCAGTGTCTCAGGACGGAGCTGGATCAGAAGATCAGCGATCTAATCCAGAAACTCAACTGGCTGATAGTAGACATTGAAAAAAAATCGGGAAAAGATTTGGTAATAATAGTAGATGATCTGGACAAATTGGCGAGAGGCCAGCAATCCGAGGATTTTTTCTACAAAAACTATCAGCTCCTTATCGAGCCGAGCTGCTTTGTGGTCTATACATTTCCCATACCACTGGCCTTTCATCCCCAGTACGAGAACGTCAGACATGCTTTTACCAGCGATGTGATCCTTCTGCAAATGCCGGTGTTTAAGAGAAATGGAGAGCCGCACCAAGAAGGCCGGAAGTTCTACTCAGATGTAATTTCCCGCAGGATAGAGCCGGATCTTCTGGGTCAGGAGGTTCTTGAATATGCCATCGAGTCTACCGGCAAGCTTTCCGAGCTGGTGGAAGTCATGAAAGAAGCCTCGCTTAGCGCTTTTCGCAAGGGGCAAACGAGAATATCCAAAAATGACGTTGCTACAGCTCTTGAGAAGCTTAGGATGACATTTGATCGAACTCTCACCGAGGCCCACAAAAAGAAGCTACTGGAGATCAACAAATGCAAGGAGGCCAGGGAAGAGGGGCCTGATTCGGTTCTGACTCGTGAGCTACTCTTCAGCATGACTGCAGTCGAGTATGAGGATGAAATGGGAAGATGGTGCGAGGTAAACGCCATGTTGCTTCCACTGGTGGAGAAATGGAGTCAATCTCCCTAGAGGATCTGGATGAGGTCGATCTCCTGCTCACAGAGCTGGAGATCTCTCAGGGAAAAAGAAACCTCATTCTCTGCGTCGTCGCTTCTCCAGCATATAGAGAGAAGGTAATAGAGGTTATAAAATCTCGATTCTTTACCAGAATCACGCCGGTAGAGACCGGAGACAACCTTATATCGGACCTCAGAAACATCAAGCCAAAAGCCGATGAAATTCTCATCTGGACTCTTCCTGAGACGCTTGGCCAGGATGTTTTAGACGCTCTCAACAACTTTCGCGAGCTTTTCTACGATGCGGGTGTGCCGAGCCTGGTCTTTATGACACCAGCAGGACTTGATGATGTGATCTGGAAGGCTCCCGATTTCTGG
Source organism: Methanothrix sp. (assembly GCA_049299735.1). Lineage (GTDB taxonomy): Archaea > Halobacteriota > Methanosarcinia > Methanotrichales > Methanotrichaceae > Methanothrix. The sequence continues at coordinate 6,432 of JBAQXX010000125.1, read as the reverse complement.
AGGTACAGAGGCGGATATCACATTTTAAAAGGCGAGGAGCATGGACCTGCCTATCAAGCCGTAGAGGCGCTGTCCATACCACTCAGCTTCAGCTATCAGAACAAAGAGGAATTGTTGAGGCGCAAAAGGATCAATGAGTACCTTCTTGAGAAGATAAGTGATCAAAGAGAGCGAGCAAATATCCTTACTGAGCTTGGCATCGTCCATTCATTGCTTAGCGAGATACGCATGGCCATCGAGTACTACAAGCAGGCCCTAGCCATAGACCGCAAGATCGGAAACAGAAGGGGTGAAGGGGCCGAGCTGGGCAACCTGGGCCTAGCCTATGCTGCCCTAGGTGATGCTAGAAAAGCCATCGAATACCACAAGCAGGCTCTGGCCATTGCCCGAGATATAGGAGACAGAAGGAGCGAAGGGGCTTTCCTGGGCAACCTAGGCGTCGCTTGTAAGGATCTGGGCGACGCTGGCAAGGCCATCGAGTACTACGAGCAGGCTCTGGCAATTGCCCGAGAGATTGGAGACAGAAGGGGCGAAGGAGCCCGCTTGGGTAACCTAGGCATCGCTTACTATCGTTTGGGCGATGCTGGCAAGGCCATTGAGTACTACGATCAGGCTCTGGCTATTTATCGTGAGATTGGAGACAAACGGAATGAAAGTGTATGGCTGGGCAACCTGGGCAATGCCTACGTCACCCTGGACGAGATCGGAAGGGCCATCGACTATTATGAACAGGCTCTGAAAATCGCCCTGGAGATCGGAGACAAAAGGGGTGAGGGGGCAGTCCTGGGCAACCTAGGCAGCGCCTACTATAGCCGGGGTGATGTTGCCAAGGCCATCGACTACTATGAGCAGGCTCAAGCTATTTTCCACAAGATAGGCGACAGAAGAGGTGAAGGGGACTCACTATGGAACATGAGTCAAGCTCTGGATCAACTCGGCGACAGAGTGCAAGCAATCGAATGTGCCAAATCCGCCCTCAAGATTCGTGAAGAGATCGAAGACCCACGAGCCGATAAGGTAAGGCGAAAGCTGCAAGAATGGGATCGCCAACATCAGTATCAATGAAACCCGAAAACAAAGACCTCATTAAAGCCCTCCTGGAGAACAGCGATTCCCTGCAAGAGGACATCTACGATGACACCGAAAAGATGCTGGGCACCGTGCCCTTCATCCTAAAGGTCATGGCCCGCCGCCCTCAGTTCATGATATTCTCCGCCCTCAAGGACTTCTATGCCCTGCGTCCGCAAAGCCTGGATCCCAAGGTCGCGGAGCTGCTGGCCGTGGCCGCAGCTGCCGCATCCGGCGCGGACAAGTGCCTGAAGGTGCACATGAGCGCAGCCGCGCGTGAGGGGGCGAGCGAGGACGAGATCCTGGATGCAGTGTTCATTGCTGCCCTCATAGGCCAGACCAGGGTGCTGGCCTCGTCGCTGCGCACGTTCCAGGAGTTTGAGGGCAGATCGAAAGAGAAGTAGGGCTTTAGAATGAACGCTTAGAGACTGCAAAATACGCTCACCACAAAGACACAAAGGCACAAAGAACGACCAAGCCGGAATTATCGACCAAGCCTTCCCAATTGCCCGAAAGCTTCATGGCCACAGCAGTCCTCCTGAGATCTTGAATGGTAGTAGTGCTATGCAATGATGCCGAGATCGAGGTGCCGGATGGCGAGATCTGCCAGATCTGCGGCCAGGAGCTGGAAGAGTATGACGAGGTTACGGGCACGGGCATTCACGGGTACTACCACTGGATCTGCGTGAACCACGTGGATGCATGAGCGACTTGCTGGGCGGGCGATGTCCCGCAGGCGCGGGATGCTAAGGACGGCAAGATTCATAAACCATCAGGTGCTTGCAGTATCCTCGATCTGCTCCATAGGCAGGTCGTATGCGGGGATAACCAAGCCAGGCCAACGGTGATAGACTCAAGATCTATTCTCGCAGGAGTTCAAGGGTTCGAATCCCTTTCCCCGCACTCCTAACAATCATTTCTCAGCGATGGCTTTACTTTTTGCGGATTCCTGGTATGGGGCAGATCGCGAACTGCTAAATTTTGATGTTTTATGAGCATTTGGACCCCTGCAATGCTCCTTATAAAGGCTTGCAGCGATCATATTTATGTTTTTCCGATAAATAGAGCAGTATCTATCACCCCAAAAATAGAGTAGGAAGTTCGATTATTAAGGAATTTATAACAATAAAGGAAAAAATATTAAATTAAATTCTTTGATCACATTCAGCTATCTTCTCTTTTAGGTATTCTTTTGTGCGCTCCCAGTTATCTTTTCCCTGTATATTAGGGTCCATTTTAATAATTTCCAATGCTTTGCTAAAGAAGACTTTGGCTTCAGCATAATCTCCATCTAATGAGGATGCAAGTCCTATACTGAAAGGAGTTTCCCAATGAAGATCATCTTTAAAGGCGGCAGATACTATTTTTAATTTTTTTATATTTTTCTTAATATTGTCACTTTCCAATGCATGGTCATACGAGCCTATGATCGCACGGGCTGAAGTCCTTCTGATCTGCCACAAAATCCGATCCAAATATAAATGCGAGGATTCCATAACAGATTTGACTTCATATTCAGGGTCAATTGAAGGCATTGAGGGGACTATTCCTTCAGAGATCTTATGATATGCTGATATATATGGAATCATATTTAAAATAAAATCCTTTAACTTCTCTTCGGAGTTAATGGTAAAATTACTGCGAAGAGTATGCTCCCCTCCTTCAAGAAGCCTCTGATTCTGAAATGCATACGATTTTATATCAATAATGTAAAATGGATAGATACTATCAGTCGAAGGCCAATTTGGAACGCATACTATAAAAGCAAATACAGGAACGGGTTGCCTTGACCAATATTTTATATGACGGCTTTCAAAACTGAAAGATATTGTACCGTCGCGTAACGTTTCGTTTTCAGTAGTTTTAACTTGCGCCCAGAAGTGTAAGAAAGGTCTACCACCTTCGGCAGGTTTCTCTAATGTCTCACAATACAGATCGATCCCTACATCTGTGCCTTCAAAAACAGGCCGAATTAAGCAAAATTTAGATAACTCTTTCATGAGAGCGTAAACACCATAATTGCCTTTAATTAAATTCTTACCAACATTTGGCATTTTTCCGCCCTCTTTGCTACGATCATTAAGTTATTATTATCTACTAGGAACTATTGATTGACTACCTTCCTTACCTGCTCAATGAGTGCTTTAACTAGATCTTTTGATACTTCATTTGGATGGGCACAATCATTCCTAATGCCTCCGAGATAAATGATCCTCTTAAGATCTGTATCGCTAATCTTTCCTGCTGAATGTAAAGCTTGTGCAAGAGGCTCAATTGTATCCTTATATTTATATGGCACTCTGTTTAGTTCACATTCAGTCTTTAAATACTTCTCCAAAGCTACCCCTGCTATAGCTCCTGCAGCCCTTTCAAAGCCGTTTCTAAATAGATAATCAGCCTGAACAAGCTCTGAATCAATAAAATCTGCTGAGATTGTCTTCCTTAGGCAAAGATCATTAATCTCTAAAACAGCACGAATGCTAAGAAGAATGCTTCTTTGATTATCAAATTTCTCTATAAATCCTTTTTCTATCACAGGCTTATCGTAATAAGATCTCCACCTGAGCTGTATGTATTCGATGACTCCATTTTTAGCTTGTGGGTCTTCATAGTGTCTTTTGAACTCTTCAATTCTATCTGGAAGATACTCTTTAATGAGTTGATATGCTGATGAATACCAATGTTGATATTTCCATGTGATTTCACGTTGTAGGGCCATTAAATCTATGGGGAGTAATCCCCAATAATAGGGTGGTATCTTGGGTGACGGTGTTATGTTTTGATAAAACAATGGAGCCCCTTGAATTAGCTTTATCATTCCATTCTCAATCTCAGTAGCTAATATTTCGAGTTCTTTAATTTTTTTCTCTATTGCTTCCTTACTGATCATCTAGTAAGCTACAGGTCATGTAATGCATAAATGCCTTTGGATCTCGATTGGGATGATAATTGATGCAGCCCACAAAACAGATTTTAGTTTAGATGATTACTTCTTATTAAAATTAAGTTTTATATCGCTGGCTTCAAATCTAATAAATGCATGATATTCTGGCGATAAATTCTGATTATCTTTCACAAAATTTATATCCTCTATAAGATAGGTAATAGTTCTACCTACCTTGCCGATGATTCGAGATGGGTTCTCATCAAGCATACAGATTCTGCTATTGCAGGTTGAAAAATATCCAGCTATTTTTTTCCCATTAAATACCTTATCGTTGACCCATAACTCCCCGAATTTAATTACATCCAAAAAAGAGTTTCTGTCAAATAAGTAAATTTTTCCTATATAAAAATGTTCGCCGTTTTTTAAAAAGAGAATACAATCATATATCACGCTAGGCAGGCTCGGTTTTCCAAATACATCTTCAATCATTCTTTTTCACCTTACTTTCTTCAATATCTCTTGCGATTAATAATAATCCCTGTTTTAATTCTTCAATTTCCTTGACCAGATCATCCATGGACCTATTTCTAATTTGTAGCTGATCCTTCCTTTCCTCAAGATTGATTTCAATAATTCTAATCTTTGGTTTAGGATTTATTTCACGTTGATACGGTGGAGTTATATAATATTCTACGGTGGCTTTTGTCTTTTTAGGCTTATCACTTTTGAAGTATACAGGCGCGGATGCAAAAAATAGCTCTACTGATTCGCCTTTGTCCAATAATGCCATATTATGGAACATGTTTAATTGATTTAATGTAATGTTATCCTTGTAGGGTATATCTGGATTAAATTTGACTGTGACATCATATGCAGCACCACCTCCTGTATTCTTTAGAACTAAATTAAGAATATTAGCTGCATCAGCACTAGGCACTACTTTTATACTTACAGCAGGTTCCTCTATTGCAGCCCTTTGCCTTTTCATCTCATCAACCATAGCACGTGTTGCCAGCAAATATAGGAAAGTGACTATAAAAATAAGAAGCCCGACGACGGCGGTAATTGCATTTGATATTGCTCCCATGGCTGTAAAATCTCTGGCATCTGACATTTTTAATTCAACAATAACATAAATGAGTAATGATATAGCAGCCAAAATAAATAATAGTATTGCTAGTAAATAAATAATATACTTTATTAATTTCCCAATGTCTAATGCCATAATTCCTCTTTGATTTAATTCAATATTTTGACGCCACCTTATCTTTTCCCTTCTAATAGATTGCTATTCGGTCCCGAGGGCAATTATTGAGAATCTCCGTCCTAACAAGAGAAAATTTCTAAAGGTCTGGATTGAAAAACTGAATTAGAAAGCTATCCCTAGTCTCTAATCGTCTCCTAGAGCTATAGATAGGCAGATCCGACTCCATCTGGTCTCTTGAAGCTAAGTCAAAATATTTTGCTCTTATTTCATTATGCGCGATATTTACTTCTCTCTGCCCTGAATTTAACTCTTTGCCTCTTTAGAATCGCTATCATTAGAAGCGCCACACTCCTTCAAGTCTCCCTGAGATACTATCACCTCAGGCAGGTTAAGTCTTCCGGATCTGCCTGCTCAGCAAATGCCCTAGTTGGACCTACTCCCGCTAGATGGAGCTTCGAGCAAAAGGCTTTGGATTGATAACGAAAGCATATAGTATTATTTAATTAAAAATTATATCAATTATATACTGACATAGCATAATTAATAATAAAAATTAATTCAACTCTTCATGTATCCATAAATTTTCTTCTTTTACCCATTCCATTACGGTTTGTTTATAATCATCCTTGATTTTATAAATGTAATCTCGTTCTTGAGGACTCCATGAACTTTCTATTATATCCTCTTTGCCTTGAGTTTTTCTTCCTTTTGTCAAACCAGATTTTGCTCCTGCAATGTGTCTTCCGGTTACCTCTTTCTCGATGTTTTCTGCAGGTCTAAGCTTTGCTATTTTATTCATCAGATAGGTGAGGATTCCTATTTACCGGCATTTTAAGAGAAATCTCCGAGAACAATGCGTTTTTTCGTGCCCATGGTGTCCATTTTTCTCGAATTTCATCATTTTTCAATCATTTTTCGATAGCTACCGCTAGACTAAATAATTTGGGCACTTTTCAATGTGCAGAGCTGATATAGGTTAAAAGCAAAAGCGGTTGCCATCATTTTAACACCAACTCTCTTAACCGTAGTGACCAATATCCTTCCTGCGCCAAAAACTCGTTTAATTACCGCGTGTGGCCTCTCCCCTGGAGATCTCAATTTGCTTATCAATCGATTTAGCTCTTTATCAAGTTCTCCAAGAGATGCATCGGTGGTCCTACGTTTCATGGTAAAATCATCACCCCTGGCCTGCACACCGAAATAACCCTTATCTCGAAGTACAACTTCGCCCTCTCTTGATAGATCAACTTGACTATCATGCAGCTTCGCC
>JBAQXX010000124.1:0-8739 GCA_049299735.1 Methanothrix sp. | reverse complement strand
AAGGACTTGGGAAGAACGATCATATTCGAGATCTCATCCATGGTATAGCCTTTATTCATGAGGTTCAGCGTCTGGTCATTGATATACTTGTACATGTCACGCTGGTTTTCGAGCAGTTCAATAACCTTATCATTCCCGAACCTTGGCCAGTTATGAGCGGTAAAAACAACCTCAGCCTTATCGCCGTACAATCTTCGTGCTTCGTCAAGGAATTTAGCCCACGAAAGCGGGTCTCGGACCTGTGCTCCGCGAAGGGTCAGGATATTATGGAGTGTCCCTACGCAGTTTTCAGCCATAAAAAGTGCCTTAAGCTCCGGGAACCAGATGTTTATCTCAACCGGAGCTTCAGTATTTGTGTTATACTGGAACTCCATTTCGATTCCATCAATAGTCAGTATCTCACCGGTCCTGTTAATATCAATCGTGGGTGCAATAAGAGATGCTCTCCCAACTGCCGGATACTTGCCAAGACCGTTATCTACAAGACCTTTCTCATCACGGGGAAGGGGCAGTCCGTACATGTACATAGCCCGCCGCTGCATTGCAGTTCCGGCATACACGTTCTCACTGACGGCATGCTCCATGAACCCCTCTGGCGCGATAATCTCAACATCGCCGGCAGCAACTTGCTCATCAGTAATTACTCCTTTCACTCCCTGGTAATGGTCCACATGAGGATGGGAATAAATGACTGCCTTCACAGGATAATGCCCTAATGTCCTGTTTACCAGATCCATTGCAGCGCGTGCAGTCTCAACCGAATTCATGGGATCAATGACAATCCAGCCCGTATTACCCTTAATGAGGCTCATTGTTGTTATATCATATCCTCTGACCTGGTAAATTCCCGGGACGACTTCGAACAACCCGTTAATGTTATTCAATCGTGCATGCCTGCATAGAAGGGGATTTATCGTGTCAGGACAGGTCCCGTTATCCAGGAATGAAAATGCTTCCATATTCCAGGAGGTATAATTCGGGTAATCAGAGGGAATAATCAGAGGATCATCGGTTGCGATAAATCCCTGATTGGCAAAACTGTTGTCTTCCTCATTATTGTTCCATGCAGGAGTATTGTTTGCCAACAGGTTGGCAGCAATTGTGTATTCAGTTGCATCGTTCCTGATAGAGTTGCTGGATGGCCCGCCAGCGACCGAAATTTCGCTGCCGGATACTCCCGGCATTACGGCCATCAATACAATAGCAGCTACTAGTAGTGCCTTTAAACATATTTTCATCTTTTATCCACTCCGGTTCCTTCACATTCAGACTCTAAAAAATTCTCTGAATCATATGTAATAATTTTGTCAATATTGCTCCCAATGGCAGACAAATTGGCATTTATTTGCGTATTTCGCTGATGAAAAAACTGATTAAAATCCTCCTACCAGCATTTAGTATTAGTCTAATATTATTACGATTATTCATTTAAAGCTTTTCTGAAACCATCCTTTATATTCACAGTCCTGCCACCGTGGCCAAGCCTGCCCGCATAAGCACATCGGCAATTATGGCCGCAAAGAGCACGGCGCGGTAGTTGGCCGACTGGTAGAACAGCTCTTCGCCCCTCTCCGCAGTCGGATGGCGCACGAAGTCCAGGTTTTGCAACAAGAGCCAGCCACCGACGCCACTCGCGGCGACCATGTAGAGCCATCCGAGATTGGCAGAAAGGCCCAGGGCGATAGAGAGGATGACGCCCGCAATCCAAAAGCCGGCCACCATCTTTGCCGTGGCCGCAATTCCAAAAGTTGCCGGTGTGGTGGGAATGCCTTTCTCTTTATCGCCTGCCACATCCCGCGAGGCATCGCAGTTGGTAAAGCCCCAATCGGTTATGACGATCATGGCCGCCAGGATCAGGGCGGCGGGATGCAGGCCCGGCCCGGATTTAAGAAGCCCGGCCGGCTCCATGGATAGCCAGACGCCCAGTGGCACCAGGCCGAAAGACAATCCCACAAATATCCAGGAGAAGGGCGTATTTCTCTTGGCCCAGGTGGAGTAGATGGTGATGAGCAATGTGGCGACCAGAAGGATGACAAAGCTCTCCGGGTTGAGATACAGGGCTATGGCCGCAGCCGCAAGAAAAAGAAATAGCGACCAGTGCAAAGCGTCCTTCTTGCTCAGCATGGCCGAGGGCAGTGGCCGATCGGGCATAGCGATGCTGTCCACATCGATGTCGCAGCAGTCGTTGTAGACATAGGAGCTGGTGATGGCACAATAAGCTCCGATGGCTGAGAATACAAAAGGAAGCATTGGCGGCAGGGCCCCCTGCACGGCATAGACGGCTAATAGAGCAGCGGCTGCGGGCATGGCCAGATCCATTGCCGCGAGAGGAGGGCGCAGCAGCTCGATGTGCGCCTTAAGTCGATGCATTCAGAGGATCCCCGCAAAGAGCTCCATATGCTCCTCGGGTTTTGTCAAGTAATCCAGATGGCCCGGCTCCTTCAGCAGCGGATACATCTCCCGGCCCTTGGCCAGGCCGAGTTTGCGAAGGCTTGAGCTGTCCAAAGCATCGATCCGCCGCAGCTCTGCCGCCTCAGGGCATCGAATGTTCTTTATCCAGCCATCCCTTGTGAAAAAGTAAGCCCCACCACTCTTCTCTCGAAATGGATCGTAAAGTGATGAGAAGTTCCTGGCCACGAAGTTGGCCATCTTCAGTGTCTTATTGGAGCGGTTTATGGTGATGTGACCGTAGCCCGGAGGCACGAGGACCTTGTCGGTCGCGCAGGCGTAGACTGCCACTACATCGCTGAGATCTCGGCTCTGCAAAAGGTAAAGTGCTTCACCTTCTATTACCTCATAAAGCTCAGGATAGGTGACGCTGCCACCAGCCACAAGCGGGTGGTAATGGCCAGCCGTCTTGATGTATTCGCAACCGAGCATGTTTGGTGGAATAATAGTGATATCATAACGAAGCCCTTGTTGCAGGAGCTTCTCCTTATCCGCACGGCTTAAGAAAAGGTCTCGGTACATGTAATAGAGTTCAAAGTCTTCTGTCCCGGCAAGCCAGCTTTGATCAAAGATCACGTCCTTCATATCAAAAAGCCGACGAACATCAGGCGTCAGCATTTTGCCGCTAAACTCCATTTGCATTTTTTCTGCCACCAAATGATAATGAGCACTTTAAGGATTAAATATGATCGCATTTCTGCAGATCATTCTTTCTTGCAAAAGATGATTAGCACAGCTAAGATCAGCCGATTTCAAAGGCAAATTTATTTTATGACTAGTACCGGATGCCTTCAGTTGTTACCGGCTTTAGCAGGCCTCTGGGCTGGTGATGGTGAAGTACTCAGTGAGCACCTTCCTGTAGTCCACAATCACGTCCACCTTCCAGGTTCCCGGCAGGCGGGCGACGTCAGTTCCCTTGATATCAAGGCAGCTCCAGACCGGTGCGGCCCACATTCCAGTAAATCCGTCAATGGGCGGTATGGTGCTGAAAGACCTGGCATACGTCCTGCCCTCCGGCCAGTACCATCTCCACTCCACGCTGTGTACCTTGGCGTCCCGCCAGATGAGCAGCCAGGATGCGACCTGCTCGTCATCGGAGGTAAATGTATACGTCCTGTAAAGCGGCACGCCGTTTTCGCTGATCTCTTTGGCGATGGTATGCTCCGATAGCGGAAAGAACATGGGATGGGATGCCTGACCCGACCCCCCCATGATCAAAACAGCCAGAACGACTATTGCTAGAACTCTTTTTATCATTGCTCCTCACCCATTACTCCGTAAGTTTATTGCGACCCTAATAGTATAATAATTAACTGTACCATAAAAAGATGACGATTGAATTTTTTTCAAGGACAACCCACGAGAAGGCATTTTTGCAGAGACTCAATTAAACCAATAACGGACGTAGGCACCGCCTTCTGGCAATTTCACCAGGAAGATCTATCACGCTTGATGCGAAGTCGATCACATTTCCGTCACTTGTGGCAATTATCGTGCCACAGACCTTGAGCCTATGGTCGACATCCCTGACGCACCTGGCATCTCCCGGCAGATCCCGCTTCGCCATCAGTCCCCGCACCTCTCTGGCCAGTTCTCCGCTGCAGCTAATTTGCTGATCCAAGAGCACCACTACGCGAGCGGGCATAGCCTTTACCAGCAGATCCAAAATCTCACAGAACGCGCAAGCGGTAACAACTGATGCTCTTTCGCTTCGGAAAAATCCTCGCGTATCCCGCAAAAAGCCGTCGTCGCAAAGATATACCGGATACCCGGCTAAAAGGCTCTGTGTGGTGATGGTGGTATTGTATCCGTCCACGAACACCATCCTGCCGCGCAGATTATGCAGCCGCAGGGCCTTGGTCATTCTGCGCAGCGCAGTATCCGCAGAAACGATGGTCCTACGTAGGACAAACCTCTGCACCTCCGACAGGCGATGGTGATCCGAAACATAGCGAACTGCAGAGTCACTGGGATAGCCGCGATCCACCAGGTACCTGGCCTCCTGAGCAGCTCGCTTCAGTCCGCCTCCTGCTTTTGTGCCGACATTCTCACCTCCTGATAGAGATCATTTCCATGGGCGTCTACAGCCACGATCATGGGGCCGAAGTCTCGCGCCTCAAACTCCCAGAGTGACTCGGCCATGCCCAGTTGCGGCAGGTGCACGCCTAATACCCTCAGCTGCTGGGCAGCGGCTGCACCGCATCCCCCCGGATAGGCCAGGTAGACGGCTTTGTCCCGAAATGACTCGCCAGGCAGGCCGCCTTTGCCGATGATGGCCCGAACCCCCAGCAGCAGAATATCATCCGTGTAACGGGCCATGCGACCGCTGGTGGTCGGCCCGGCTGATAAAACCCGGTCATCCTGGATAAGCGGACCGCAGTGATAGAGGGCGGCCCCTTGCAAGGAGACGGGACTGCCGGTGCGGCGTATCAGGGCGTGGGCTTTGTCGCGAGCGGTGAAGAGCGGCCCGCTCAAAAATACCACATCTCCAGCCACGAGCTTTTCCACATCCTTATCCGAAAGGGGCGTTTGCAGATGATACTCGGTCATTGGATCACCACCTTTTCGCAGCGGTTGGCCCAGCACTGAAAGTTTATGGCTACGGGCAGGGAAGCGGTATGGCAGAAGGCCTTCTCGATCTTTATGCCAAGAGCTGTCGTGTCACCGCCCAGACCCATGGGACCGATACCAAGCGAATTGATTCTCTCCAAGAGCAGTAGCTCCTCCTCTGACGAGCCGGGCATGTTCAGCAGAGCTCGCTTGGCCAGGCGCGCAGCCAGGTCGAAGCTGCCGCCAAGACCAATGCCCAAGAAGAGGGGCGGACAGGCGTTGGCAGCCCGCTCTGCGACGCACTTCATAATGAAATCAAAGGGATCGTCGGCGGGGTTGAGCATGCCGACCAAGCTCATGTTCTCCGAGCCCGCCCCCTTGGGAAAAGCGGTGAGCGACAGGCCCCGGCCATCCACATAATCCAGAATAATGTCGGGCATGCCTGGGCCGGTGTTGTCCCCGCTGTTCTTGCGGGTCAAGGGATGGACCGCATTGGGACGCAGTGGAATCTCTCTGGTGGCGATTCTTACGCCCTCGGCTATCGCCCCGGATAAGCTGAAATCCAGACTTAGATCGCGACCCATCAGCACATGAAAAATAGGAAGGCCCGTGTCCTGGCAGAGGGGCAGGCCCCTTTCCCCAGCGATGCGCACATTCTCCAGCATGAAATGCAGATGGTGCCGGGCTAAGGGATGGCGCTCTCGGGCGGCCGCCTCATCGATTCTCTGCAATACCCAGTCGGGCAGAGACGTCTCCGCCCTCTGCAAAGCACGCACGGTGGCCTCTACCACCAAATCTCTCATGCCTTTACCCCTTTCTTTCCCGGCTCGATCTTGATGGGCCTGGACTGTGCGGGAAGCACGAGGTTGGTCAACTTTCCCAGAGCCCTTTCCATGGCATCCTTGTGCAGGTCTCCGGAGGTGTGAATGCCTCCAGGTGTTCCGCGCACGGCGCGACAGGGATATTGCTGACAGAAGAGGCCGGTCATGGACGGCGCCTCGTCCACGGTCTTTCCCACCATGCCTGCTGCGGCATGCCAGGTGGCTCCGCAGGGCGAGCCGCGCACGACTTTAACCCGGCTGATGCGCCCGTCCTTCGTCTCCACCTCCAGCTCAGGCTTGCCCAGCTTCCGGGCGAATTCGTCGATGACGGGGACGCCGCACTCTTCCAGGGTGCAGCAGATCTCATCCACCTCGATATGGATGCCGTACTCCTCTGCAATCCTCTCCAGCTCGCCTATGGAGCCGGCCCGACCGATGCCACCAGGAATTATGGCCGCTTTGACTCCGGCGGCGCCAGCAAGGCGCACGATCTCCGGAGTCAGGTCCGGGTGAAAGGTGTAGAGAATAAGCAGATCCGCCTGAAAGATCCTGGGGTCGAGGTTTAGCTCTTTGACAAATTCTTCCGGGTCCTCGATGAAGCCGGGCAGCACCTGGGGAACCTCGACGGAGACGACATCAAAGTCCGTCCTTGTCTTAATGGTCTCCAGCAGGCGCTCGCCGTACTTTCCTCTTTTAACTACGCCAACCAGCATGCCAGAACATCCGCCAGGCGTGTTAATATCTTTGCCGGACAAAGGATAATTATGAGTTCATTCGATACAAAACCCATGATTCCTTCCTTCCTCATCGCGGGCACCCACAGCGGCGTGGGCAAGACCACGGTTACACTGGGCCTCATGGCCGCCTTGCGCGCCCGCGGCCTGGTCGTTCAGCCCTTCAAGGTCGGCCCTGACTTCATCGACCCGTCCCATCATACCGCCGTCTGCGGGCGGCCATCGCGCAATCTCGATCCCTTCATGATGGGCGAAGAGGGAGTGCGCCGCTCTTTCTCCTCCGCCCTGCAGGGCGCAGATGTAGCCGTGGTGGAGGGGGTCATGGGCCTTTACGACGGCATGGAAGCAACCGAGGTGGCCAGCTCTGCCCAGGTAGCCAAGATCCTGGACCTTCCCGTTCTGTTAGTCATAAATGTGCACGGCATGTCGCGCAGCGCTGCGGCCATGGAGAAAGGATTTGCAGAATATGACACTGGCGTGCGCCTTGCCGGCACGGTTCTTAATAAAGTGGGAAGCGAGCGGCATCTGTCCATTCTGAAAAGCTGCATGGAAAAGCCCATCTTCGCCGCACTTCCGCGGGAGAGGGAGATGGAGATGAAGAGCCGTCACCTGGGACTGGTGATGGGCTTTGAGAAGGAGCATGATGTTGCCGCTTTAGCCGCCTTGCTGGAAAAGCATGCCGCCATCGACAAGATGCTGTTGCTCAGCGCTCCGGACTGTCCGACACAAGAGGAGAAGGCCAGTGCAGAGAAATCCGTGCGCATAGGCATTGCCCAGGACGAAGCCTTCTGCTTTTATTACCACGATAACCTGCGCGAATTGGAGAGGCAAGGAGCGAAGCTGGTATTCTTCAGCCCGCTGCGGGACGATCTGCCTGATGTGGACGGCCTTTACATCGGAGGAGGCTATCCGGAGCTACATGCCTCCCGTCTGGAAGCCTCTCCCGCCCGCAGCCAGATTAAGCGGGCCTCAGAAGACGGCATGCCCATCTATGGAGAGTGCGGCGGCCTGATGTACCTGGGCCGCGCTATCGAAATGGAGACGGGCACTTTTAGAATGGTGGGGGCACTGCCCGGCACTACTGTTATGACGAAACGGCTTGCTGCTCTGGGGTATGCCCAGGCAGAGGCCGTAGCGCAAAATCCCGTAGTTGGGATTGGCAAGACCCTTCGCGGGCACGAGTTTCATTACTCGCACTTTGACAACGACAGGGACGCTCGCTTCGCCTACCGGTTATGCAGAGGCAAAGGCATCCAGGACGGCTGGGATGGCCTGGTAGAGCACAACACACTGGGTGGGTACCTGCATGCACATTTCTATTCATTTTCTGTGGACAGGTTCATCGAGAATTGCAGGAACTACAGGAGAGCATAACTGGCGAAAGACAAAGCTAGACCGTGTGGAGAATACCGGAACAAAGAATCTCAAGTGCGAGGTATTACGTTTTAAAAATAAAAATCATTAGGATTGAATAAATTATTCGCGATTGCCCCCATGAAATTCGTTTTCTAAGAGAAAAAGACATGATTTCCTTAGAGAAGATAATTTTATTTTAAGTTTAATTTTAGATGAGGTCTAATTAAGTCTAATTAAATGTGATACACGATATCTTATCGTTTTCTATTTAGAGAAAATACATTGATTATTGACAAATATTCTAGGCATTATAGAATATATAGATCTATTCTAGAGAAAAGCTTAAATGCAGATCCATGTTCATGTAGGTTCAGCAAATGGAGTGTAAACTATGAGCAAAATTACAAGTGGAATTGCGCTCTTCTCTCTCCTAATGGTACTCTCTCTGGGAGTTGCCTTTGGTGAGGATGTTGCCGCTACTGAGAATGTAACTGAGAACGCCACAGAGAATGTAACCACCACCAACTCTACCATCAACACAACCATCAATACGACCATCAACGAGACCGAAAACCAGACCATCACGACCACCGAGACAGAAACTATCACCAAAGAAGAGTAATTATATCTCGGCGTGATTGGAACCGTCTTTATTGGGCGGATTGTCAAGGCAGGTTTTCCCTGCCTCCAATTTTTCTTGATGATTTAATGAATATAACGGCCTTTTTAGAAAGGCTTATATTTTTCTGAGAAATAGCATTGTTTGAGGTATGAATATGAGAAGCTTAAGTGCGTTGATACTATTATCAGTACTAGTGACCTTATCATCA
>JBAQXX010000123.1:0-4901 GCA_049299735.1 Methanothrix sp. | reverse complement strand
AGACATGGTTGCCGACGCCCGCAAACTTAGCGCTGATGAGATCATTAACAAAATCCTTTTGGATTTCGGAAATCGGGATGATTTGAAATCCAAATTGTTGAATATAGATAACGCAAAAAGCCAGCTTAAAAATATATTCCAAAGTATTTTAGGAACTTAATATTTATATATTTAAAGACAATCCGTGACTAATCTATCTAATATTATTGTCAGTTGGAATGCAAAAGAATTTGTGGATGAGTGTCTGCAATCAATTGATCAGAATGCGCCTAATTTTAAATTTGAAACCATTGTGGTTGATAACGCATCCACCGATGGTGCTCCAGACCTTGTGGCAGAAAAATATCCGCAAGTTCATTTAATTCGCAATACCCATAATCTTGGTTTTGCAAAAGCCAACAACGTGGGCATTGAAAAAAGCGAAGGAAAATACGTCTGCCTGATCAATTCAGATGCGGTTGTCTTGAAAGATTGTCTCGATCTCATGTTCCGTTACATGGATGAACATCCGGATATCGGAGTTCTTGGCCCCAAAGTATTGAACCGGGACGGCAGTCTTCAGCCCACCTGCAGGGAGTTTCCCACTTTATGGAAAAGTTTTTGCCGTACTATGGCTCTCGACAAACTCTTTCCAAAATCAAAAATATTTGGTGGATACTTTATGCTGAACTGGTCTCATGACACGGTTCGCGAAGTGGATTTTTTAAGTGGCTGTTTTATCATGGTGCGGAGGAGCGCAATTGAACAGGTCGGCATGCTGGATGATAATTTTTTCTTTTATGCGGAAGATAAGGATTGGTGTAAAAGATTCTGGGAAGCAGGCTGGAAGGTTGTCTATTTCCCTTCAGCAAAAGCAATCCACTACCTATATGGCAGTTCGGATAAAGACCCCGTTAAACTCTACATACAACAAACCAGAGCCAATCTGCAGTATTATTCTAAGCACCACAGTCATCTTGCAAGAGATGGATTTATTCTAAATGAAATTTTACATCAAAGTCTAAGAATCTTGGGACAAAGTGTAATATATTTAATCAAACCATCCGGCAAAGAAGACACTTTAAAAAAAATACAAAGAAGCTGGGCTTGCCTTCGCTGGATACTTAACCCAGCACGCTAACTACACATGTCCCAATTTGAAAATAGATATATAAAATAAAAGCTCTGACGAATACGAAAATGAATAAAAGTAAACCTGTAAAAAATTACGTCCTCATAACACCTGCCCACAATGAAGAAAAGAATATTGAAAGAACAATTCATTCTGTCATTACTCAAACTTTATTGCCGACTAAATGGATTATCGTAAGTGACGGATCAACCGACCGCACCGATGAAATCGCGCAAAAGTATTTGGCCGATTATCCATGGATGGAACTCATCCGCATGCCTGAACACAGGGACAGACAATTTGCCGCCAAAGTCAACGCCTTCAATGCCGGTTATAAAATAATAAAAAATGAGCAATATGACATCATCGGTAACCTTGATGCAGACCTTTCATTTGAAAAAGATTATTTTGAATTTCTGATAACAAAATTTTCAACAGATCCCTTGCTTGGTGTGGCGGGCACCCCCTTTGTCGAGGAAGGCGTCCATTACGATTACCGTTTCACCAATATTGAACATGTATCCGGCGCCTGTCAAATGTTTCGACGGGCATGTTTTGAAGACATTGGTGGGTATATTCCGATTCAAGGCGGCGGTATTGACTGGACAGCCGTAACCACGGCAAGAATGAAAGGATGGGAGACAAGAACATTTACAGAAAAGCAATGTGTTCATCATAAAAAAATGGGCACTGGCAATACCAGCGCCTTGATGTCATGGTTTAAACACGGACAGAAGGATTATTATTTGGGTGGGCATCCGTTATGGCAACTATTCAGGACTCTTTATCAAATGACAAAAAAACCGTATATCATCGGAGGTCTGTTATTATTTTCAGGTTATAACTGGGCGTGGATAAGCAGATTAGAAAGACCTATATCTAAAGAACTTATGGAATTCAACAGAAGAGAACAAATGCAAAGACTGAAACAGCGTCTGTGCAAAAGAAGGGATTAAACATATGAGTAATGAAAAGGAAATTATAAAAAACAGCATAAATAAATTAGCAAAGTGGGTCGAAGATCATAATTATAAGGCTTACGAACCCTTTGACGGGCTTTCCTCCATCTTCAGGCCTTTAACATTTGGCAATCTATTTCTTGATAGACTTTTGCTGCAACTCATTAGGCAAAGTCCGATCAACCTCCGTCCCCTTCTCGGGGTTAAACCTTTAGAGTCCACAAAAGGCAGAGGTTATATGGCTGCAGGTTATCTCATCATGCTAAAAACAACGGGACACCGCGAATACGCCGAAAAAGCAGCCAACTGCCTTGCCTGGCTGATAGAGAATAAATCACCAAAATTCGACAATTACAGTTGGGCAAATCATTTCGACTTTGCCAGCCGCGGCGGCAGATACTCAAAACATGAATCTATAATTGTATGGACCAGTTTAATAGGGCAGGCATTCCTGGATGCATACGAAATACTTAAAGATGAAAAATACCTGAATATCGCTTTGAGCGTATGCGACTGGATTATGAATGTTCCGCGAGAAAGAACAGATAAAGGAACATGCCTGAGCTACTTGGCTTCTGGACAAAGCACCATTCACAATTCCAATATGCTGGGCGCTGCCATGCTGGCAAGAACAGCAAAATTCACAGGAAATCAAAATTTTTTTCAGGTTGCTAGAGATGCAATGGTTTACAGTTGCTCCAGACAACTATCCAATGGCGCATGGTATTACGGGGAACAAGAAAATAACCACTGGATTGATAATTTCCATACCGGCTACAATTTAGACAGCCTCAGATGTTACATTGATAATACAGATGACAAGTCATACAAGCAAAATCTCAGGCTTGGTTTTCAATTTTACATAGAACATTTCTTTGAAGAAAGCGGAAGACCCAAATATTACCACAACCGTGTTTATCCTGTTGATAGCCAATGCATCTCCCAATCAATAGAAACACTTGCCTATTTTTCGGATATTGAAGAAACCGCTTTGCCGTTGGCACTGAAAGTTGCAAAATGGGACATTGATAATATGCAGGATAGAGACGGTCATTTTTACTATAGACAGTACCCGTTGATCAAGGCAAAAACGCCCATGCTGCACTGGGCACAAGCCACAACTTATAAAGCGTTAACGCTTTTACTATCTAAAATTTAGCAGACCCAATACTACAGATAAAAGGTTTAAACTTTGAACAATATTACAATCACAATATTATTAATTAACGTCGTTTTGATTTTCGTATTACCCCGACGCTATGTTTTAATTCCAATTATTATTTCTGGAATTATTCTTCCTATGACCGAACGTTTGTATATTGCAGACCTTGATTTCACATCCATTCGTCTTTTGCTCTTATGCGGATGGTTAAGACTGATCATAAAATCAGAATATCGTTTTATAAGAAAGATTAATAATATTGATAAAATAATGCTTTTATATGTATTTTGGGCAATTATATCCTATACTGTTTTGTGGCAAACAATGGATGCTTTTATCTATAAGTTGGGGAGTGCCTCTTATATTCTGGGTACCTATTTTTTAGTTCGTTTTTATATTACCGATCTTGATGATATTGACCAGATTATCAAATATTTATTGTTACTTGCAATCTTCATCGCCTTCTTCGTAGCTATCGAAAGAATAACTCAACAAAATTATTTCTCACTTTTTGGTGGTGTATCTTATACAACAATGATCCGTGAGGGGAAACTAAGATGTTTCGGACCTTTTTCTCATCCTATAACGTTAGGATCTTTCGGCGCGTTCTTATTTCCGCTGGCGTTTTACATGCTTTGGAAAGAGAAAGGCAGCAAGATACTGGGGCTGATCAACTTGATATCTATTGTTATTATTGTATTATCTTCATCTTCAAGTGGTCCAATCTTCTCGTTAGTAGCTTCAGTGATAGGTTTGTTGATGTGGTATTTCCGTAAGCATATGCGTTTGATTGTATGGGGCATTTTTTTATTTATTATTGGTCTTGAAATAGTCATGAAGGCTCACGTCTGGGCCCTGATAAATCGTATCAGCTTCTTTTCCAGCTCCAGTCATTACCATAGATTTCTTATCATTGATAAGCTAATTGAAAACTTCAATGAGTGGTGGCTGATAGGTACCCAATCAACAAAACATTGGTCTGAATTTATTCAGCTTACTGATGTGTCGAACAACTATGCTCGTATAGCCGTTGATGGTGGCATACTGGCATTGATATTGTTTATCATGATCATTACACTTTGTTTTCGTCATATTGGAAAAATGATAGCTTTTGCCAATGATAGCATAGAACATCAAAAACTATTTTGGATATGGGGTGTTGCAATGTTTTCCTACGTTGTATCATTCATCGGGGTATCACTTTGGGACCAGACGATAGTGATATATTACTTTATAATTGCAACAATAGCGAGCATGAAGTATAATACTTTAAGTAACTTGCAAAAGAAGGAACAAAGCACCAACGCTTTGACTTTCTAGTGTTCATAAAAGGATGACGCATGATAAATTCAATAATTAAAATATTATTAACAATAATTATGGTATTGATTTTCACGACTTCAGCCTTTTCTGCAAATTACTATGTCCGTTCAGGGGCAACCGGTAATGGGTCGGGGTCAGATTGGATAAATGCATATACTTCGCTTCCATCGACACTAAGTAGAGGAACTGACTCAACAGGGTCAATTTATTATATCGGTGCTGGAAAATACGAAGGGTATCATTTTAGCAAAACTACTGCTCCGGTTGACAGAACTAAGGTTATTACCATCAAGAAGGCGACAGTAGCCGATCACGGAACGGATACAGGATGGTCTGCCGCTTATGC
>JBAQXX010000122.1:0-15889 GCA_049299735.1 Methanothrix sp. | reverse complement strand
TTATTGGTGCACAATGGTCTGCTCGACCTAAAATTCAGCTATGGCGGTCTGGGACTGGTGTTGCACCAATTAGCGGCTCTGGTGGCATGAGACTGATTCAATTAGCTCAGTTACCAACGAAAGACTGGCCGGTAAGCAATGGCGAAAATGACTGAAAAAACTTAAAGTACCTTGCAGGAGAACGCAGATATCATGGATATTGAGGAGATCGCCAGGAAGTATTGCATGAGGAAGCTGAAACCTGTTGCCAAGAAATACGGCATATCAACGCGCTGCGTAAAGAAAATAGATATCATCAAGGCATTTCCGCCGGAGGCACTGGCGGAGCTTACTGGCGAGAAGCAATAAGCGGGAGCTTTTTCATGGCAAGACTGGGGCGCTTCGTTCACGCGAGAACCATCACCGATGCCTGGCACAGAGGCCTGGGCCTCATTTGGCGGCAGGGCGCACAGATTACTGATGAGAGGGGCACCAGGATACGTGAGATCCTATCTTTGCAGGTGGTGGTGGAGGACCCCTATCTGGAGATGATTCCTGCCGAGTACTCTTGGAACGAGGAGCGTCTGGAAGAGTACGCTCAGCAGCTTTTGTCCGGCAAGAATCCCGGCTTTGAGTACACCTACGGCGAGCGCCTGCGCGCCTGGTCTCTGCCGGGCATGCCCGCATTGGACCAGATAGAGCAGGTCATCTTGCGGCTAAAGGCTTCTGCCAATACGCGCCGGGCAACAGCAGTAACCTGGATCGTGCCCGTGGATGCGGCCAAAGATGAGGTCCCCTGCATGATTGTGGACGACTTCAAGCTGCGCGACGGGCGCCTGCACCTGTCCATCTTCTTTCGCAGCCACGACTTTGCCGGAGCCTATCCTGCCAATCTCTATGGCTTGGCCAGGCTGCTGCAGTATGTCAGCCGCCAGGTGGGGGCCGTGCCCGGATCGATCTCGACCACCAGTGCTTCAGCGCATATCTACGAGCATGACTGGGACTTTGTAGAGAAGATGCTCCTGGGGACGGGCTCCGAGGAGAGTTGATTTGGCGGGACCGCAAAGAATATCTGCTTTTATCGATTTTTCTCTTCGTTTATGGTCGATAGTCTCTTAATGATCAAAGCCGAGGAGATCCTGGAAAAGATCGAGAAGGGCAAACCGGTAGAGTACGAGAACGTCATCATCTACGGGGATCTGGATCTGCACCAGCTGGACCTGCCATTTGATAAAAATAAGCATAAGATTGTAAAATCAATAATAAAAATCGAATATTCGGTCATCAAGGGCGATGTCTTCTTCGATCACGCCGCCTTCTCCGGGCTGGTGGACTTTGACGGCACCTCTTTCACTGAGGCGGCCAACTTCTCCGGATCTCACTTTCAGGAGGATGCCGGCTTTTCCGATGCACAGTTTCAAAGGGAGGCCAACTTCACCCGGACTCACTTTGCCATCGACGCCAATTTCTCGCGGGCCAATTTCAATGATGCCGACTTTGGCCGGGCGAGGTTCGAGAAATATTTTCACCTGGCCAATGCCAAGGTGTACACATTGAATCTGTCCGATGCAGTCTTCACGGAAGGGTCAAGCATCCACCTCAAGGACTTCAATTTCAACCGCATAGTTGTCCGATGGAATTCCATAAAAGAGCACATTCCCTTTAACGGCTCGGTCTACCTGACGCTCACCAAAAACTTCAGGAACCTGGAGCAGTTCGAGGATCAGGACGACTGCTATTACCAGTACCGAAAGCAAAAGCAAGGGCTGTCGCATAAGATCATTCCCATGCTATTTGATCGCATAGCCTGGCTCACCTGCGGCTACGGGGTGCGCCCCTTTCATACTATTCTCTTGAGTGCGGCCATCATTCTCTTCTTTGCGGGCATCTTCTGGGCAGGAAATGCTCTGCAGCCGGACGGCGCGGATACGCACCAGCAAGTAAAGACGAGCGTATCGCCCAATGATGCTTTCTACTTCAGCAGCATGGAGTTTTTAGGCAAAACCCCCCAGAATTTCAGCATCATAGAGGGCTATGAGGTTCTGACGGTGATAGAGACGCTGCTGGGATGGCTTCTCATGGCCCTCTTCCTCGTGACATTGAGCCGGGTGATGCTAAGATGAGATAGCAATGCAACGCATAGGGCTTAAATATCCAAAAGGACGTATATCCTATTGTTCTGGGTTAGAGACAAAGTGAAAGGCTGAGTTGGGGAGAGCCAGCAGCTTCCTGAGCAGGAATGAGCCGTTCGGCATTCGAATAGCAGATAGAACGGAAGCGATCTAAGATATGTGTTTGGTTCTAAATGAATTTCCGGAAGATGGCCCATGAAAACAGTCTTGGCTTTTATAATCTTTGGACTGATTTTGTTTTTTATCGCTCCTAAGACAGCTCTTGGCGAATCGCCATCATCGGTTGCAGCCGACGATGTCATGGCCAAGATCAAGCTAGGCTTGCCCGTGGAATACGATAATGTCGTTATAAAAGGCAATTTGACATCAGAGCGGTTGGGCTTGACTGCCAAGCAGATTTTGCGCATACCCTTTGAAGTGAAGATGCCGCCATCCGATGAGCCGGTGCTGGCCAATTCCTCTATCGTGATCAAAAATTCTATCATAGATGGCCTGGTGGACTTCAACAATACCGTATTTCAAAAACAGGTCAGCTTCGAGAATACATTATTTATGGAAAATGCATCCTTCAGGTACTCCACGTTTAATGGAGATGCAACATTTGCCCGTTGCATGTTCATGAAGACCGGAATCTTCGCAGGATCGCAGTTCAACGGGAATGCAAATTTTCTGCTGACTTGCTTCAATGGGCCAGCATTATTCATTGGCACTCAATTTGGCGGCATTGCAGATTTTAGTTCAGCTCAGTTCAGCTCAGTTGCATCTCTCAGTGGATCCCAGTTCAAGGGTCCAGTCGGTTTCATAAAGACCAAATTTTGCGATTATGTCGAATTCGTTTCCAGCCAATTCGCAGCGGATGCCGTCTTTGACGAAACATATTTTGAAGGAGATACCAACTTCAAGGGATCAATGTTCAGCCAGGTCGCAGAATTCAATAGGACTCAATTTAAAAACGAGACATCATTCGAAGGGGCACATTTCGCCGGATCGGCCCATTTTTTGGGACCGATCTTCAACGACACGGTAGATTTCATTTCTGCGCAATTTGACAAAGATACCTGCTTTAAACAGGCTCTATTCATGAGTCCGGCATTCTTCACACGGGCCAAGTTTAATGATTTGGTTGATTTTACCGAATGCCATTTCCTTGCAAGTTCAGACTTTAAACAATCCGAGTTCCGAATTGATGCCACCTTCAATAACACATCGTTTGGTGGACTTGCTGATTTCACCGCAGGCAATTTTCTGGGATTTGCCGATTTTGGTGGTTCGCAGTTTGCATACAACGCCGATTTCAGCAATGTCAGCTTCAACGGCCTGGTGGACTTCAGCAGATCCGCATTTAGCGAAAAGGTCAATTTGCATGGGGTACAATTTAAAAAGAACGCCTATTTCGAGAGCTGCAAGGTTAATACCCTCAATTTGACGAAGGCAAGATATGGATGGCTCTTCCTGCATTGGGATGCCATTAATCATCTTGAGTTCGATGATGTCGCTTATCAAACGCTCATTAATAACTACAAGAGACTGCAATGGCATAAGGATTTATCAGATTGCCGTTCCGCTTACCTGGATAAGGTTCAAGCGACACCCGTCAACAACTATTCATGGATTGCAAATACCATGAAATGGATAGTTGCACGCGCTAATCCTAACAACCTTTCCCGCCAATAATAAGATGATCGCATAATTTTATAAATATGTGTTCGGCTTCGTAGGGTCCCTTGATGTTGCGCTCCCGATTATTTGTGAGATAAACTCTATAAGCTACTATCCTATCAATCAATGAGGCGTTAGAATGAAGATCAAATCCTCATTGTGGCGATTTCGATATGTTGGGATGGATTGTGCCGTGGATCTGAGATTTGCGTGGGCTGCATCGGAAAAAGAGGCGAGAGCCGCGCTCGCGAGGAAATTGAAAGTCAGGAAATTGCCTCAAGGAACGGAGCTTTGGCCCGGGGAATGACGGCTAAATCATCCGGCTTCAAGTTGAAAGCGCTTTTAGAAGGGGAAATGTGGTGGAAGGTCGATGCTCGAGCTATGCGAGGCAGAGGGCCTGGCTGGAGTTTTTCGGCACGACAAGTGCTCGTTTGAATATGTCTTTGTCTCCCATTTCCCCTCTTTCCTGCGGTCAACCGTAAACTACAAATATCTATACCTATCATATAGGTAGTTTGTCGCGTCCTGCAAGGGTTGGCGGGCGTGTCGTGGGCTTAACGTAAATCCGATAATCCTCTGTTGGCAGGGACGATTTGGATACTCGCTCTTCCGGGGCGGTATGCAGTCGCTTCCAGGGTGTATCTCTGGCCTCTGTTTCAGGAGATGCATGCCTTCGTGGTAATGCATTCGGCTACGAGCCTGTGAGGAAAAATGATTCAGGCGGCTGAAAGTTGCAGGCCATAAACTGCCTAGCAATCTGCCGGGACCTCTCACGCTAATACACGACCGGGACAGGGGACGCGGCAAAAACCATTGGCTGAGGGCGAGCACGAGGCCCCGTAGAACGGGTTTCTTTAAAACGGACGCTGTGTCAAATTCCAGTGCTCTGCCGCCCCTTCGGCTCTTAGTCGGGCTTCGGGCAGGGTCAGGCCGTCACTGCGGTGACTGGCTCTTTCAAAAGGGACGCTGTGGCTTTCGGCGCTGGCCTGCCTGAGACCTCGATTCGCTCTTTTCTGTTCTCTTCTTTGCCAGCATGTCTGTGCTTGACATGTCTCGACGGAAAGCCTTAAATATCGGCGATTGACGTATAGTATATTGGCAAAAGTCGATGGCCTATTCTCTCCCTCCTACACCCAGATGACTTTTGCCTCCCTCCTTATTCATTATCCTTCTCCAATTATGGGCAAGCCTTATTGCCTCAGCCGTCATCTCTTGCAATAAAGAACAATGGTGGCGAGATAAATGGACGATATAGATATGAAGATCCTTGGGGCGATCAATAGCATTTCCCCCAAGCTATTTGTCAGTCCCGTCAAAGTCAATGAGTTCTTAAAGCTTGACGAAACGGAACTGGGGAATCGTTTAAAGCTTTTAAAGAAATCCGGGCATGTAGACATTATGACCGGTGAATACCCATCAAGTTTGACTCTTCCTAACGCCATCTCAAAAGTTTATCTCACCGAATTGGGACGACAGAGCTTGACGCAAAAAAGATAGGACTTTAACTCGCTGCACTCTTTTGGAGAAAACCATTATCGTTATAAACTAAGCATGTGACAACGAACGAGGAAATATGCCTGGTGGCAGGATGGCTTTTGCGAATGATCAAGCATATCGTTATGTTCAAGCTCAAGGAATGGGCCGAGGGCAGCGACAAAGCGTCAAATATCAAGGCGCTGAAGGCAAGTCTGGAAGCCCTTCCCCTAAAAATCGACGATATCAAGTTCTTCGAGGTGGGCATCAACTTTTTGGAGGCGAGCGTGGCCTATGATCTGGTCCTGGTTTCCGAATTCGAGAGCAAGGATGCTCTTTACAGCTACCAGAAGCACCCCGAGCACGTCTTGGTGGCCAACTTTGTCGGCAAAGTATGCGAGAGCCGGATAGTGGTAGACTATGTCCTCTGATCAGACCTTTCCAATGAAAATCGGCGTTTGCGGCATAGCCTGTCAGGCCTGCCCCCGCATGGCCTGCGGCAAGTGCCCTAATGGAGAGGCGGGCTGCCTTCCTCGTGAGAACAGGATGTGCAAAATTGCCACCTGCGCTTTTCAAAAGGGCGTGGCCCTATGCTTTCAGTGCCCGCAGTTTCCTTGCGAGACGACAAAGCTGGGGCCGATAAGCTACGGCTATTGCTGCTACATCTCGGGAAAGGATGTCTGAATCGGTAATAATAGCCGATAAAACACAATTGCACAGCTCTAAGATATCTCGTCCTTCAGCCCCTTCTGGAAGTGGCCGTGGGTTATGCCTCCCAGGGCCAGGGGCCGGATGGACTCCTTCAGGCTTTCCAGATCTTGGCGAAGCGTCCCTTCTTTTCTCTTTGTCAGATCTATCGCCTTTCTGTAAGTCTCCGTCATCTCGCGGGCGTACTCTCGCGTCCGGCCCCGCGCGTCCACTGTTATTCCATCCAGGCCGATTGCGAATATCTCGGGCATCTGGTCCAGCAGACAGGTCTCGGCTGAGTTAAAGATGTGCGTTCTCCTGTCATCATCCAGGCGCAGGGGAAATATGCGTCTCATATCCTGCAGGCCCCAGAATTCTTTTGGATCATATTCTCCATTGTCTGGAAGTGGCATGCTGTCCTCGGCCACCATTACCTCCAGGTTGCCCTGCACCATCAGCTCCATCTGGGGTGCGTTTGAAAGAAGTCGCACAGCAGCGACGGTAGCGGCCAGCTGCCGGGCCGACAGCTCCGGCGAGAGAGTGATGAGCCCTAAAGGCGGAGCTAATGCCTGTACAGTCAGGCGATTGCAGACGTTGAGGCCGGAGGCTCCATAGAGATGGGCATGGGGGGCGGCATCTATTGCGGCCTGCACGGCACCCACGTTCTCCACCATGATCCCATCTACCATAACCGCTGCTAGAAGCTGCCCGGCGAGCTTGAAAAAATCTGCGTGCGTGATTTTGGGCCACTTCCAGATCAGCTTTGCCTCTCCGCAGATGGCCTTTGCCTCTTCTATAATCTTCTTTGTCTTTGAAGCCCTATCTTTATCCTCCCACCCCAAGACGGGCTCAAAATAAACCCGCCGGCATCCTCCCTCTACGGCGCCCCTCACCGTCTCCAGGCTGTCGGCATAGACGGCCAGTGATGGTATGCGGTCTGCAGAAGAGCCCGGGGCAAGAGAGGTTGGGGCGGCGGATGTGAACAGGTCCATCTCTTTCAATATATCTCTGGCTTTGTCTACCTTCTCCTTTGTAGGGCGCCTCTTTTCTAAAAGTGCCTCTTGCACCTTTTCTAAAAGGTCGCGCCGCAGCTGGTTTAGGGCACCCAGAGGGGCGAAAAGATCCCCATCGTAGTCCATGGTTATCTTGCGGACGATAAAGGGCGTTCCACCCGTTCGCCGCATCTGCGATTCAATCTGCTGCCTGGAAGTGGGCTGATTCTTTGCCTTTTCCATTTTAAAGTCAGCTTTGACCAGAACTGCCCGACCCTCTTCCAGCTTGGCCTGTAGCAGGGGCGTGCCGTCCTGCCAGGTTATAGTCAGATCCAGAGCAATTTCCGTTTTGGCAGAATCAATGATCTCCTGCGCTCTTTTGGCCAGAGCAGTGCTGCCCGTCAGATAGACTTTGGCGCCGGGGCGCACCCTCTCCGGCGTAATCAGCCGCAGCAGACCGTCTTTTTGCACTACTCTCTGTA
The DNA here is from genome assembly GCA_049299735.1 of Methanothrix sp. Taxonomy (GTDB): domain Archaea; phylum Halobacteriota; class Methanosarcinia; order Methanotrichales; family Methanotrichaceae; genus Methanothrix. The sequence goes on along the minus strand of JBAQXX010000122.1, from coordinate 8,485 downwards.
CCACCAGGCCCATCTCCTGGCCCGGTGCCAGAAAGACCAGACCGTCGCCCTTCTCTGGGCAAAAGGGCCCGGTGAGCCTTACCGCCGCCTCGCCTCTCCGGGCATCGAAGGAGGCCACGCTGCCGATTAGAACGCCCCGGTTGTCCGACATCTCCCGGCCCATGACATCCCCGGCCCCCAGCAGGTGACCCTCAGTGAAGTCGCGGTTGAAGGATAAGGCCAGGTATCTTTCATCCTCTGAAGAAGGCGACCACTTTCCTCTGGCTATGGCTTCCAGGGCTCTTCTGTAGATGCTGGTTACTATGGCCACGTACTCCGCAGACTTCATCCTTCCTTCAATCTTCAGGGACTCTACCGGGGAGCGGACGATCCTTTCCAGATGCCTGTAGACGCAAAGGTCGCGGGTGGATATGAGAAATCGCTCTCGTTGCGGCTGGGCTGCCAGGCCGGCCGGCCTGCCGTACCTATCTTTTTCTCCTCTCAGCAGCACGTAGGCTTTTCTGCAGGGCTGGGCGCACATGCCCCGGTTGCCGCTGCGTCCGCCGATGGCCGAGGAGAGAAGGCACTGTCCGGAGTAGGAGTAGCATAGAGCGCCGTGCACGAAAACCTCCAGGCCGATTCCCTGGGCAGCGGTCTCCTTTCCCATCTCTTTTATCTCATCCAGCCCGACTTCCCTGGCCAGGACGACTCTTCTAAATCCGGCGCGTCTCGCCCATAGGGTGCCCTCTTTGTTATGAATGGTCATCTGGGTGGAGGCGTGCCTCTCCAGCTCCGGCGCTATTCGGCGGGCTATTAGGGCCGCGCCCAGATCCTGTAGCAGCACGGCATCTGCGCCCATCTCGTAGAGCCGGAGAAGATAATCGGCCACGTCGGGCAGCTCATGCTCTCTGATCAGAGTGTTGACTGTCACATAGACTTTTACGCCTCGCAGGTGAGCGTAGTCTATAGCCCGAGCTAACTGCGGCTCATCGAAGTTTGCGGCGAATTTTCTTGCCCCAAATCGTTTGCCGCTCAGATAAACTGCATCGGCTCCTGCAGCAATGGCTGCTGCCAGCGCCTCATGTGAGCCGGCTGGGGCGAGCAGTTCAGGCAGTTTTTTCAAGGTTGATCGCCCATAATATCATCAATAGCTTTCACTACACTTTGCCACTGAGGGCAATAGTATACCTGGTCGGAATAGTCTTCGATATCTGTATCATTTAAGCTCCAGGGATGCTGGAAAAGGATACCTCGTCGGTCGGGGTCGCTTTTGACAAATTCCACGATGTTAATGTCCAGGTCGTCGATCAGCACGTCGGAGGGTATATTATGCTTGGTTCCGGTCCTGGCATGATAATATTGCTTCAGGCAGGGGAAGTGCCGGCAGAGCCATTTTCTGGTGGCCTCCTCTGAATTGGGCCGCCTGGCCGTCACCACGAGAAGATCATGCTTGGCAAGGTGCTTGATGGCCTTTTGCGAGCCCTCTATCAGCGGCACTCTCAAAACGTATTCAGGGTCGGCCAACAACCGGGCTATCTCCGTCCAGATCTCTATTCCGTCAAAGCTCCAGTGGGCACGATTGATGTCGCTCTTGGAATACTTCTGTCCATAATCTTTTTCGATTTCCAACAGAACAGCACTGACCTGGTCTGCTAAAACACCGTCAATGTCCACTGCGATCTTCAAACCATGCCTCCCATACAAATTATTCTACGAGTTTTTTGTCAACTGTAGTTCAACGGGTGCATCGTATGATAAATCTTTTCTGATTCAAGAAATAGCAAAACGAAAAACTGCTATAGAACGCGTACACGGGTTATTTATTGGAGAAGATCCAATTTAATTACGGTGAATGGGATGAAGTGTATTAAAGCAATTCTCGTTTTGATGACTCTTGTTATGCTCTGCTCACCAGGGCAGTCGTTGCAGGTTTTTTCTGGAGATACAGTATCCATAGACACGGCAGTTGCCGACGATATTATCGCGGCGGGCAACATGGTGAGCATCAATGCCCCGGTGGACTCGGCCATAGTGGCTGGCGGCACGGTGAACATCAATGCCCCGGTAAAGGGCGACGTCATAGCTGCCGGGGGCCAGGTCTATGTCAACTCTGATGTGGGTGGAAAGGTTGTAGCTGCCGGTGGAAATGTCAACCTGGGCGGCAACATCGGCACCAATCTGGTGGCTGCGGGCGGCCAGGTGAACATCCTTCCCGGCAAGACGATAAAGAGAGACGCTCTCATCGGCGGCGGCCAGGTGGTTAACGCGGGAAGGGTCAACGGCACCCTCACTGTCAGCGCCAATCAATTCAATAATACCGGCTCGGCGACCGCGGTGAAATTCCACAGGGTAGAAGATCAGTCTCCGAAGAGAGAGGACTATGAGACTGGCTTTAGCATCTTCAGCCTGCTGGCCATCTTTGGCTACTTCGTTTTGGGATTGATTTTGGTCAAGTATCTGCCCAGCATCTTCCTGATGGTGGACGGCGAGGTGAGACGCTCAACTCTTCTCAAGACTTTCCTCGGATTTGTTATGATCATCGCCTCATTCATAGCAATTCTGCTGGTGGCGGCAACGGTGGTGGGCCTGCCAATTGCGTTGATCTCAACTATGCTCATCATGGCGGCCCTCATGCTCAGCGGGACCTTCGTCTCCTTCAGTTTAGGAAAATGGATCGGCGAGCGGGCTAATAAGAAGCAGAGCGACATGGTCTACTTCATAATCGGATTTGTTATCCTCAATGTGCTCTACTTGCTGCCCCTGGTGGGCGGTCTGGTTTCATTGATAGCCATGTGCTTGGGCTTTTGCGCTATCCTCTATGCGGCCAGGACCGCAGCCGTCCGGGCAAATGCAGCCTGAACTACTATTTTTTAATTTTTTCTAGAAATAGTGGGGAAAGCGTCGGCAAAGGTATCTTTGCAGAAACGCGCAAGGCTAAATACTTTGATCTCCAGATATTAGCAAAAATTGATTCAGAGACAAAGATGCTTTTATTGAAAGTGTGGTGAAGGCTTGAAACTGGTCGTATTCTACAATGGCGAATTTGGCGAGAGGGTGGTGGGCAACCTCATCAACTATTCGGGCTTTTGCATCTCCTGCGGCGAGGCCTGCACCCAGTGCAGGAATGTCCGGCCGGGCTATGCCGAGAACATCGTCTCCCTGGTGGAGATGCCGGACCCGGCAACTTTAGGCGATTTCATCGATGATGTGGAGCCGCTCCTGCCCCAGAATATCCCTGCCGCGGACATCGCTCTCGTCATAAATGTTCATCCCGATATTCTCTTCGGCCTTCTTCCCAAGCTCAAGGAGGCAGGCGTGAAGGGCATTGTAGGAGGATCGGAGTCGCCCAGCCAGCTTCCTCTGGGTCAGAGAATGCAGCTGGAGGAAAAGGCAGCGGAGCTGGGGATGGAGGCGGCCTTTGCCAAGCCGTTCTGTGCTCTTCGTCCTGATCCTGCCAAGCCGAACATTTATGCCTTTCTCACGAAAGCTGGCATTGGCGATCCCCTAATCGATGTGACTGTGCAAAAGAGCCGGGAGGGAAAAGACCACATCCTGGCGGCCAATGTGCTGCGCAGCGCGCCCTGCGGATCCACCTGGTTTGTGGCCAAGCGCCTGCTGGGCCTGGAGCCGGATCAGCCCGACATCCGGGAGAGAATCTCAGAGGCGCATCATGCCTACCCTTGCACTGGATCGATGGAGCGTGATACGGAACTGGGCGACACTGTGCTGCACAAGGGCGGCTACATCATTCGGGATGCTGTGGAGGACGCTTTCAAGAGGGCGAAGAGGCAGGACTAGCTGTACCGCAATCACTGGCAGAACTCGCGATCTATTCCTTTCCTCGAAACCTTTTTGCGTTGAGAGATAATCCACCAGTTTATGTTCTCTCCAATTCAGGCCTTTTCCGTACTCATGATGCCATCTGCCAGTGAAATGCAGTCTGCTGGCTTCTGGCTGGAGAAGGGAAATGATCTATGCAACAGCGGGCAGGGACAAGAGGCGATCAAAGCATACGATCACGCATTGGGCATCGATGGTACCTTGATAGACGCCTGGAATAACAAGGGACTGGTACTGGCCAGCCTGGAACGCTTCCCTGAGGCCCTGCAGTGTTTCGAGGAGGCTCTCAAGCTCACACCTTCACACAAGCAGGCTCTGAGCAACAAGGGCATGGTTTTGGCCCAGCAAAAAAAATATGCGGAGGCATTAGGCTGCTTTGAGGCGGCCATTGCCGCAGATGCTTATTTCGCAGGGGCCTGGTACAATATGGCGCTAGCCTTGCAGTGCCTGGGCCGGGGAAAGGAGGCTATGGCAGCCATGAAGACCGCCGAGACCCTGGAGGGTGGGAGAGGCAGCTGCTGCAGACGGTGAATTATTTTATTTCGTTTTTGTCTTCAGCATCTTTTTGCATTTCCTTTTCGCAGCCTGCTATCTTCCAGCGGATTCTCTTAATCAGGCCCAGCAGTGTGCGCGCCTCTCGCTCAGTCAGCTCCGCCCGGCCCAGGATGCGCCGCAGCATGAGCAGCGTGAACTCCACCTTGTGCACGGGATAGCAGATCTCTGCGAGGAGCGATCTTGTCTTGTCTTGCAGCAGAGCCAGACTCTCTCCGCCCGCCATCTCCACGTTGCTGCCGTCTGCATTCTCTGTTTGGGACAGCTCGTAGAAGAGCACGGTCGCAGAGTGGGAGAGGTTCATGACCGGATACTCGCGGCTTGTGGGAATTGAGACAAGCATGTCGCAAAGAGCCAGCTCCCCGGAATTCAGGCCGCAGTCCTCTCTTCCCAGGAGCAGCGCCACGGTTCCATCTTTTCCAGTCAGTTTTTTCGCTAGCTCTGCTGGGGTGAAGCAGGGCACGCGCAGGTGCAGGCGCAGGTGGTGCTGCGCCTCATCCAGCCTTTTTCCCGTAGTGCCCACCACCAGGTTGCATCCTTGCAGGGCCTCCAGGAGGCTGGCATAGGTTCGGGCCATCTGTAGGACATCCCTGGCGTGCGAAGCCATGGCCGATCCGAAGTCCTCGATCTTGCAGGGATTGACCAGCACCAGATCATGAAAGCCGAAGTTCTTCATGGCCCTGGCTACGGAGCCCACATTGCCCTCGTATAGGGGCTCTACCAGGACGACCTTAAGGTCCATAGATCTTATCCTTTGGACACACCCAGCGGCACCAGCCGGGCAACCTTGGTGGCGATTCCCAGGTTATGCACTACGTCCACAACATCTCCTGATGGTTTGTAGACGGCAGGGGCCTCCTCGGCCAGCATGCTGGGGCTGGTGGATTTGACCACGATGCCGTCTCTGTTCAGGGCGGCTTTCACATTCTTGCCGGTGAACTGCCTGAGGGCCTGGCTTCGGCTCATGACTCTGCCCGCGCCGTGGCAGGCTGAGCCGAAGGTGAGTTCCTGGGCCAGGTCGCTGCCGCAAAGAACGTAAGAGGACGTTCCCATGCTGCCCGGTATGAGCACCGGCTGGCCTATGCCACGGTAGGAGTCGGGCACCTCGCTTCGGCTGGGGCCGAAGGCCCGCGTGGCACCTTTGCGGTGCACATAGAGGCGTTGCCTTTGGCCGTCCACCTCGTGCTCTTCGATCTTGGCCACATTGTGGGCCACATCATAGACCAGATCCAGCTTTGATCCAGGGAAATATCTCTCGAAGACCTCTCGCGTCCAGTGGGCGATGATATGCCGGTTGGCCCAGGCGTAGTTGGCGGCGCAGACCATTGCTCCGAAGTAATTTTCGGCCTCGGGCGAGCCCAGGGGCGCGCAGGCCAGTTGCTTGTCGGGAATCTCGATGTTGTACTTTTTCACGGCCTGGGATAGGACCTCCAGATGATCGGTGCAGATCTGATGGCCGGCTCCCCGCGAGCCGCAGTGGATCATAACCGTAATCTGGCCCTTGAAAAGTCCGAACTGCTTAGCTTTAGCCTCATCAAAGATCTCCTCCACCCTCTGAATCTCCAGGAAGTGGTTGCCGCTGCCTAAAGTCCCCAGCTGGGGCCGGCCGCGTTTGCGTGCCTTTACGCTCACCTGGGCCGGGTCTGCCCCCGGCATGTGTCCGTTTTCTTCGCAATGGGTGAGATCTTCCTTCTCGCCGTAGCCCTCCTCCACCGCCCATTTGGAGCCGTTGGTGAAAACCTCGGTGAGCTGCTGGTCGCTGGCATGCAGCCGGCCCGTGGCTCCCAGGCCGGAGGGGATGGCCTCAAAGAGAGCATCGATGAGGGTATTGATAAGCGGCTGCACGCTGCTCGCCTGCAGATCGGTGCGCAGCAGGCGCACGCCGCAGTTGATGTCAAAGCCTACTCCACCCGGGCTGATGATGCCATCCTCCTCACGAAAGGCAGCCACGCCGCCGATGGGAAAGCCGTAGCCCAGGTGGGCATCGGGCATGGCCATGGAGTATTTGACAATGCCGGGCAGGGTGGCAACGTTGGCCACCTGATCGACTGTTCCCGGCTCCACCATATCCCGTAATGCCGCAGAGACAAAAATTCGTCCCGGCACGCGCATGCCTGGTCGGTAACCGATGGGCACCTCATAAGTATTATCATTGATCTTGTTGATCTCTGCCATAATCACACGTCCAAAATAACCTGAATGCACCACATGTCATTCTTCTTGATGCCGAACTTGTGCCGGGTGATGGCCTTGACCTCATTCTCGAAGGCATGTCTCTTAAGGTCTATCCTCTCACCGCCAATCTCTGCATGAAGCTTCCATGATTCAGGCCGATCTTGCTCTATATTGATGGAAAAGGCGGCGAAGACCGCCGACTCCGTCTCGAAGAGGAAGACGATCTCGGAGAGCCATTTGTAGGCCAGATCCTCCAGATCAAAGCCATCCAGCTCCACCTTCCAGGTCTCTTTGACGGCTATCGTGGCTGGATCCACCATGGATTTGAAGAGGGCGGCAGCGGCATTGGAGAGCATCTCCTCCGGCGTTTTTCCGTAGGCTCGAAACTTTACGTCGGCGGTGTGCTCCAGGTACTCGAAGGGAATCATCTGCTTACTATTGGGAGCCGCCAGGCATTAAAGCATTGCCAGTGTGCGCGCCAGCGCTTGAGCGGAGACAACCCGGCCCGCGTCCTGCTGGCTGATGTATAAGAATTGATATACTCAAAGCACCAAGTTACTGTGCAAGAATAAATACTGATGGTGACAGGAATGATCAGACAGAACAAGTCTCTTTCAATGGGGATTCTATTTTGCTTTTTATGCTTGTCGGGTCTAAGCATTGCCCAAGATTTCCCCTTAGACAGTGGAAATGTCGATTGTGCCGATCTGGTCACTGCTGGCCAGAATGCTGAGGCTTTTGGCTGTTTCGGGCGTGCAATCGAGGCGGATCCAACCTCTGCCTTCGACTGGGCGGGTCAAGGGGACGTCATGAATAACATTGGATATTATTATCAGGCACTGGTATATTACGAAATGGCATTAAATCTCAAGCCAGACTCTGCTAATATACTAACGAGCAAAGGCCGAACTCTTACACGTCTGGGCAAATATGATGACGCATTGGATATTTTGGCCCAGGCATTGGACCTGAATCCTGATAATACATATACCTGGGAGAGCATAGGCGATGTCTACACGGAGCTTGGTGATATCGATAAGGCAGATGCCGCATACGCCCGAGCAAAGCCCGCCAAGACTGCAACGCAGCGCAAGACAGTTGATGACTACCTTTCCAGCAGTCGCGAAGTTGCCAGCAGTCACGAAGAAGGGATCTAAAGGGATCAGAGGAACCTGATCCCTTTTGGCATCTTCCCAATGCGTTTTTGAAATTCCTCCGGCCAATTAACAGGGTCCAGGCCCTTCTGGCTCAGTAATGCCGAGGCCCAGCGTTCCAGACCTACGCCGCTGCATCCCGACCAAAGGGCTTCGCCGGACTGGGACTTCACTGTGAAGCCCTTGGGATACTTCTCGCCATTGACGGACAGATTTTGAAACTCAATCCAGTTGCCGTTGTAGGGCAGCACAGCCTCGTAGTCCACAGTTCCCGCCCCGGACATCTCGGACAGTCCTGTCTTTCCTTCCTGGGCCATGAACCAGGGCGTAACCCAGGCCGTTCTCCAGTGCAGCTCCAGGATATCCTCGAAGATATGCTTGTAGCAGGCCTTCAGCTTCTCAGCTTCTGCCAAAACCTGGGCTTTGGTCCCCAGCCACACGATCTCTATCCTGTGGAACTCATCCACGCGCTCGATGCCGTGGATACCTCCGGACTCGTAGCGATGAGAGGTTCCGGATCGGTCGAAGACGGTGATGGGCATCTCTTCGCTCGGCAAGGTCATCCCCTGCAGAAATCCCCAGAAGGTGGGGCACTGAGCATAGCACATGCCTCCGATGGGCAGGTCGATCTTCTCTTTGACCAGTTCCAGTGGCACCTCATGGGTGACCTTGTAGTAGTCCATGACCTCTTCCCAGAAGGCAGGATCGCGAGTCTTGGGCGGGCAGACGAAATAGATCTCCGGGTAAACGCCCTGGGCGTGGCCGCTCTTCTTCCAGACATCCCA
>JBAQXX010000121.1:0-14826 GCA_049299735.1 Methanothrix sp. | reverse complement strand
GCGAACTCGCCGGACTGGATCTCTGCCAGAATTTCCTGCATTTCGGCGCGTGATTCCTCATTGATGATCCTCTGGCCGCGGGTCATGCCTCCGTACTCTGCCGTGTTGGAGACATTGTTCCACATGCGCATGAATCCGCCCTCGTAGATCAGGTCCACAATCAGCTTCAGCTCATGGCAGGCCTCGAAGTAGGCGATCTCCGGCTGGTAGCCGGCGTCCACGAGAGTCTCAAAGGAGGCCTTGATCATTTCCGTCACGCCGCCGCATAAGTCCACCTGCTCGCCGAACAGATCTGTCTCTGTCTCTTCGGTAAAGGTGGTCTCAATGACGCCTGCACGCGTGCCGCCGATGCCTTTGGCATAGGCCAGCGCCTTCTTCAGGGCCGCTCCGGAGGCATCCTGCTCTATGGCCACCAGACAGGGCACGCCCTTGCCTTCCTGGTATGTTCTGCGCACCAGATCGCCCGGCCCCTTGGGCGCGATCATGACCACGTCCACGTTCTCGGGCGGCACAATCTGGAAGTAGCGAATGTTAAAGCCATGCGAGAAGCCCAGGACCTTGCCCTCCTCCAGGTAGGGCGCGATCTGCTCCCGGTAGATCTTGCCCTGGTACTCGTCCGGCAGAAGGATCTGAATGTAGTCAGCCTTCTTGGCCGCGTCGGCCACGGACATGACCTTCACTCCGTCCGCTTCCGCTCTCTTCCAGGCATTGGAGCCCGGCAGGTCGGCAGCGATGACATCCAGCCCGGAATCCTTCAGGTTCTCTCCCTGGGCATGGCCCTGATTTCCCCATCCCACTATGGCGATGGTCTTGTCCTTCAACACTCTCAAATCTGCATCCTTTTCATGGTATATCTTCACCAAAGTTTATTCCTCCAAATCTCTATTCTATAAGTAATAATAATCGCGAAAAATGAATTCTAGTGCTGCCTTTTTGCCTGGTAGCACTCGAATCCTTAAGCCTTGATTATCCTCGCGCCCCTCACCATCGATACCTTCCCGGTGCGGGCCATCTCTTTTATGCCGAACTGGCGCAGCAGCTGAACAATGGCATCGATCTTCTCTTCGTCTCCAGTAACCTCAATTATCATGGACCTGTGCGAGATATCGATGATCTTGGCCCGGAAGATGTTCACAATCTGCATGATCTCGCTTCGGCTCTCTTTGTCTGCGCTTACTTTGATGATAGCCAGCTCCCTTTCCACCGACTCTCCCGGTTCCAGCTCGCTGACGCGAATGACGTTTATGAGCTTGGAGAGCTGTTTTATGACCTGTTCCAGGACATCTCTGTCGCCCTCTACAGTCATGGTCATGCGCGAGTAGTCGGGGTTATCCGTCGCTCCCACAGAGAGGCTGTCGATGTTAAAGGACCTGCGGCTGAAGAGGCCCGCGATGCGCGTTAGAACACCGGACTTGTTCTCCACAATGACGGCAATGGTATGCTTCATCTAGAACCCCTCCTGGCCCAGGATATCCTTCCTGCCTTGGGCATAGATCTTCTCCAGATGGCAGGATTGGACTTCATCGCACCACTCCAGCTCCAGAATTTCGCTGAGCGTGGCTCCTGCCGGAACCATTGGTGAGACCTTCTCCGCCGGATTGACTATGAAGTCCATGACGACCGGCCTGTCCGTGGCCAGTGCGGTACGAATGACAGATTCGACCTCCGAGGGCTTCGTGGCCCGAAGGCCCACAGCTCCGTAGGCCTCGGCCAGCTTCACAAAATCGGGGCTGGCGCGACCCAGAATGGTGGCCGAGTACCTCTTCTCAAAGAACAGCTCCTGCCACTGCCGGACCATTCCCAGGCAGCCGTTGTTGAGCACCGCCACCTTCACAGGAATGTCGTTGACGACCGCAGTCGCCAGCTCCTGGCTGTTCATGAGGAAGCTTCCGTCTCCTGCCACGTCGATGACATCGCACTCAGGCCGGCCCATCTTGGCCCCGATGGCTGCGGGAAAGCCGTATCCCATGGTGCCGAGGCCTCCCGAGGATATGAACTTTTGCGGGTCCTTATGCACAAAGAACTGCGCTGCCCACATCTGGTTTTGCCCCACTTCAGTGGTGATTATGGCGTCCGGTGCAAGCTCGCACAGCTTCTCAATCACATACTGCGGCTTGATGACATTCATATCCGGGATATAACGCAGAGGATAGTCCTTCTTCCATCCCTCTGTCTTCTCATTCCAAACGCTTCGGCCCTTCGGGCAGACCTCTTTTAAGAGTCCTTGCAGGGCGTTCTTCGCATCTCCCACCACGGGAATGTCAACCCGCACATTCTTGCCCACCTCTGCCGGGTCCACGTCGATATGAACCATCTTGGCCCTTGGAGCAAAGCTGGAGATCTTTCCAGTCACTCGATCATCAAATCGTGCACCTATAGCCAAAATGAGATCGGACTCCTGGATGGCATAGTTGGCGTATTTTGTGCCGTGCATACCCAGCATCCCAAGCGACAGAGGATGGTCCTCAGGAAAGCAGCCCAACCCCATGAGAGTAGTAGTAACCGGTGCGTTGATCTTTGTCGCGAGCTCAATGAGTTCAAGGTGCGCGCCGGCATACTTCACTCCGCCGCCCACGTAAATAACTGGTCTTTCTGCTTCCATCAGCGCTTTGGCGGCTTTCTTGATCTGCATCTCATGTGCCTTAACTGATGGGCGATAGCCTGGCAGATCTACCTGTGGCCAGGAAAACTCAATCTCATCCACGGTTACGTCTCTGGGCAGATCGATCAGCACCGGTCCGGGGCGTCCGGTGCGAGCGATGTAGAAAGCCTCCCGGAAGACACGCGTGATGTCCTTGGCGCTTCGCAGCAAATAATTGTGCTTGGTAATGGGCAAAGTGATTCCGGTTATGTCCGCCTCTTGAAACGCATCCTTTCCAATCAGCCAGGTGTTCACCTGCCCGGTGATGGCAACCATTGGCACGGAGTCCATGTAGGCATTGGCAATGCCGGTGACCAGGTTGGTGGCCCCGGGCCCGGAGGTGGCAATGCATACTCCCACCTTTCCCGTAGCTCGGGCATATCCGTCCGCCATATGCGCCGCGCCCTGCTCATGGCGCACCAGAATATGATGAATATCGGACTTATAGATGGCATCATAAAGAGGCAGCAGCACACCGCCGGGGAGCCCGAATACTACATCTACGCCTTCTCTCTTCAGGCTCTCCAGTACCGCCTGAGCGCCAGTCATCTTCTGAGACATTTGGCTTTGTCCTCCTCTTCCAGCCGCATCAACCGGTTGATGCCCTCCAGTACCGCCTCGACCGATGCCATGATTATGTCGGCATCAGCTCCTCGAGCAGTTATCTTTCTGTCTGCCATTGCCATTGTCACCCATACTTCAACTACTGCATTCGTTCCGCCTGTTATGGCGTCCACATGATACTCCTCTAGCCGCACATCCGCCACGCCTGATATGGCCCGCTTTATGGCATTAATGGCCGCATCCACAGGCCCTACTCCGGTTCCCGCTTCCAGTTTTATAGCCCCGTTAAGCAGTATCTTCACCGAGGCAGTGGGCGTCACCGTATTGCCGGCCACCACCGTCACCTCTTGCAGCTTAACCTTCGGCTCCATCTGGATGGAGAGCACGGTGTCGGCTATGGTCTGCAGATCTGCGTCCGAGACACGTTTGCCTTTATCGCCCAGCTCCTTTACCCTGACCACTATCTGAGCTAATTGCTGCTCGGAAGCTGAGATTCCGAACTCTCGCAAGGCCAGTTCCACAGAGGCCCGACCGGCATGCTTGCCGAGGACTATGCGCCTCTTCCTGCCCACTGTCTCCGGATGTATCGGCTCGTAGGTACTGGTGTCAGCCAAGAGCCCGTGCACATGAATTCCCGCCTCATGCGTAAAGGCATTTTCTCCTACGATGGCCTTGTTAGGGGCCATAGGAAGTCCGGTCATTCGCGAGACAAGGCGAGAGAGCTGGTAAATATCCTGGCATTTGATCCCAGTATTGATTTTATAAAGGGATTCCAGGGTCATTACCACCTCTTCCAGGCTGGCATTGCCGGATCGCTCGCCTATGCCGTTCACTGTTACGTGTGCCTGGGCCGCTCCGGCGCGAAGAGCCGCCACGGTGTTGGCGGTAGCCATGCCGAAATCGTTGTGGCAGTGTATGCTGATCGGGACGCCCAATTGAGACATCCGGGAAAATATGTCCCCCGTCACCTCGGGAACCAGCACGCCTACGGTATCACAAAAGGCCAGCCTATCGGCTCCAGCCTCAATTCCCGCCATGTAAAGGCTGACCAGATAATCCTGATCGGCACGGCTGGCATCTTCACCGGAGAGCTCCACAATGAGGCCGTGATCTTTGGCATATTCTGTCACCTGCACGGCCTTATTTATCACCGATTTTCGGTCGGATTTGAGCTTGCACTCGATGTGAAGATCCGATACCGGTACCACAAGATGGACGGAATCTACGTCGCAAGCTAATGCCGTATCAATATCTGCAGTCATTGCTCGAACGTAGCTGCATATCTCCGCATTAAGGCCAAAATCAGCAATTGCTTTTATCGATAGGCGTTCTCCCTCTGAGGTCATGGCCGAGCCGGCTTCAATCACATCCACACCCAGAGAATCAAGCCCCTGGGCGATAGCGAGCTTCTCATCCATGCAAAGTGATACACCTGGTGTCTGTTCACCATCACGCAAGGTAGTGTCTAGAAAACGTATTTTACCAAATAAATCGATCCCACGCATTCATGCTCAATCACCCTCGGCCCCTCTGGCCGTTCTAGCTTTGAGGTCTTTAATGATTGATAAAGCTAACGAGGGACATACTTGATTTCGTTAAATGACGTTCCAAGGGGAAACTTTAAACCATTGCAATCAGATGCTGCTTTGAGAATGGTGGAGGTCTAGGATAGATGAAGTGCAAAATAATGTCTCTTTCCATAGCATCGCTCTTGTGCCTGATGACTATGCCCTTTCTGCTCAGCTCTACGGCATTTGCAGGGAATGGGTGCGGAATAAACCCACTGGGCGACACATCCGGGGATAGGGACTTTTATGTAAGCAAGAACCAAAATATGGGTAGTTCCAGCGCATCGTCGACTGCACAATCCGCTTCTACAAAGGCCGCCGTAACTCTAGGAAACGTCGCCAAGGCGAACAAAAATGCCACGATCCAGAGCCTAAATCCAGACAAGGCCGGTCCCCAAAGCCCGGGAACGGCCATAGTCTGGAAGGTAGAGGCGTCTAATCCCGATAATGAAAATATGCTCTACGATTTTTTGCTTCTGGGACATGCAACCGGCGGACAGCTTACAGATGAAACCGGCTGGATAGCTGAAAGCTCCTGGACCTGGAATACAACCGATGCCGATGAAGGAGAAAACCAGATCGAAGTAAGGGTAATGCGCGCAGGATCCGCTGGAATTGAAGATCATAAAGTGCAAAGCTACGTCATTGCCGCAAATTCAATTGATGTGACTCCGGTTGCAACACCTGCCGCAGCCGTTGTTACTTCGTCCGATGCTTCATCAACCTCTGCATCCAGTACAGAATCCTTTGGAGTGGAGGGGCATCCTGAATCAAGAACCTCCGAACCCATTTCGGACAAGCCGAGAGTTGCGCCCGACGAGAGGACGAACACAAACCCAACAACCAGCGGGCCCAATATGAAAATGCCCGATACACAACCTAAGCCTCTGACACAGTCAGTAGTAGATACAGCTGTGACTGAGCCTGTGCAGACCGAGGTCCAGGAGCCCGAGTTAATGGATGTGGAGGGCAAGTGGACGGTAAAACTTGGGAATGGGGATGCTACCTTAAATCCCTTAACTATCATTCAGACCGGAGGGAGCGTCATGGGCATGGGGACTCTCAATGAGCAGAATGCAAAGCTTCAGGTCAGCGCCAAAGGTTCTGTTACCGATAATACCATGAGCCTTGATGTATGGACTATTGTGAGCGAGTACGGGAACAAGATCGACAAGCAGATCGAACTCGAATTGGTCAAGGTGGATAGAGTCGTCACCGGAAGCTATGAAATGTACTCCGGCGATGATCTGATCGGCAAAGGAAATGCCACCGCCAGCAGATTTTCCTCTTAAGGGAGGACAGCTTCCTTTACCAGAATAATTCCTTCGCGAGAAAAATATGATGAAAGATATAAATATTGCAGGAGGGCCATAATTGAAGAGCCAGTTAATTGTATGTATGGTATTGATCTTAGCCTTGCTCGCATGCCCGGCCTATGCAGGCTGCGGAAAATGGGTAATTCGAGATAATACCGATTTTCTGAAAGATCCGATCTTCGACGATGCTGTGGCGTCCTCCACCGGGAGCAGTGCCACTGTAAACCCAGACGGCACGGCTATAGCGAAGAACGAGTCGGTAGGGAATAGCGAAAAGGTGGCAGCCAACACAGTCCTGGCCGAGAAAAAGGCCCCCACGATCGACATGGCGGGAAAGTGGAGGGTTATGCTGGAAAAGAGCACGGCAGAGCAGGATACAATTGATTTGATATTGATCCAGACTGGCAATCGGTTGCAGGGTTACGGCACCCTTCTCGAAGGGGGTTCTGATAGTCCAGCTACAGCCACAGGCTCCGTATCCGATGAGGGCATAAGCCTGGATGTAAAATTGGTCCAGCAGAAGAAGGATTACAAGCTGGATATGGCTCTGGTCAAGAGCGAACTGGAAGGCAGCTACGAGCTCTATGAGATGGAGAAGCTGGCGGAAAACGGCAATGTCACAGCCAGCAGATCGAGCTCCTGAAGCTCTTTTTTAAACGTTGTAGCTATGCCGGTCGGCTGTGCAAGGCAGCGCGGAGCCGCTTTTTCACTATTTATGATACGGCTCGTGATTCATTATCCGAAAGCTTCGATAGATCTGCTCCAGAAGAATTACTCTCATCATCTGATGGGGAAAGGTCATTTTAGAAAAGGAGAGAAGAAGGTCAGACCTCTGCGTAGCCTCCGGCGCGAGTCCCAGTGGGCCGCCGATCACAAAGGCCACCTCAGTTTTGCCTTCCAGGATCATTTTGTGCAGCCCTTCTGCCAGCCCGGGCGAGTCGAGGGCTAATCCCCTTCTGTCCAGAGCTATCACCGGGCCGCCATGCCGCTTCAGCTTATCAAGAATGGCCAGCGCCTCCTCTTGCATGGCTTTCTTCTCTTCGGCCGGGGAGGCAGCCTCTTTGATATGCGCTTCGGACACATCCACCATCTCCAGGCGGGCATAGGGACGAAGACGTCGAGCGAAATCTGCCGACGCATCCTGCCAGTATTTCTCCCGGAGACGCCCCACGGCAATTATGCGAAGAATCAGCTTCTAGCCTCCACGTTCTTCATATAGAGCAGGCCGGTAGTCGTGGCTCTCCAGCCGTCTTCCGTCTGCTCGATCACCAGAGCTTTTTCCAGCATGATTAGGTGATACTCCGCCAGAGCGGCGCCAAGATCCAGCTTTATTGCGATCTGATCGTTACTCTTCATGCCGCCGGCAATGAGACTGAGCATCTTTCGGCGCAGCGGGAGTTGCAGGACTTCCAGGGCGAAGCGGTGATCTTCGGCTCCCTCCCACCACTTAACCTCATTTTTCTCGTCAGAAGGCATAGACTCAATCCTTCTTTTCTCCACCGATCTCGCAGGCACCGCTTTCGATCCCGCAGATCCGGCACAGCTCCCGCTCCTCGTCCAGATGGCGGGTGGCCGTGGCCAAGACGCTGGCTGAGGCCAGGTTCCCTGCCAGAAATACGGCGGCTGCGATCTGGTCATCCGGAATGCCCAGATTGGTGGCGATGCGGATGTGCAGTTTCAGGCAGTGGCTGCATCTCATGGCCGCCGACACGGCAACCGAGATCAGTTCAATGGTCTTGGCATCCAGAGTAGAGCTTCTTTGTATGGCGTTGTTATGCAGCACCTTGGTGATGAGAATCTCGGGTCTGTCCTGCATGAACTGATAAACATAGGGTATCTCGCCGTAAGTGCCCTCCACCGCTTTTAGGATATCCTCGGCCGCTTTCTCCTTCCCCTTGACCAAAATGGTGTCCAGATCATCCTCGAAGCTCATGACTTCTCCTCTCCGGGCAGTCGGCTTAGCGCATCTAAAGCCTTTAGAAGACGAACCCGGTCTCAGAAGCGGACAGTATCCTCACAAGTATATAGTCTTTCATCCGGGACGGCTTGATGGTGGCAATCTCGCCAAGCTTCACACCCTCATCGAAGGTTACAGCTTTTACTGCATCTTTGTAAGCATCGTAGGGCAGCTTCACTCGCACACCAGTGAGATTGAGGGCTATGGGAAGCGGCGAATAGGAGAACTCTATATCCGGCACCTGCTCACGCACTGCATCCATGACACGGGGCGGCGAGGTAGTGAGCGGATCCTTGGCAATAGTGGCTCGGGTCTTGTCCAGGGCTCTGCCTACGGATTCAACGATCCTGTCTAAAGAGCCAATCTCCGTAGCCTTGCGTGCCCGGTGAGCCACCCTTCCTATGGACGATACATACTCAAAGGCATAGGGGAGGTCTTTGGCCTCGATCTGCGGCCCACCCGTGACCACCACGGGCACGGTGATGTTTCTGTATAAGCTCTCTTTCTTCTTGATGCACTCCTGGAAGTTGCCGAAGATGAATACGGCTGCATCATGCTCGTTTATCAGAGCGGTTTCATATTCATCGATCTGGGCGATCTCGCGACCGACACCTCTGGCCAGTCCTAGCATGTTGGTCTTGGAGCCATGGCGGCGCAGGTACTCGGCTATATCGCAGGCAGAATGAGGCAGATGGTGAATGGCCAGTGTCGGCGTTACCACTGCCACCTCTGTTCCGGCCAGCGGCGCTCGCACCAATTCACCTCGCAGTTCCTTGGCGAGTGACTGCAGCATAGCCAAATCTTCCGTTGGAACCAATATCAAAAGAATGATCTCTGTCTGTGTCACATTCTTTTGCAGGACGTATCCTCCCAGGTCCTCTACCAGCTCTACGACCAGGTCGTGCTTGTACAACCCTCCCGTGAACATCACAGGCTCAAGCATTCTCCATCTCCCGGATCTTTCCTTTGATCTCAGATTCCATATCAGGCGTCAAGCTCTCCTCGGCGGCGATGAAAAAGAAGCTGTCTTTGGTCATTACGTTGCGCCGGTTGCGAAATCCTTCCGGTGCCACTCTCACCAGAGCATCGGTCAGATCCTGCAGGAACTCCGCCTCCAGGTCCGCAACCATTAGCTCGGAAGGCGAAGTATCCGAGGCTATAATCACAATGTCCCTTGCCGGTTGCTCTACCCTCTCTCTTCCGTAGCGTTCCCATAGCACCCGGAGCAGATTAGCCATATGCTCCTCATCATTGATCTTGATCTGATAGCCCCCTGCAACTCGGAGCACATCGCCCACATCTTTGACGGTGAGCGGCGGAATTCCTGAGCGAAGAAGCCCGTAAACCGCAAAGTACGGCTTGAGTATGTCCACGTAGACATAAAGCCTGCCGATGGACCGGATGAGGCCGAGGTCCTGCAAAATGTCCATGATGAGCTCTCGGTACTTTTTAGCTCCGAACTCCTCTTGGCCTGTGACCTCAATCTTGAAGACCTCCATTGGGTCCATTTCAGTCCTCCAGCAGCCCCGAAACGAGCAGCGCCGCGCCGACCGCCCCGATGTACTGGGCGTTCTTGGGAACCGTCACCAAAACATGGAGAAGCTCTTCCATGGCTTTTGGCAGTCCTTCTATGAGAGAGGTTCCGCCGACCATTATCACCGGCTCCTTAACCTCCACTTCCTGAAGCTGCTGCTCGAAGACCTGCTCAGCCACAGAGTGGCAGGCAGCCATGGCTACGTCTTCCGGTTTGCAGCCCAGGGCAAGGCTGTTGACCAGGCTTTGCGTGCCGAAGACTATGCAGTAGCTGTTCATGGCCACATTTTTATAGTCTCCTTTGAGAGCCAGCTTTCCCAGCTCTGTGATGTCGACACCAAGCCGCTTGGCGGTCAGCTCCAGGAACCTGCCCGAGGCACCCGCACATATTCCGCCCATGGTAAACCCGCCCGGAATGCCGTCCTGCACGGATATGGCCTTGTTGTCCATGCCGCCGATATCGATAACTGTGGCTGTGCCCTTCTGGGCGTCAGCCAAAAAGACTGCTCCCTTGGAGTTGACCGTTATCTCCTCCTGGATCAGCCTGGCGTTGATGTGCTTTCCCACCAGAAAGCGTCCGTAGCCGGTCACGCCAATGGCGGCGAGATCTTCTTTCGCCACGCCCGCCATCTTCAGGGCACCCTGCAGGGCATCCTCGGCACTCTTCAAGACCTCGTTGGTGGGAACCCAGCCGGTGCCTATCACCTCGTTATCCCTCATCACTACCGCTTTGGTAGTAGTGGACCCGGAATCAATTCCTGCGGTAAGGCCCTTCTGTTTCTCACGGGCCAGGAGGCCCCTGTACTTGACGGTCGTAACCAGCGCTTCCATCCGGGTGAGTAGCGTCTCCGCCGTAGTCCTCTCAGTGAAGGAGTAGCTCAAGACGGGAATCTTGGAGTGCTCATGAATGTATTTTCTGATCTCCGATCGGATGATGGCCGCCTCAGCGCAACGAAAGCAGGTCATGACGATTACGGCGTCGGCGAGATCCGGATTTTGCACGATCCGAACCGCACGAGCCATGGCTAGATTCAGGTCGCCCGAGGAGACGGAAACGCCAAAAGTGTTCTCAACGTTGAGAATATCCTCCAAAGATACCTCTGGATAGATGATCTTCGCTCCTACGGTTTCTGCGGCGCGCTCGATCTCTTTTTGAATGCCGCTGTACTCCGAACCACAGGAGAGCTGAGCAATGCGGATCACTTCAATCCCTCCAAAAAGGTCCTGATCTTGCTGACAAAGACCTTGGCCTCGGCATCGTTTGTGGGATATGATAAGTCGAGCACTGGAACGCCTTTGGTCCTGATAAGCAGCCTTACGAGCTCATTGGTTCGGGAGCATCCGGCACAGCCCGTCAGCCATCCCGGATCTTCCACTATAATCGCTGCCTGCGCCTCCTCAATGATCGGTCCGATCAGAGACATCCGGCCCCGCACGCCGGAAGGAACATCCACAGCCGCATAGCGCAGTCCCTTCTTAGGCTCCTCGGGCGTCATATTCAAAGGCGGCGACTCAATCCCGCTCGCGGTAACGAGCCTGCGCACTGCTTCCGGAACCACAAGCGCCTTGTGGCCCATCCTCTCTACAAGGTCGGAGAGTATCATGCTGGTGGGAGGATAAACTATAACTTTTGCCATTGATTTACCTCAGGATAAACCATTCTTTACTATCTCTTCCAGCCTCTTGATTGGAAGAGGTCTCTTCTTTTCAGGAATCTCCGGGATATCGCCCTGAGAGGCCAGTGCTCTGGAGATCATGGGCAACATCTTGGACTCGGACTCGATCATATAAAAGCCAGGCCTCGCACCACCACCTCTGCGACCTCTACAGCGCCTGGGATCGCCCGGCGGAAATCCCCGGTCCTTGATGAATATGCCGGCAGGGTCAAGAGCCCGGATCTCTTTTACGAGCGCATTTATCACTTCTTCTTCGCCGTTTATGACGACTCCAAAACAGGTCTCCTTGACGAGGACTTCGTATTTCGAACCGTAGATCTTCATGGCGATATCTGAAGGAAGAATATTAGACTCAGAGGATGTTATCACATATTTGGTGACCAACATTATCGCACCTCCTTAATGTAAATCGTCTCCCCTTCCGATACATCTTTTAGCTTCTCAGGCTCCAGCACCCGGCCGATGATGTTCGTCGCCTCGAATTTCTCGCCGGACGGTCCGTACCGCTTATCATCCACAAGCTTCATTCCCACCAGGCCGATCTTCTTGGAAACCTGGTTGGAAACGGCAATCGAACCGGCGGGAACGGGTCCGGTAGGCTTGTTTTCAGGCAGCAGCTCCTTTAGGTTGACGGCATCAATCTCCGGCTTGAAGAGCAGAGTATTCTCATAGACAAAAAAGACTGGCAAGGGCCCCACAGGCCTCTCCTTAAGGCCTGTCACATGCCTGAAGTAGTCCAGGGTCTTGGGTGCCAGATCATCGTAAAGCTGGACAGAGACCAGACGGGCAGAGGGAATAGATAAAATATGGACCTTTTTGTGCTTTAAGATGGCCATCGTCGCTCCCGGCTCCTGCTTCACAACCACGGCATCCTCGCCCTGATAGCCTTCCACCTCGGCCTCTATGCCTCGTTCTTGCATCAGCATCAGAGCATCTTTGAGGCTGCTTCCCATGAGCATGATACGCTGCGGCAACACACTAAACGTTATCAACTGGCCGGGACCGGCCAGCTTTATCATATCCATTCCGGATGTGACCCTTGCCACCGCAGAGTGGCCTGGATTCGAGGTTCGGTCCTGCTTGTAGACGAAGATCCTACCTAAACCTCGACCGCTCGTCCTTACCGTCACCAGCCCTTCCAGACGAGGCTCACGATGCTCGAAGACTATGGGCACAGTTAGCAACTTATCGGACGAGATATATGAGCTGGATACGGAATCGACCTTGAATGTGCCGTCTCGAGTCAGGGCCAGGAAAAATTCCGCTCCCAGCGGCGCATCCTCTATCAACTGCGCCTCAACCCTGGTGAATATCTCATTGTCTTCTTCTAAAGGCGTAGTTAGGTCCGTTGTGGCTATCTTTGAGGTTATGTCCTGCCATTCCACAATTGGCTCAATGCCCTGTATTTCGTCTCCTGATTGCAGCCGGTCGAGGGTATTTTTGCCGCCCACAATGTGGCCGATCACCCCGCCTTCCTTAGGAGTGCCGTAGGCTGCCGTATGCCTTCTCCTTATAAATATGATCTGAGTCTTATCTGCGTCAAATCCGGCTGCACCAAGCACAACCTCCCAGCGGCTGTATTCCATGGCATCACGTCCAAAAGCGATGGTGGACGCAAAAGGCCCGAAGGCTATGCCATCAGCTGAGTCCCATCTAACGGTCGATCCCGATATTTTGTCTACATTCTCGTGCCAGATCCTCTGCAGATCGCTATCAATTAGCTCAATCCTCAGCTTGCCCTTGGTGGTGTTAATCCAATAGGAGTTGGTCATGCGACTCTTCTCGCCTCGACCTTTGACCACACCTACTATTGCGCCATTCGCAGGGTGGGCGCTGGCTTTGCCCAGGGCATCGACAAGCTGCGCTCCGGGCAATAGCTCGATCTCTCTGCCATCGACGAATACTCTCAAATTAACTCCCCAGCATCTCCTTCTCTTCCACTTCTGTGATCTTGGCTAAGACTTCGCTGGGAAGACCTGTGAAAATCGCCTGCCCGTCGCGCATGAGCATGGCACGGTCGCAGATATTTTTCACAAAGTCCATGTCATGGCTGACAATGACGAATGTCTCTCCCAGCTCCTGGCGGGCATTGAGGATAGACCTCGTAACCTCAATCTTGGTAATCGCGTCCATAGTTCCAGTGGGCTCATCCAGTATTACTATTCTCGGCTCTTTTATCAATACCTGTGCCATAGCCACGCGATGTCTCTCTCCTTCAGAAAGCTCGTCCGGCATCTTGACCAAGACGGCCTCTGCCTGATCCTCAGTAAATCCCACCGTCTCCAGGGTGTGAATTGCCTTTCTCTCCGCCAGCTCGAAGGGCAGAGAGAGGCCGATGGCCTCTGTCAGGTTCTCGATAACGCTTCTGGACGGGTAAAGGGTATACTCCTGGTGAAGAATGCCGATGTATTTGGTGGCCCGCCCGCGACCATTAGACCCGAGTACGGTCATGTCCACCCAATCGTCTCCTACCCGCACGAATATACTGCCGTCGGTAGGTGTGATAATGCCGCTAATCATCTTGGAAAGAGTGGTCTTGCCGCCACCGGAAACTCCAACCAGTCCGAAGATCTCACCCTCTTTTACATCCAGACTGACATTGTCCACTGCCTTCACAACGCCACGGTCGATGCTGATATATCTCTTTGCCAGGCTGTTAGCCTTGATTATGGGAGCCCCCATTTCGACATCTTCACGCTTGCCAAGAGTTCCGGCCATGGCCAGGAACACAGCTGCGATATCTTTCGGCTTGCCTTCTGCCTTGATCTCTCCGCCATCCAGCAATATGGCTCTATCGGTAAGCTCGACCATGACATCTTCCCAGTGGCTGGTGATGATCAGAGTCATATTGAAGTCCCTGACGGCACGTTTGATGGATTCGTGCACGACTTTGGCCGTAGCCGGATCGAGAGTCCCAGTCGGCTCATCCGCCAGGAGGACCATAGGCGACTTGGCGAGCTGGCGGGCCAAAACGACGCGCTGCTTTTCTCCGCCGGACAGCTCTCTGGCCACATGCATAAGCCGGTGGGACAGGTTTACCTCATCCAAAAGATCGGCGGCGCGGTGAACGCTCATGGAGTCGCCCTTCTCCTCCACGGCTCGCATGACGTTTGTTATCACGCGCTCATCGCCATAAAGGGCAAAGGTCCTCTGTAGCATGATAGCGATTCGGTTCACAATGTCACGCCGAAGTGGATCGTTTATATCCAGTGTCACAAAATCAGCATCAATCGGCCTTAGAACTCCGCCGCACCTGCACTTTTCCCCGGCACGACCGGGTAGTTCTACGTGACGGCATTTCTCGCATCTGGCCACATGGAAGATCACGCTTCCGCTCATGCCGGGAAATGACTCCACCCCGCGCAATACATGCATCAGAACGCTCTTGCCGCAGCCGCTTCTGCCTAAGATTCCTACCGATTCGCCCTCCTCGATAACCAGATTTATATTGCGAAGAGCTACAACATCACCGAATCGAACTGTCAGATCCCGTATCTCTATAAAAGGTGCCAAATCTATCATGCCCCATAAATCTCACTGTAATGTAATGTTGATCCGCTATCAATCCTGG
>JBAQXX010000120.1:0-1566 GCA_049299735.1 Methanothrix sp. | reverse complement strand
GTGGTCGCAACAGGCAAAAAGGAAATCAGGGAAATCATAATTGCCCCAGAAGCGGTTGACCCGGAAGATGTGGAAATGCTTCAGGATCTTGTTTTAACCGCGGTAAACGAAGCACTCCGAAAAGCGGACGAGCTCTCCGGCAGCGAGATGGGAAAAATAACGGGTGGAATGGGAAAGATGCCCGGGCTTTTTTAGATGTTGCGTATATATTTATAATTCCGGGACGTCTTCGCGCGTCCCTTATTAATGCACGATGAGGATGATCGGGAATGAGTTTTTACGCGCTTCCAATTGCAAAACTTATAGAGGAGTTTGAAAAATTGCCCGGCATCGGTCACAAGACAGCTCAGAGACTGGCTTTTTTTGTTTTGGACCTGCCGATTGAAGAGGCAAACCAGCTTGCGGACGCTATCACGGACGCGAAGAAAAAAATAAGGCACTGTTCCGTTTGCTGCAATCTTACTGATGTTGACCCTTGCATGCTGTGCAAAAACACCGCGCGAAATTCAACACAGATATGTGTCGTAGAGGATCCGAGAGATGTTGTTTCAATGGAGCGGACCCGGGAATTCAAGGGGCGGTACCATGTTTTGCAAGGCGCGATATCTCCTATGGAGGGAATCGGCCCCGAGGATATCCGCGTGAAGGAACTTCTTTCAAGATTAGGCGGCAGTGAAGTTTCAGAAATCATACTTGCAACAAATCCTAACATCGAGGGCGAAGCAACCGCCATGTATATTGCCAAACTGATAAAGCCTCTTGGGATCAAGGTCACAAGAATAGCTCACGGGATTCCTGTGGGCGGAGACATTGAGTATGCTGACGAGATAACCCTGGCAAAATCGTTTGAGGGGCGCAGGGAAATATGATACCCCTTTTTATTACCGAGGTGTTTTATGTTTGACAAATTGGAAATAGCAGAGGGCAGATACGAGGAGCTCAGCCACAAGGTCAGCGACCCTTCTGTTATAGGAAATCATGAAGAATACAGAAAACTTATGAAGGAACTCTCGGATCTGGATGCGGTTGTCCGCAAATACAGGGAATATAAAAAGTATCGCAGGGATCTGGCAGATTCCCGCGGGATTCTTGAAAGCGAAAGCGACAAAGAGCTGCGCGATATGGCTCAGGAAGATATCGAGGCGACCCGCGTCAAGATTGCGCTCGCTGAGGAGGAACTGAAAATTCTGCTCCTTCCCAAAGATCCTCGCGATGAAAAAAGCGTCATCGTAGAAATACGAGGAGGAGCCGGAGGGGAAGAGGCTGCGCTTTTTGCCGGAGTTTTGTTTCGCATGTATTCGATGTACGCAGAAAAAAAGGGCTGGCAGGTGGAAGTCCTGGATTCCAATCCCACTGAAATAGGCGGGTTCAAGGAAATCGTCTTTTCAATAAATGCCAAAGGCGCGTACAGCAGACTGAAATATGAGAGCGGAGTGCATCGCGTTCAAAGGGTTCCCGCAACAGAGGCGAGCGGAAGGATACACACTTCAACGGTCACGGTTGCAGTGCTTCCGGAGGTTGAGGAAGTCGATGTCGATATCGACCCGTCAGATCTCAGGATAGATG
>JBAQXX010000119.1:0-8804 GCA_049299735.1 Methanothrix sp. | reverse complement strand
AGTAGCAGCATGGCAGAAATTTAGGGATAACAAAAAAGCAAAGGTAAATTGGCAATTCACAACAGAGGATGCAAGGATAAAACTATCTCGCCTTTATCCGACATTACAGAGTTGACGAGACACTAGCCGGGGGGCCAAAAAAACAATCTCAGAAGATTTTATTTAAATTATCCCGGAATTGATGAAGAATCAGCATGCTGCGATTGTACCACTAGTTTATATGTATTGGGCACATATTTGCTCTAAAAAACGACAGATGCGAGCAATTTGAGGTTCGGTGAATATGGGGATTAATGGGTTGATATCATTTGCAATTATGCTGTCTTTTCTTATGGTGGACAGCCAGGCAATATCGTCGCCAAGTTCGGTATCACTTGGACCGGGGGAGTCTCTTGCGGACGCACTTATTGAGCAAAGTGGCAGCCCCTCTACTTACTATAGAAACATGTATGAAAATTTCACCACACCTCAAGAAGCCAGAGAAAAGGAATTCTCGAAGAAAAATGCTGCAAAGAATTGGACTATGCCAAGCAGCCTTTCGAACAGTGGAAATACCCCTACCGAGTCACGAAATCTGGCGAATGATCAAAGCTCGGTAGGATCCCAAAATGCCACGTCATCTCAAGCCCAGATAGAATCGCCAGACTCAATCACACAAAACGCATCCGGAAGCTGGTCATTTCGGCTCAGTGACAGCATCCTGCGGGAAGTTTCCCTTGCACTTTTCCAAGAAGGAAATTCCATCTTTGGCAAGGGCAGCATACGAGTGAGCAATAAAACCTATCAGATAATGGCTTCCGGGATGCTTCAAGGAGACGCCATGAACCTGGACATAACGTCTCAAGATCCCATAAACCTCTATAAGCTCTTGCTCAATTTATCCGGAGACGATGCATCTGGAAAATACAGTGCCGTTTCTGCCAGCGGTGATAAGTGGAATGGTGACGCAGAAGGGTGGAGACTGGCAACACAGAGTTAATCTCCCTTTTTATAAAAGATGCAGTTGTGGATGGAGGATACTGCTTCTTTGACATAACGCATTTAAATATAATGATATAATTTTGAAAATTAATAAATTTCCGCAAGGCCGTAACCTATTTCTTCGAATTCTTTAATCTTTCTTAATTCATCTGTTTCTTTCTGTATCTCAACCACAAAACTCAATAAATCTTTCGCTTTTTTTGGATAATTTTGCAGTAAATATGTGAATACTTCCTTTTGAGGCATTTTTAGCACGTAGAGCTTGTGCCAACTATCCATTGCGATCTTGCTCCAACTATTTTTTTGATATATTGCTTTCTTAGTGACAGCTAAATTGTCCTCTATCCGTATATCTTTTCCTCCTTTTAGCCCAACCTGTGGCTCAAAATATGTGATCTCTATTCTGGCCGAGGACCAATCCACATAAGGCAGCAGACTACTGTGAATGATTATTTCTGTCATACTATCATTGCATTCCCAGAGAGTGCTAGAACAATTAGCGTCCAAGATGCTTACTAATTTTTTGATTCTATCAGTTGAATCCAGGACTTTGAAAGAGCGAATGTACGCAGCATTTGTGATTTCTTCAAATCCATTCAATATTACTCTCGCAAATCGTGTTCTACGATCACGTCCCTGAAATCGTCGCTTATAAATGGTGCAACAGTAGTTAATTGGTAGCTTTATTTGGTTTTCACGGGCAAATGCGAGCAATTTTAAAGCAGTGAGTTCCGACTCGAATATCGGTGTATTTGTATCGTGGATGAAGTGGTAATTACGCTTGCATAGTTCCCGATAATTGTTCTCGCTTGCATGTAATTGGTGAAGATTAAGAAAGTCAACACCTATTGTCTCCATTTGGGCCAGTAGGTTCTTGACGCGGTCAAAATCCTCTGGTATTGCAGGGATTTCAACCGTAACTGTAGGAATGTGCTCTTTCATTAAATTTATTGGACTTAAGTCGTATCCTCTCGCACTCAGATCTAGACGAATCTCATTTAAACCAGCTCGCCCTAATTTCTCCAAGGAATTCCGATTTGCCAGATCTCCATTTGTATAAACCCATAAATAAATCAAATCTCCAAATTCGTGGCGAATTTCTTTTATATGAGCTAATAATCTATCAAGAGCTAGTAATGGTTCCCCTCCTGAAAATCCCACTCCTTTAATCTGGAACGTCTTTAAGAAAAAAATATGCTCTGAAGGATCCTTAAAGGATATTCTGTCTGTCTGAGGCTCACGATCTGTCATGATAGAACGATCTTGCGGACAATAAAAACAATGCCTGTTGCATAAACGATTAACAAAATTGCATCCCCATCCCCCATTTCCGCAAATAGAGCAGCCTGGAGATAGGTCTCCGGAATGCAGTTTACTCCCTTCGAAGCTAGATGTGATCCAGCCAGAGAGATCTCTCAATAATTCATCCCGTTGTAGATTTGCCCGCAACGCTTCCTCTTCAGAAAACCATGGAAGATCTTTATAAATCCATCCTACTTGACGACGAATCTTATTTTTGTCCATGTATTATCCTCAATTATAATTGTTTAATGGAAAACTATACCAATAAAATTCCTGGACATGAAGGATCTCTTATTCCAAGCTGGTCTTAACATGTATTCTAATTCATTGCGGCAATTGTCGATTCTTCCTCAACTGCAGCTATTGATTCGGCTAGCTTGGTAATATCATGGGGCCTGATTAATTGATACATGGGTATCTCCTTAGCAATGATAGCACATTGCATGAAGTGCTGGGTTGCGTTTACTCCTGCTCTAAGAGCCCCTATCGAAAAAGTTGAGCGAACAAGTTCCATCATGGACTCCTTTTTACGAAATGATGTTATCTGCAATTTTTCCCCCTCTTTCAAGAAATAAATGGTCCCTAATGGCAACGGCTCGATACAGCACCCTCCCTTGGGCTGTGCGACTCTCTTCTCTTCCTCTGGACTAATTTTTGGCAAAGCACTTAAATCATATCCAGTCGACAACGCAGAATCCGGGAAAAGCTTGAGGTTAGAAATTGCTGGGTAAACCTTAATGTCACCTGCAGAAGCTTTGATCGCGACCAAATCGTCTGCTACTAATGGATAACGATCACAAAGTGCAGCAACAATTGTGGACTTTCCGCTTCCGGATGGGCCAAGAAAGACCTTCGCTCTGCTCTTTAGTGAGATAGCGCTGCCATGCAATACCAGAAATCCTCTTTGATGAAGAAGTATGCTTAGACCCAATCCAAGCAGAATTCGGCAAATATAATTTTCGTCTGCTTCCGAAACAGGATCAACAATTATCTCTTTTCCTTCTCGGATGAGGAAGGCTCCGGCATTCGCGACGAACCTATAAGCCTCCTTGCCCGTTGTCCAAGATGTATCCGCACAAAAAGCATCTCTTGGAGGCATTGCATAAATCTTCCCTTTACGAATAAAAGCATCCGGTCTGCCACACCCGCCTGCAAATTCACTGAGCGGAAATTCCGAATAGATGTTAAGACCATATGCATTATATAAATACGGCGTTATATTTAGTTCACCCACTTATCAATAAAAAGAGAAAATTTATTAGTGTTTCTGCGGGTGGGTGTAACATATGTAGTTACTACCTTGTTAATATGGTGCTCAGGGTGGTTCCGGTTGAAATGGCCCTTGTTCAGTAATTACTTCTACAGGTCCATATACAATTATTTGCGGTTTGTTATATGGCGTTTTTGATTTGTGCCGGTTAGT
Source organism: Methanothrix sp. (assembly GCA_049299735.1). Taxonomy (GTDB): domain Archaea; phylum Halobacteriota; class Methanosarcinia; order Methanotrichales; family Methanotrichaceae; genus Methanothrix. The sequence continues at coordinate 5,098 of JBAQXX010000119.1, read as the reverse complement.
TTCCTTTTCCATAAATACCAACTCAGATTAATACTGATGTTTTCTTTACTTATAAATATTTCGAATTGAGATCTTGGATATATAGTCCTAAAAGTATTTCGCACCTGCTCCAATTTCATTTGGTGTGAATAATTCATATTTCATCTCATTATTTTTGCCAGTAATACGTTTAGAGAGTTGATCCTAATAATCGCTATGATGCGAATAGATTATATGCGGGGGCGGAAACCAGTGCGTATTTACCAGTAATGAGAACACTCCAATATCGCTTTATCCAAGTGGTATTCCATAACAGCCGCTATCAAGATTCTAAGCATCTCTTAAACTGCCCCTTATATTTCCCAATCCATGCGAGTGTAAAAGATAATTCTAGCATATTATGCTTCAGTCTTCTGGTGTCGGTCTGGTTGGATTTGGAGCAGAATTATCAAATAGAAATATAAAAAATAATATACAAAAAAGTTTGCATCCAACACAGGTGCGATAAGCTTGAAAAAATAGTAGAGCGGCTCTTCTGCAAAGCCCAAGCAGGTCGACCATTTATGCCGCCTTTTCAATCTGCGCTAGAAATACTAATTCAGCTCGAGGTCTCGTTGTTCAGTCCCTCCAGCTGATTTACCCTGAGCTTCACTATGTCCATGGCGTCCTCGAAGAGCTTTCGGTTGATTTCCAATCCGAAGTATTTCTTGAGCTTCTCTGGTGGAGTGATGGTTGTGCCTGCAGATAGGTATGCGACATAGTTTTTATTGAACTCCACTGGATTCTCCTTGTACATCTTGAAGAGTGACAGTGTTATAGCCTCTGAGAGAGCATAGTTGAATGTGTAATAATTATCTGTGAAGTAGATATGGCTGATATAAGGCCACTCGGGCTCGGTCCTAGTGTAGTAGGCAACTTTGTCGCTCTTATATTCAATTGCAATGCTGTCCCAAAGAGCATTCAGATCTGAGCCGCTGACGTTTCCCTTCTGACTGACAAGCTGATGGGCCTTATGTTCAAACTCAGTGATCATGGCTTGGCGAGGCATTGTTCTGGCATAATTGTAGATATGGCTTGCCAAGACTGCAATGGCGGTATCTCTGTCGTAATTCTTGATCGCATAATCCATGAAGAGCTCCTCGTTGAATGTGGATGGTATCTCCATCTCGTAAATGGTGCCACTGCAGTAGATGTAATCCAGCGACTGACCCATGAGGTAGAAGTCTATTGCATGGCCCATCTCATGAGCTATGGTGGATTTGTCGTCTATCAGCCCTTTATAGTTCAGGAATACGAGCGCCGGGCGCTTCAGAGCACATAGATCCTGAGCATATTGTATGGATTGTTTTCCCCCGTCGGGATTCGGATAAACGTCAATTGAATTGCTGGTGACGGTCTTTATAAACGCCTGATCGAATGCCGGATCCATCAACGCAAGTGATGTGTATATCTCTTCAACGGCATCTGTATAATTGGTTTTCTTGTCAGGATTCTTCATAAGCTGAAGGAAGAGGTCATAGGGTGTGAGCTCTCGTATGCCCATCTTGGCCTTGCGGAACTCATAATATCTATCGAAATCCCCTCTTCGCTCCTTGAGTACCTGGTTCATCTCATCAATCTGTGATGCATTCAGATATGAGCCGAACATCATGGCATCATAAGCATCAGAGTAGTTCAACTCTCTAGCATACTTATCATCAAGCTTTGATTTGATGACATAGATGTCACCCATTTCATTCGATTCATTGAAAAGATGGTAATAACGTTTGTCGTAGCATTTCTTCCGATCATTCCTATCCATACTGGTCATGAGAAGATCATAGTATGATGAGAAGTTAACGGCGTATTCCTTGCCGTTTTCAAGAGTGATGTTCCCAGCTTGGGTTACATTATTGGTGATCCGTTTCTCGGCGTTGGTATCAAGTTTCATGAGCTGATTTGAGAGGTCTGCCAGATATGCGGCGTGTGTCTCATTCTTGGGGCGATGATCCGCAAATCGGATATAGTTGGCCTCAAGATGGGGGCGGTATTTTTCCAATCGCGGCTCCTCAGAAAATAGCTTGTCCCACTTTGATCTCGGAAGCGATTTCAGCAATACCTCGGCAAAGGAGTTGGACTTTGCATATTCTGTAGAGAGATTCTGGACGTCCGAGAGGAATTCCTGGAAGAATAAGTCATTGACATTCAGGCTGTTTTGCGCATTTGCATATGCATATAGAACATTGAATGATTTTGAGTAATTTTCATCGCTCTGGATATAATCAAGCAAGGTCGTTCCGGTGAGATTGCCGAACCTTGGCCGGAAGGTTTGGTTGATCTCGTTTACTGTCGTATTCAGCCGTTCATACTCTGCCTTGGCAGCGTACTTGTCTTTATAGAGAAATGATAGATTCCAAGTTGTGGTGATCTTGCTCTGATCAAGGTTTTGGGATGTGTTATTTTCAGAGCCGTTCAAAGGCTGTGCAGCTTCTATGGGAGCAGCTAAAACGGTTGCTGTGGCCATAGATATGATAACTGCTATGCCCATTAAAATCAAATGATTCGTCTTCTTACCCCCTTTAGGTACAAGATTTTTGATTGCATTAGCCTGCGGATGGATATGATGGTTTTGTTGCACTTCTTCTTAAAACTTTTGATTTCTCGGATTCTCCTGTTGAAACGCCCTACTGGTATGAATCTGCCATCGCGTTTGTCAAAGCTAACTCTACGCTATGCTATTTATCAAAAACACTGGATTTAAATAGCCGATTCCTGGACTGAGTTTTTTTTTAGAATCCCTATTCAATTCGTCGGATGCAAAAAAATGGGATATTACTATCAGTCTTTTCCTACTTTGCTGTTTTGATCAGCAAATCGGCATCTTTTGGCATCTCTTACCGACGACAAAACCCCCTCTCTACCTTCATAAGGGGTATAGGCTACATTCAGGACTGCATATTACCCCTTCCATACCGCATACAGGAGTGACTATGCCGGTGATTCGCCCATCCGGGCCTACCCCGGCGCTCTGCTCCAGTCTTTTTCTTTCCTCTTCAGGATAGGAGCCCTTGCATCTGTAATCGAATGAGAAATTCACATCCTCAGCCGGATCCGACATTGATCCTTCCTGCTCCTTCTCCATGGTCTTAACAGCTGTCTTGAGGACGAACTTCGATCCTGCAGGCACATCCTGGAAATAAGCCATTCCATTCTCGTCGGTCGTTTCCCGAAGTATGGTGGGTACATCCTCAGAATAATCAAGCGGGATATATGTAAAGGTCAGTTCCACCGCTATGCCGGGCAGGCCTTTATCACAGCCATCGACGAGCATCTCAATTGGATTGCTGCACTCTCCATCTACGTTTATATACACACCAACCGTCCCTTTGCTTTCTGACTGCCCTTTTGTGTCGTCTTCAGCAACAGGATCTGCTTGCACAGAATAGCCTTCAACCTTAACGAAGCCGCAAGGCGACTGCTCATTCCAGGACCATGTATCCGGCTGAGAATCAATTATGATGTAGTTTCCAGCTGGAATGATCTCATTGGGATGAGCGATCCACCAGGCATTGGGTGCACCCGAGGCAGGATCGGCCTGTACCTGCCAGGGTCCAAAGATCTCGCCTTCTCCATTTTGCAGACTGATGCTTCCGCCGGATTCTGTGCCCTGGCCAAAGTTCCAGTGGTAAGTATCGATATAGGTGATCTTATGCGGTTTTGAGATAGTGAGAATTGGGCTGCAGGTGGGACTGTTATCCACAACGCCAGTATTCCAGCTGTCCAGGATCGCCGTACCGGAATCCTCCTGACCGGATGATTGGTCTTCAGATCCGGATGATTTTGAATCGCCCTGCAAAATACCTTCAATCTTGGACTTGCCACCTACGTTATGGTCGCCCAGTTGTCCGGACGGGCTTTCAGATGGGCCTATGAAGGGCTCTCCAATAGATGTCAGCCTCGTTATTTTTGTGCCGTCTTCCAGAGTTATCTCTACTGCAAACCAGTTGCCTTTTTCAAACCAACCCGAATCAGCCGCATAGAGGTCAAATTGAATATCCCCAGAGAACGTGTCTAAAGAGGCTACGTGGTTACGATTAAGCTGCGTGCCTTGATCGAAGACGCCCAGTATATAGTAATTGGTGGCGGCTGTATCCCAGAATTGCCCGCCCACGGGGTGGGCGTTCTCGTCTGCCGTGAATAGCAAGATTGACTTTATCTCTGTTGGGTCGGGAAGGAACAGATCGATACGAAAATGCCCATCCATACTCCCATCAGGATTTCCGTTATCCCATGTGCCGACCTTGTCGGTATCCTTGCCCATCCACTCAAATAGGGATATTTCTGATCCCAATACAGGCAACATACAAGTGCCAAGCAATGCGAATATTATTATCAACGATTTAAGCAAAACCAATTTCAAGCACCCCGCAAAATCTTAACGGAGATTATAATTATCGATCATATGACCTTTTCGGTTGGATCGGGGGGATGCGCCGGGGTCTCATTTGCAGCACCCAAAGCCTCATATTCAGAAACCCACATTTATTGGCTGGCGCTTTCAAGAATGATCTTCATTTCTAATCGCAGAGTTTACATAACAAAATGATTGAGGTGGGACAAAATTTGGAAATAGAGTCTTTGGGTCCAATGGCTCCTCGAATCTCACTACATCTTTTATCTCTAAAGCAAATCCCGTTTCTTTATCACTAAAATAGTCAAAAAATTCTTTCTCAGAAATTCCTGATTGATCCTTCAGTCGGTCCCATAAAGCACTCGGTCTGCCTTCAATTATACTATTTATCTTAAAACTTCCTATTATTTTTTTAATGGGGGCGGTTGAGTAAATATATACACAATTTATATCTGTTTTAGCGAATTTATTTTTGCGAAATTCATATTTTTTCCGCCCATTCATAATTGCCTCCACAAATCGTGGCTTAATGGATAGTAAAACGTCCATCGATATCACCGATTTCTTTTATGGACTAAACATTATTTATTACTATATGCTGTGTATTTATTAAATAATCTATTTCTATAAATAACCTATCCATGGCGCGAATGTAACGATGCCCATGGGGCGTGATGATGTCCAAGATGATAGAGAACCGTGACCAAATAGGGCAAGCAGACCTCAGCT
>JBAQXX010000118.1:0-31011 GCA_049299735.1 Methanothrix sp. | reverse complement strand
TGCCTGTTAATTTCTCCCTCGTCCATACTCCCAATAAAAGATTATTGCGATTATATTACTTAATTTTTCTGGTCTAAATGAATTTTGATGGAAATTTTAAAAATTTAGGCGAGAGCTAAACACGTACAACAGGAGAAGCGGTGTCAAATCAGCTTGGGAAACCCACGCAAAGACCTACATTGAAGTGGATATTCCAAAAATTCACAAATATAAATGAGGCTATTATAGAATTAAAGGGGATTATCCATCGAGAAGTTATTAACCTAAATGAAGAACAAATTAAAATTATTAAGCTAATGGGGCGAGGGTGCGAAAAATACTATATCTGAGGAGAGACATGCGGGATGTGGGATGTACCAATCGCTTTAAATTCCTCAGAGTCCCACCAGTTAAACTCTTCATATTTCCCATCCCTAATTACATCATATATACTATCAAAAGTGCGATCGTAATCATGATAATCTCTATAGCCATTTTGGCCTGGTGAGATTAGATTTAATTTGTAGGGATAGGTATTATCGATTGTTGTTGTATCTATATAATACTCCAATCCCTGCAATTCAACAACTACCCATGCGTGTCCAACTCCGGAATTTCCAAATTTGCGCGCTACAGCGATTTTAGCACTTATTCCACATCTTTCTAAGTGGTACTCGGTTAGTGCTGTCATTTCGCTACAATCAAATTTATTTAATTGATAGCTAGGTATATAAAAATTTCCAACATCAAGCTTTGAATATGATTCTCCCTGAGAGATTCCTAATAGATATTTGCTATTATTTACTTCACCTATTTGAGGTTTTAATGCAATATTAGTTATATAATAGCACCTCAAAAATTCTTCTTTGCTTTTTAGATCCTGATGGGCGGATAGATTAAAGAATGTAGCCGAGTCTGATCCATAGTAACTTTCATTTGAATCGAATGCCAACAGTTTTCTCGAATTTTCGTAGTATTGGTTTGCTTCATTCGTCTGACCCAAAAACTCCAAAGCCCTACCCGCATTGTTCCACGCATATACCTGAAAAGGATCTATAATTAATGATTTTTCATAACAAATGAGGGCTTCCTTATGCATTCCTAATCCTTGGAGGATTAAACCTTTTCCATTCCAAGATTCAGGTTTTAAAGGGTTCAAATTCAAAGCCTCATCATAAGCAATAATCGACTCATTTAAAAAATTAATGTTACGCAGGGCATTCCCTTTATTATACCAAGCCATCGAATCAGACGAATCTAACTCAATTGCTTTATCTTGGCATGAAATGGATTCATTGTACATTTTCAATAAATATAGTACATTTCCTTTATGATACCAAGCCGGTTCGTTGTTGGGATCAATTTGTATTGCTCTATTATAACATATAATCGACTCATTATAATTTTCTATATCTGCGAGAATATTTCCCTTGTCGCACCAAGCTATTGAATTCAAAGGATCGATCTCAAGAATCCTTTCTAGGCATTTTATGGACTCGTTAAAACGTTTGAGATAATAAAGCGTTTCGCTCTTGGCATGCCATGCTAGTTCGTAGTTAGGGTCTAATTTTATGGCCTTATCGTAGCACCTTAATGCACTTTCTTTTTTCCCTACCTTATCGAGAATCAATCCTTTATTATACCATGCTGTTAGAAATGAGGGGGCGAGGTCGTTGGCTTCATCATAACAATCTATTGCATCTGCATAAAACCCTATGTCTGCTAAATCTAAAGCCTTATTGGCCCACAGTTCGGCATCAGAGGGATCAATCTGGATCGCTTTGTTATAACATTCAATTGCATTTTCATGCCATCCAAGTTCTTGCAGAACATTACCCTTACAATTCCATGCTTCATATAAAGAAGGGCTCAATTCGATTGCTTTATTGCAGCAAGCTAATGAACCATGATATTCCTTCGTTTCAAAAAGAGCAGTGGCTTTATTGCACCATGCTTCCGCATGATTTGGCTTTAATTTGATTGATTTGTTAAAGCAAATGATGGCCTCACGATATCTTTCCAATCTAAGAAGAGCAGTCCCTTTTGCATACCATGCCTGTTCTAGGTTTGGAAGCATATCGATTGCTTTATCAAAACACTCTAACGCCTTTTCATAATTTCCAGAATCATATAAAGATCTCCCTTCATTGCCCCAATCATAGGCACTTTGAGAGCAGACATTTTGAGTAATAACTATTAATAAAATTTCTAAAATGAATGCATGTTTAACATACATGAAAGTTGATTGAGATAAGGTAATATAAGGTTTACCACAAACTATATTGATTTAAGGTCTTGCCATTTATGTAAATGTAAAGTGTAAATTTCTTTTGGTATTTAGTGTTTTAATTAAATAAATTATTTGGCATTGAATAGCAATAAATAGTGCATATTGCTATACTGCGCCAAGGAGGGAAGATATTGAAGAAAATGTTTTTGGCTTTGGTTTTAGTGTTGATGTTATCACCTATCGCGCTTGCAAAAAATGAGAATTTGAAGATAGGGCATTATAATGTATCATTTGATCTAAATACTAATAAAAGATACAATATTGAAGATCCTTATTCAAAAGAGCGTGAAACATTTGAGGGAGATAAAAATATAGCCAGTGAGATCTCGATAAAAGACGAAAGGAAAAATATTTGGCTAATCTTCTCAATAGTTAATTATGGTAGTGTACAAAATATAATATTTGAGACCACTAAGAATGACATTATCAGGGATCTTAAAGGTTTTGCCTATAACGATGTTACAATCTATAATCGAACAATAGATAGTTGCGATGGCGTTTTAGGAGTTGGCAGCGACGATAAAGGATATAGGGCTTTTCTAGCTATTTTTTGGCCAGATAGCTATCTGGAAGGTGGGGTATTTAAGGGAAGAACTAAATGCGTATTGCTGACACATTATGATTGGGATGTAGTAAGCGATTTATTAAACTCAATTAATGTTACAGAAGAACGCACATAACATTCTTACCAAATTTATCTATTTTTCGTTACCTGTGGCAAGCGAATCATATTACATCGGGAGCACGGAGGGTCACGAATACCCAGATCTTCAGGTTGGGGATGAAGTGAACCCTCGCACGTTATTTGTGCTCACTTAAACGGTAGCGTGCCATATTTGCTGTAAATTCGCAGTGGCCCTGTATCCTGATTCTATTCATTCTTCTAAGGATAAATACCTTTTACCAGTTATCCAATCCTCGTTGATATCCATCATGATGCAAACCGCCACTCTCAGAAGCGATTGATCATTTGAGTACGCTCCTGAAACGCGACTTCTTCGTTCCAGCTCCTTGTTGATTCTCTCCAGGCCGTACGTTATAGAAACATCTCTACCACACCTTCAGATCGATCCCCTCGACCCTCACCATCGCCCCTTCGGAGTGCACCACCACTCCCGAGTGCACCTTTTGCATCATGCAGTGCTCGGGCAGGAATCGCACCGTCTCGCCAACATCCGGCCTCTTTCCCCGGCTCACCACGCCCTCGAAAGCCACCACCATGCACAGGCCGGCGTCCTCAGGCGCAGGCAGCCCTTTTAGCAGATGCACCGGCCCCACCAGGTGCACCGTGACGATTCCCCTGTCGGACTTCAGGACTTTGGCAAAATGAGTGATGGGACAGCCCATTGGCCGGTAGCGGAAGATCTCGCCCTCTTTGAAATGCGCCTCGGGATTGAATGGATGCAGGTCCTCCCGGCAGGAGGGCTCACCGGGCAGCGACGCTAAGGCAAAGTCTGCCCGCAGGCCGTCCAGAACGCCGATAATATCCTCCGTCTTCTCAGAGCAGGCCAGAAGCGCAGCTATCTCCTCATCCCGGCCCTTGAATCTCTCCTGCTTGAGAATGGGACATCTCTCCAGCCCGGCCACGTCCACCAGCTTGGCTGCAAACTCCCGGCAACTGGAGAGACCGCACTCCCCGCAGTTGTAGCCCGGCAAGAGCTTCTCGATCTGCAACATTTTTATCTCCTGTTATGGTAGTTTCTTTGTGCGTCCTTTGTGGCTTTGTGCCTTTGTGGTTAGTCTTTTTTTGGGTAGGAACGAGGGATTAGAGCTTACTAACTACTCTCACCACAAAGGCACAAATAATCCTCACTCGCCCTTGTACTCCATGAAGCCGTCCAGATGGCGCAGAACTCCGCGGTGATGCTCCTTGGCGATACGAAGCTCCCCCGTGCACAAAGTGCAGATGGCCAGAGGCGGATTGTGCCGCAAGACCATCTCCCCGCAGATGTCCGGCCAGCCGGCCATGAGCTGCGCAAGCTCAGCCGAGCCCTTGCCGGAGAGCCCGTTGGCCTCGATGATCCGGCAGCCTGGATTGGCCTCCAAAATGCGTTCGCGGAAGACCTCCCTCTCCGCCTGGGAGACGAGGTCGCCTTTGGTCATGACCGCAGCATCGGCAGTGGTGAGCAGCGGCCCCACTTTTAAGGGGCTGTTGGGTCCCGTCGTAACATCGATCACGCAAATGGCCAGAGCCTTGTCCGGATAAGGAGCACAGCGCAGGCACAGCCCTGCCGTCTCGTTGAGCAGGATGGAAGCACCCTGGGCTGAAGCCCACTCCAGCATTTCGTCGAAGTTGTAGATGGCGTAGTGGTCCGGGCACATATCCCTGGAGAGGCCCACTGCCACGGGCACATTCAGCCGCTTGTACCGGGCGTCGTCCTCGGTCCACATGCAGTCGATCTTGACCAGCGCCGGGAATTGTCCCGCCCGGATCAGATCCTTCACAGCGTGCATGAGCACAGAGGTCTTGCCGGAGCCGGGAGTGCCGGCCACCACCACCATCTTCAAGCTACTACCTCGCCCTGACGAATGGTCTCCCGCAGCGCCGTGAGCCATCCGTCCATCCTTTCGACATCCTTGAAGATCCTCTGCTCATCCTCGTTGGTGCTGATGACCTTGGTCATGCCTCCGTTCTTCATCACTATGCGTCGAGAGGCCATGAGAGCCAGCATGGGATCGTGAGTTACCACTACCACGATCTTTCCCTCGCCGGAGAGCAGCCGCAGCGCCTCTTGCTTCTTTATGCCTGCATTTTCAATCTCGTCGATAAGCACAATGGGCGAGTCGCTGATGACGGCAATGTCCGCAACCATGAGAGCCCGGGATTGGCCGCCGCTTAAAATAGTGAGCGGAAAGGCGGGATTGACCGGCTCTCCTGTCAGGGTGTTGGCCAGAGCTATGACCTTGTCGGCCAGCCCGGGGTCCTTGCCCCTCGATTTGGCATGCATTCTAAGAAACTCTTCTACAGACATGTCTGCCAGAAAGTGCATATTCTGGGAGAGCTGGGCCACCAGCTTCTTCCTGGGATTGCAGCGCAGCTCCCCGGCAGGCTCAATGCCGTTTATGAGAATCCTTCTGCCAGAGGGCGTGTCGCCCAGAGCAAATTGCTCGATGTCGGCGATAAGAGTGCTCTTGCCTGAGCCCGTGGGCCCTACTATTCCTATTATCTCTCCGCTGGCGATCTTCATCTCGGATACGGCGTCGAGATGGCCGTCCTTGTCCACGCCGCCCTGAATCGTTAATGTAAGAGGCATGATTTCAGAATTGATCTGGCTCATTTCTTGCCCTCCAGAAATAAAACTGCCTGCTCCCAGTGGGAGATGCTGATGCTCGGCTTTAGCATGCATAGGGTTTGCTCCTCTTTGATCCTGGCCACGCCGCCGCCTGTGATGTTAAGAAGAATGATATCTTTGGGTTCTATGCTGCCGTCCATTGCCGCCTGCTCCAGCGCTGCCACGGCTATTGCCGGGGCATTGAGAATATCGACCTCCTCAGACTGCTCAAAGAGCTTCTTGGCAGCTGCTGCCTGTGAGTCTGCTATCCCGTAGACATCGCCTCCGGTTTCCTGGAGCGCGTCTCTCACACCACCTGGGATGGAGTAGGGCGGCTTTCTGTTGAAGAGAACGTCATCGAACATATCGCTGCACACAGGCTCAGCCTCTTTTCCAGTCCAGGCACAGTAAATGGGCGCATTGGGAAGATTCTGGGCCAAATGCAACCTGGGAAGGATGGAACCGAAGCGGCCGTCCGCCCTGAGGCGAAGAGCAGCCTCCCAGGCGGATATGCCGCCCGTGCCGCTTCCTACCGCCTGGAAGTAGTGCGCGGGCATGCGTCCCAGAGTTATGGCGGCATCGAGCATCACTGTGCCCATTCCGTCCCGGCGGGCGATGTTTCTCGCCCCGCCCTCTGCCGCAAAGCCGGGCAGGGATTGCACCTTTTCCGCTATTTGAATGGCATCGTAGTAATCGCCCTGCACCGCCATCAGTGTCACTTGCCCCGCGCCTTTGGCTGTGCCTGTACCAGCCCCCATGCCGGTGCCCATGCCTGTAGCTGTGCTTGCAGGCATGGTTGTCCACATTCTGGACAGAGCCTTTTCCGGCACGAAAAGGACCAGCGGCTGGCCGGTGAGAGAGGATACGTGGGCAAAGGCGCGGGCGGTGTTGCCGGCTGAAGCTACCACCAGAGTAGGGTTGTCGCCGCGCTCGAGCAGCATCTGCATGGTGGGCGCTGCCTCCAGATCCTTGAAGCTGCAGGTCGGCATCTTTGCACCACGCTCCGGCCAGTAGCCGTTGAAGCTGATGTAAAGGTTTTCCAGGCCCAGTTCCGCTGCCAGGCCGCGGCTCTTGTAGGTCACAGGCGCGCCCTGCGCCTTCGCTATGATTCCTTGTACAGGAAGCCAGTCCATGAAGCGCCAGATACCGGGCAGGCTCTTCGGCCCTATCTGCTTAGCCAGGTAATCAGCGCGCAGAAGCGAATTGTCGTGGGGGCAGGTGAGGGAATAAGCAGGTTGCACTGATCCGTCGCTCACGCATCGAAGCCGATATTCACCCATAAAGACAACGTCTCCAAATGGAGAATATAACGTTTTCTATTTAGGGACAAAGTTTGTCCTAATTGTGAAAATAAATCTCAGAAAAAATACCATTGGAATAATCGCCGGCCATCCAGGATATTAAAGCCATACCGGTGGGATCGTGCCTCAACCCAAAAGTAGAAGTATTTGAGATACATTGTCCAATAGTATGCCAAATGTGGAGAGGGTGATGAGGGCCGCCTTTCAGTCGGACGAGAGACTGCGGGAAACCTTGAAAGAGGTCTTCAGGGAGCTGGGGCTTTCCGCTCGTGAGTTTTCCAAGGTCTCGGCAATTCCGCAAAGCACACTCTACAAGATTCTCTCCGGCCACAGAGACCCAAATATCACCACCCTGCGGCAGATTGTAAAGACCATCCGCCAATTGGAGGGCTCGGAGGGAAACTTCATCGCCATCATCGCCGCCCGGCCTGTTCTGGACAAGATCAGCGAGAAGAAGATGAAGATTGGAGACAAGATGGTAACCATGCGGGAGTATTCGGCCACCACTATCGAAGAGGCCATCATCGCTGCCGTAAGAGCAGAGAGAGACGGAGCCTCGGCCCTGGTCTGCGCCCCCATCGTAAGCCCTACCGTGGAGAAGCTGCTCTCCATTCCCGTGGCCACCATAATTCCCGGAGACAGCGTCATCCGGGCCATTGAGGTTGCGGCCAGAAAGATTGAATAGAGAAAAGCCTGTAATTATTCATATCGCCTGGCACTTGCCAGGGCAAGAAAGGGATGAGTAGGGATGAATATAAGCGTCAAATCTGCAGCTACCATGATACTGAAGGCATTATTCATATTATGTCTTTTCTTTGCGGTCTCAAGCAGCCAGAGCACACCACCGAGCTTTCAGAGCGTGAGTGGTGAATTTGCTCAGAAATGGATAAAGGATTTTAAGGGCGAGAATGAAAAGACCGTTCCTGAGATGGAAGACAATAAAAGCGAAGAGAACGGCAGCGACTTATGGAACTGGGGAAATGCGCCGCTCGGCAGCAAGATAGTTGATGGCAATCTGGTAACGGATCCCTATTATCTCCGTCCGCTCTTGAATCTGTCCAGCAACTGGCTGGGTGAGACCTACACAGATCCTGAGACAGGTTTTCCCATGGAAACATACTCCGATCCTTTGACCGGGAAAAAGATCTATCGCTTCCTCAATCCCACTACGTCAAAACCCTTCTTTACATACTCCACCTATCCGGATGCCAAGACCGGCAATCTGGTCTACGCCTATATTGATCCAATGACGGGAAAGGAGGTCTATGCCAGCGCCGCCCCCATTGATCTTATCAATCTCCTGGCGGGCAAAATGGCAGGTCAGGCGGCCTACAGCCAGAATGAGCCGTGGACCAGGCTCTAGAATCATATTTTTCGATAAAACGCAAGAGAGAAAATAGGTCATAACGCGCGAAAGGCTTTTATTTCTCTCCGGCCTTCTTTTGCCCGTGGGGTTTGGTATGAAGACTGCTTTTGCAGTAGTAGTGCTGGTAGTATGCCTATTAGCAGCGGGCTGCTATGCCCAAGACACGAGCCATTTCCAGAGCGTGGGCGGAGATTTCGGCAAGAAAATGATCAGCACCATAAAAGCCAATGATACACAGACGGCTGCCTCAAGCGGTAATAATGACAGCCTGTGGAACTGGGGAAGCGCGCCCAAGGGAACCCTGGTTGTTGATGGCAACCTCGTAGGCGATCCCAAATATACAATGAAAACGCTAACGGTTGTCAAGAATTGGCTGGGAGATTCTTTCGTGGATCCCTATGGTACTGCGTCTCCTGCTTATACCTATACAGATCCTCAAACAGGTGAGCCGGTTACAACTTATGTCGACCCGGTCAACGGCCAGTCTTACTATACATACACGGATTCCAAGTCGGGAAAGACGATTTACGTCTACTTTAATCCTGAAACAGGAGTGCCGACCTATGCCAGCTATGCGCCTGTTTCCGGCCAATACGTGGAGCAAAAGAATTCTACTCTGCCGCCGATCTTCAGTTAGATTGGATCGAAAGTTTGGATACAGGAAAATTTTCCGGGCGCAGCAATTATGACCCGGACACGCGAAAGCCTTTTATCGCTTCGCATTGATGCTAGATTGGTGGGGTCAGTATGAGGACTGCATTGGCAGTAACGATGGTACTAATAGCTTGTCTCTTGGCGGTGGGTTGCCATGCCCAAGACACGAGCCGCTTCCAGAGTGTGGGTGGAGATTACGGCAGGAATGTGATTGGCACCTTAAAGGCCAATAATACACAGCCATCTGCCGCGGACAATAACAGCAGCAACGACAGCCTGTGGAACTGGGGAAGCGCGCCCAAGGGAAGCCTGATTCAGAATGGAAAGCTGGTAGCTGATCCATTTAATACCTGGAAGTCTCTCAATTATACCGATGGCTGGATTGGAGAAGTTGAGAAGGATCCCTACACAGGGTATTCGATCTATGCTTACAAAATTCCCAGTACAGGGGAAACCAAGTATTTCTACATAGATCCTTACACAGGAAATCCAATCTATGTGGATAGAGGTAATGCTATTGCAAATGATGTCAGTAGTGCAAACTATGTGCTGCCGTCGGTGTTCCGCTAAGGTGCTCACTGGACGGAGCCAATGTGATAAAATATTGGAGAGTGATGGATAGATGAAGTATATTGCTATATTTTTATGCATAGTGGGCCTGACTATGGCCGCAGACTATACCGACCAGCAGCAGTCCACCTTAAGCGGCCTGCGCCTGTCCTACCAGATAGGACAGGCATATGAAAAATACCTCCAGGGAGGAGATGCCACAACATTCAATGCTCTGGTAGATCAATGGAATGCCTGGGTGCAGAACAACTTCGGGCAGGATGCCAATTTGCTCATGCAGAAGGTGACAGGCCCGGTGGATCTCAGCAAGCCCTACCTCCTCGCCAACAACACCACCAAGGGCGGCATCGTGCATGCTATCGATGGCTCGAATAACGGCACATCGTCAAAGTACACTACGAATGACATCAATCTGTTGCCCGCTTCAGCAATAGATAAATATCAAAAATCTGAAACTGGCAAAACCATGGGCGATGGTTACCTGGGCGGGGTCTAGAGACACCGGCCCAACGCCATCCTATTTTTATGTTTGAATTTTAGTTATCCGCTATCTAGTCCTGTTAAATTAAGCTTACTGATTATCAACATCTGGATGACTTCGGTATCCCATCAAAAGGATTTTATACTTTCATGCTATCATTATGCTATCAAAGGAGGCATTATGGCCCAGATCATCGTGCGAAATCTCGACGACGACGTCGTGACTCGACTGAAAATCCGCGCTCGTGATAATGATCGTTCCCTGGAAGCGGAGGTTCGGCATATCCTGGAGCAATCGGCCAAAGTAGACATGGCTCAGGCTCGCCAAATTGCCCTCAATATTCGAGAGAGACTGAAAGGCAGGACGTTTCCAGATTCGTCTGAGCTTATCCGCGAGGACCGGGAGCGATGATAATAGTAGTTGACGCCAGTGTGGCTGTCAAGTGGTTCATTGCAGAAGATAACGCCAATGATGCTCTTGAACTACTAGGGAAAAAATATGAGCTTCATGCGCCCGATCTTCTATTCTTGGAAGTAGATAGCGTTCTTTGCAAGTTGATTCGTCGAGGTCTTTTATCTGAGGATGAAGGATTCGATATCCATAATAAAATACTGTCATTTCCTATCCGGTCTTACCCATCTCAGAATTTCCGAGAGGAAGCATTTCATCTGGCAATTGAGACAAAAAGCAGCGTCTACGATTGCCTTTACCTGGCCCTGGCTGAGGCACTGGATGGCCGCATGATCACTGCGGACGGTAAGTTCTTCCAGGCCCTTGGCAATAGTTCCATGAGCGATCGAATGCTCTGGCAGGAAGATCTGAAACGCGTCTAAAAGTCCTCATATCCGGAAAACTATATATTCTAGATCAGCTTAGCGCATGGCCCGTGCATAACCCAGAGATCAATACTGAGACGATAATCACCATGGTGGGCTTTTTTGGAGCTATTTTGCTCCTCCTAGATGTAGTTGTAATTAGATGATTTTTAAAATTTTAGGAGAATATATTGGTAAAGAAGTATAATGAGGTGGGAGAGGTTCAGGAAGGAGGTTTAGGACCCGAACTCTCCGTTTTTGGCAGTACTCTTATCAACATCATCATTGATGATAATAATTTTCTCTATTAAACAATCTGACCTCATCAGATATAACACTTTTGGTATTTTAAATAAGTTCGCTGCCAGAGGTCAAAATTTCTTAACATTGCAGGATGCGATGGGATGGGCGAAGATTAGAAGTAGCAGCGAGATCCATCTGGAAAACCAAAAGGAGGCGAATTCGCTATTGCAGAGCAAAAAACGCATCTTTATTCAGAATATGAAAAGGCCCTGATCATATACGAGAAGATGCTGGCCTTTGAGATGGACAGTGTGCAGCGCAGCAACATACAAAGAAAGATAGGCGACAGTTGCCTGGAAATCATCAAGCAAGAAAATGATCTTAAGAGCTGCGAGCGCGCCATTGATGCCTATGAAAAAGCTCTGCTCGTTTATACTCAGGAGCGCTACCCAATTGCTCGCGCTAAAGTCATGAGAGGCATGGGCTTCGCCTACGCCGCGTTGGCAGACATCGCAAACCGAGCCAAAAACCTCAAGCAAGCTACCCATTGCTTGGAAGAATCTCTGCCCTCCTTTTCTTTGGCCGAAGCTTCTGAAGAGCATGCATGCCTTCAAAATGAACTGGGCAGTGCCTACCGAAAACTGGCTGAGCTGGAGAGCCGGCGAGAAAACGGCGAAAGGGCAGTAGATGCCTGCAAAGCAGCGCTTCGCGTCTATAACCTCAAAGACAGCCCACTGCAATTTGCTGCAGCTATGGCCAACCTGGGCAGCAGCTATCTGACGCTGGCCCAGGCTGCAAATGCTTCCGATCATGCAAAAAACTGCAAGAAGGCCATTCTAGCTTACCAGGAAGCCATCCAGGTTTATTCTCCAGCACATAGCCCCATACAATATGCAGCTATGAAAAACAATCTGGCCATAGCTTATCTCTCCCTTTCCGAGACCGAAGATAAAGCAGGAAACTGCCGGTTGGCTCTTGCCGCGTGCAAAGAGGCGCTGCTCTATAGAACGCAAGATGGACAGCCGCAGGCCTACGCCGCCTCGCAGAACAATCTGGGGAATGCATACCTCGCCTTAGCCGAAGAGAATGATCCGGCAAATGAAAATGAGGTAGCCAATGAGGGAGCAAAAGAAGGCGAGGAAGCGAAAGAGAAAGATGCAGAGGAAGGAGGCGAGCAAGGGTGCCTGGAAAACTGCCGGCTTGCACTGGCGGCTTACAGCAATGCTCTGCAGATTTATTCGTTGGAAGAGTCTCCCAGGCTTTATGCAACGGCTCAAAACAATTTGGCCAACGTCTATCTTACTCAGGGACAGTGGATGGATAAGATAGGCTGCTACATGAAGGCCATCCAGGCAGCTCAAAAGGCTCTATGCGTCTTTTCCCTGGAAGACTCACCTGAGGATTATGCCGAAGCCAAAGGCAGCCTCTGGCTGGCCTATCTTACCTTGACCGATATCGAGTACCGGGCTGAGAACTGCGCCCTTGCTCTGCAGGCCTGTGAGGACCGGCTGTATTCTTACAGGGCCTGGGCCGCCCAGCCGATGCAGGTTGCTTCCTGTTGCAGGGATCTGGCCATGACCGCCATAATGCTGGCGGATATGGAGATATCGACTGAAGCCAAAGCAGAAGACTGCAAGAAAGCCATATCATCCGCGCTCGAGGCTTTGCAGATCTATAATGTGCGTAGCTACCCTGAAGAGTATGCGCAGACGCAAATTTTGCTCTGGGCGGCTTATTCGGCTCTGGCCGAGGTGCAGGATTGCAGGGAGAACTGCAAGCAAGCAATACAGGCCTGCCAGGCCGCCATTAGAATCTATAAGAGGATAAGCCCGGCAGAACACGCCGATGCTCTCAAAAACCTGGGCTACAGCTTCATCACATTGGCAGAAATGGAGGACAAGGAGGAAAATTGCCGGAAAGCAATCGTTGCCTGCGAGCGTGCCCTGGAATATTACACGCTGGAGACGGCACCCCTGGAGCACGCCGATATTCTCAGGGATCTGGCCTTTGCTCATGTCACTTTTTCGGCGGTGGCAGATAGAGAGGAGTGCAGCAAAAAGGCGCTCAAGGCTTACAAGAAGGCCTTCAAGATCTACCAGACCCGGTCGGAAGAGCTGGAGAGACTGGGCGATGCGGGGGCTCGTGAGATGCGAGACATGGCGGAAAAATGTCACCGCTCCATGCAGTCGTGCAAGGCCATCTTCAAGACGGGACGAAAGGCCGGAGCTGCTGCTCCATCACAGGAGAGGTCGGGAGCATGACCCGATTGACAGAGGAGCAGAAGACGGAGTACTTCCGGCGATCGTACACGGCTGTGGATGGTCTGTGGTTTATGAAGGTCGAGGAGAAGCTGGGCTTCGACGAAGCCTTGCGGCTGGACGAGTCCGTCTGGAAGGTTCTGCCCAAGATTCAGGCCCGCACCCTCAAGGGCATGATGCATCTGCAACGCAGCTTACCTGGGCTGGAGCAGGCGCTGTCCGCCCGCCTCGCCCTGGAGGGATTTGACTATGAGATGGAGCGACGGGAAGACGGCTTTGCCGTGATCGTCAAGAGGTGCCCCTGGCATGATATTATGGTAAAGTCGGGGCGCGGAGAATTGTCGGAGCGGGTAAGCGAGCTTATCTGCAAGGCGGAAAATTCGGTATGGGCGAGCGAGTTTTCTGGAGAAAAGGGCATGCCGATTGAGGGAGAGGTTCGAGAGGGCGAGGGCCGGGAGATCGAATTTCAGAGGGAGGAGAGAATCTGCCGCGGAGAGGAAAGATGCGTGCTGAGATTTTGCATATCAGATTATTACGAGCGCTGTAGATAGATCCTGACACCATCATCTACTCCATCGCCGCTCTCTCCCCCATCACCCCCGCCGAGCCGCTGCCCGATATCCCCCGCGGCTCGCTGGTCATCGTCGAGGGCCGCGCGCCGGGGGGTCGGGCATGGCCCTGCATCTGCTGCACGGCTCGCCCGCTGCCGCCATTGCATTCTACGATCCGCGCCTGGGTGCGGTCGTGGTGGCAACGCACAGCCAAGAGTGGACCGTGGGACAGGTGGTGGATGTGACATTGCCTGCAGAAAAATAGAGCAATATCATCAGACAGAGGAGCCAGGCCCTGTTTAAGTTGGGTGACAGGAGGAAGCTGTTCTGCCATAGGGAGCTGATATGCAATACTGTCAACGGCCTTGGCCGGCCGCGGCCTGGAGCGGCGCCCCTGACAGAGCGCAGGAGGCCCGCAGGGCCGAATCGTGGAACCCCAGAAGAACGAGTGAAAGTGATCCTTGCATGCTTCAGGAATGTTATCTGCTAGGTAGGCGAAATCCTTTGAGTTCATGGCCCGACCGGCGAATATTTGTAAATTTATAAAAATTAATGAAGCTAGCTGGCATTGAGTTTTAGCTGCACTCTATTGGTAGTGGAAAGCCGGTGGATGGGCTCTCTTGGCTTGCATGATCATCCGCTATCTTTTTCTTCCTGTGAAGCCCATAAACAAATTGCATGTTCGCGGAATACATCCAGGCAGCACTTGAAAGGGCCGAATACGAGATAATTGACAATCCTGATCCGTATTATGCTCACGTGCCCGGGCTCGTGGGCGTCTGGGCTACGGGCAAGACCTTTGAAGAATGCAGGAAGGAGCTAATAGAGGTTATTGAAGAATGGATTGTAGCCAAACTTCAATGGGGGCAAACCATACCGCCGATGGGTGGTCTGACCATCTCCACATCCGCTAAGGAGCCGATCCCGGTTGCATAAGGTCTCTCCTGTATCGAGACGAGATCTGATAAAGCGACTGATCAGGCTGGGGGCAGTGGGACCTTTTCAGGGCAAGAGACATCAATATATGGTCCGTGGAATCGATACTATCATTATCCCTAATCCTCACCATGGCGAAGAGATCGGATTAGACCTATTGGTCAAAATATTGCGGGATGGAGGCATAAGCAGAGAGGAGTGGTTCTCGGCGGACTAGCCTTAGGTTATTAGTCTCACCCCGCCGAGCCGCTCCCACCTCTGCCCGATATCTCCCGCTGCTGCCGTGGCCTTCTACGATCCGCGCCTGGGTGCGGTCGTGGTGGCAACGCACAGCCAAGAGTGGACTGTGGACCAGGTGGTGGATGTGACACTCCCCGCAGAAAAATGAGACAATTTCACTGGCGGGTCTAGTTCTCCTCCCGGTAGTCACGCCGCAAGAAGAAGTCCTTTTCTTTGATGATCACCACGATCGCCAGCAGCAGCAAGAGTCCTGTCTGGATCACCTTACTGTCCGGATGCGTGGCGAATGCTTCATTGAAGTATCCTGTGAAAGACAATAGCAACAAGTATGCTGCGGTGCGTTTTGTAGTACAGCCAGATCATCCCAAATGCTATCAACGTCGGACCCAACAGCCCAACAACACCCAGAACGCCGACCGCTATCGCTAAAAACTGGTTCATGGGCGTGATGTGGCTCAAGTACGCAGCCACGAACCAAAACGCCCACGGAATTGCTGTAGACAGCCCGTAGATTTTCTAGTCATATCAAATCCCGCAAAGATTATGTGAGCACCACAGGCGGTTCTGCTGCAATATGATTTAAAAATTGGATATTGATTAGACATGTTCCTTTACTTCTCTTAAAAATAGATACGAGAAATACACGCTCAATAGCATTATTAAGCAAATAATCATCCCTGCAGGCAAGGAACTTGGCATACCACTTACGGCGGAAATGATGAACATGCAAATTATTCCTGCACCCATTGTCACTGAAAAGACCATGAGAGGCACAGCCATGAGAAATCCCAGCAGATTTCTCCTCCAGAGCAATACTGAAGTAATAATCATGCCAGGCAATATAAAGGCCAAATCCAATACATGAACAGGATTTGCCCACAATCCGGTTTCAACGAGGCTGGGCGGTATCTTGTTTGATAGAATACCGGGGACTATTTCGCTAAGCCATAATAAGCTAAACAAAATTCCAATGATCATCAGCAGAGCGCTCACTATTTTTGACTTCGTATTTGAGATAAAAGATGCTGACAGATTTGCTGTCTTGACAGCCGTCAATCCACCAACCAGAGTGTAAAACGACACTCCTAGAATCATAATATATATTAAAAATAGAGAGTTAAAGTGAACAGAGAACGCATAGATGGCGAATGCATAAACCAGATAGATATAAGCACCCAACCAGACAAGATACGCCCTCAGCGAATTTTTCGACACATAGTATGTGCTGACGAGCAAGAGAATAACAACTGCCAGGTTAGCATAATCCTGGCCGACGGCTTGCACTGCCCAAGATTCAGTTTCTCGGAAATACGTTTTCTCAAAAAATATTCCTGATAAGCTGGTTATTGTTACCAGAATAGAGACAAACACAGATAACCATAGCCAAACATTCGCAATCGCTATGTTTTTTATTATTTTCGGCGAAGCATTATGGTTCATCAGCACACTCCATGCACTCGTTTGTCAGAGTCTTTGTCATCACCATCTTTAAGGCACCCGCCTCTTCGTCCATCTCTTCGCAGAGGATCTTCCAGCCTTTGGCCAGGTAGAATTCCATGGCCCGGTCATTATCGCTGAAACATTCCAGCTTTGCCGTCTTATGCCCGGATTTCTCCAGCTCGGTCTCAACAATATCCAGCATAGCACTTCCTATGCCTTTTCGGTGATGGGCCGGATGAACCCAAAGAAAAGCTACCTTGTCGTCGAGGTTCGCGGCAACTGCCAAAATCTCGCCCGCCTTTTCTGCCACGATCATGTTTGGCCATAGCTGGTTGACTTCGCTGCTCAGCCTATCGCCTTCGACCCAAGGCTCTAAAATCTCTCTGGACAGGATCTGACCGTAGACCTCCACAATCGTCTCCTTGAGGAATGCGACCAGTTCCGGAACGTCCTCCTTGACAGCCTTTCTAAATACCAGTTGCATCATACGGCCGCTTTCCATTGGCCTATCTGTTAAGGATTTCCTCATGCATCATTCTCCTGATACTCTTAATCTGCACATTGAATGATTCAGCCAAATGCTTAAACATGTCCCTTTATTTATCGCCGGGCAGTTGGCAGCAACTCTTTAAAGAGAAAACACAAACGTTACACTATGATAATAATGAATAAGGCCGCGCAACAACTTGGATTTTGGTCAGCTGTTTTGGCTGCCATAACGGAATTATGGTTTTCAATTGCCTTTGGATTATATCAGCCGATCCTATATGCACCATGGCACGGTATGCAAGCCTATGCTGACAATTTTAAAGTTGAGCCATTCTTTGCCTGGATTATTCCTTGCTTTCTGCTTACAATTTGCTTTTTGACTATGATGGTATGTCTTCATGTATCGACTTCAGAGGAGAAAAAGATATGGAGTTTGCTTGCTGTCGTATTTGCCATTGCTTATGCTACTATAATTAGTGTCCTTTATTACATTCAAGCAGTTGTCGTCTCGTATAATCTCGTTAATCACTCCACCGATGGATTGACATTATGGCTCTTTGCTCGACCGTATCCGAATTCTCTTCCGGGTGCATTGGAAGGTATTGGCTATTTATTTATGTGTTTGTCTCTTATATCTGCATCAAGGCTTTTTTCCGGAAGCAGGATTTCTAAATGGATAAGCCGGTCATTTCTGTTTTCGGGACTCTCCGGACTTATCATTTTTACTAACCCACTTTACCCGTTACCGATAATTATTGTTTTGAGTGTTGCCTGTGCAAATGCAATCATTCTTTTCGGTTCTCTGAGTCTTATTTCTATTTGGTTTAAACGATCTCTCCATGAGCTGTAGACTCATGGTCTATCAGGGTCTGTTGGCAAACCACCTCATCCCTGACACCATTGGATGGAACAGGCCCCCACAGGCCGTAATTCAATTTTGTTGGGTCGGTTTCGATCGTATCGCTAGATGGCTTCTTCATCCACAACTTGCGGCGAACTTAAGCCACTCTCTTCCTCAATTATAAAATGGACTGCTCCTCGCTATTCTCTGTGAGTAATCAGTAGAGTTGATGAAGATTCAATCATCAAAAAAAGAAACGGGAGAAAAGGATTACTGAGGCAGCAGAACCGCTGCTGCCTGCAGTGCCCAGTTGACGAACTGTTCTGGGAAGACGCCGATCCCGACTACGCCGATAAGCGTCAGGACGAGCGCCACTACATATCCCTTCTGCTCAACCATCTTGGGGCCGGCCGGCTCCTTCAGATACATGTAGCTGATGATCTTCAGGTAGTAGACCAGCGACAGAGCGCTGTTGAGGATGGCAAGTATTGCCAGCCAGTACAACTGCGCATACCATGCCGAGGCAAATAGAACGAACTTGCCTACAAATCCTGCCGTGGGGGGTATGCCCGCCAGCGCAAACATGAAGATGAGCATGCAAAACGCTGTTATGGGTGCCCTTTTGGCAAGACCGGCATAGTTGGATATGTCATCCGGGTCGGTTTCGCTTCCCTTGGCCGTATTGCTCGCTACCTGAGCCGTGCCTATGAAGGACCCTGTCTTCATTAGTGCGTGTCCCAGGATGAGCAGCAATGCACCGGCAATTCCCAGTTGATCTGCTCGCAGCATGCCTAAGTTAAGCACATTAACCGGCTCTGCCCCATAAGCCGCTCCTACAACTACAAAGCCGATGGCGATGTAGCCGGCCTGAGCGACGGAAGAGTAAGCCAGTATGCGCCGCACATTGTTCTGCCAGCAAGCAGCGAGGTTGCCCAGCGTCATGGTTACAGCGGCCAGGATGGCGAAAGCCAGGTACCACTCCATTCTCAGAGCAATTAGAGCTACGATAATTACCCTGAAGGCAGCGGCAAAGCCCATCTTCTTGGAGCCCGCGGCCAGAAGGGCCGAGACCAGGGGCGGTGCGCCCTCGTAGGTATCGGGAGCCCACATATGGAATGGCACTAATGCCATCTTGAAGGCAAATCCCACGATCACGAAGAGAAGAGCCACTAATGTTGCCGGACCGAAGCTGGCCAGTGATGCCGCCGCAATATCGACGAGCCTGGTAGATCCTGTCATGCCGTAGAGCAGAGAGAAGCCAAAGAGCATGAACGCAGAGGCGACGGAGCCGAAGATGAAGTACTTCACAGCCGCTTCCAGGTTCTTCTTGCTTCTATCAAAGGCTGCCAGGGCATAGGTGGACAGGCTGGCCAGCTCAAAGCCCACGAACAGGGTAACGATGTCAACAGAGCTGGATACCACCATCATGCCCACTGCGGCCAAAAGCAGCAGTGCGTAATACTCATCAGCACCTTTTCCCGTATACTTGGACAGAGATGCTATCACTACCAGTAGCGATACTATCAGGAAGACTGCCTTGAAGAACTGAGACAGGGCATCGACTGATATGGTATCAAAGAAGAACAGGGCTGGCTTGGCGATTGTGAAATAGTTTGCCACCAGGCCTAAAGCTGCCACCAGTCCGGCAGCGCTCAGGTATCCCATGAGCTTGCCGCTGTTCTTCATCAGGGATCCCAGCAATACGATAAGTACTGCCAGGATTGTGAGTAGCGCTTCTCCCCAAAGGGGTGCGTAGTGTGAGAATTCCACTTCAGATCACCCCCATCTGGGTCAGAGTCATTACAGGCTCCATGACCTGCGTTGCCGCTGTTCCCATTATATCAGTCATAAGACCGGGCTGAAGACCGAAGATCAGAGTGAGAACTATGATCATGGCCATGGAGAACAGCTCGTAGGAATGCGGATCATGCACATTCATATACTTCTTCAATATCGGCCCGAACATGGCTTTTTGCATGGCCCAGAGATGATAGGCGGCCGTTGTCACTATGCTCAGGAAGACTACGATTATGGTGTAGGCCGGCAGCGTTGCAAACGATCCGGTCAGAACCATGAACTCGGCCACGAAGCCGCTCATGCCCGGCAGTCCCAGAGAGGCCATGAATCCGGCCATCATGATGACTGCGAACTTGGGCATGCGATCGGCGAGACCTCCCAGATCGGCAATGACCCTGGTCCCTACCACGTGCTGGATGGTACCGGCAGACATGAACAGGACACAGGTGATGATGCCGTGCGAGAACTGCTGGAACATGGCTCCTGTAACCGACATCCAGGTGAAGGCCACAGCTCCGAGCGTCACAAAGCCCATGTGGCTTACGGATGAGTATGCCACAAGCTTCTTGATATCCTTCTGTGCCAGCGCCATGAAGGCTCCGTAGACTATGGAAATCACCGCGATGATGGCGATGATGGTCACGAATGCCTTGTCGACATGGGGGAGCATGGGCATAATGACCCGGAAGAGGCCGTATCCGCCCATTTTAAGCAGCAGAGCTGCCAGCACAACCGATCCTGCTGTGGGAGCCTCGACATGGGCATCCGGGAGCCATGTATGGAAGGGAAATGCAGGCATCTTAACCAGAAATCCCAGGAGCAGTCCGGCGAAGATGATATTGAGCAGGCTGGTTGGGAATATGGTCTTGTCTGCTGTCGCAGCCAGCAAGGTCAGCATATCGAAGGTTCTAGACCCATCAGGCATCTGGTAGGTGAAGTACAGGCCGAAGATGGCCAGAAGCATTACCAGGCTTGCCACGTGGGTGTAGATGAAGAACTTGATTGCTGCATAGTCCTTTCTCGGTCCGCCCCACGATCCAATGAGGAAGAACATGGGGATGAGCACTATCTCCCAGAAGATATAGAACAGGAAGAAGTCCAGAGATGTAAAGACTCCCAGCACGCCCACTTCATTGAGCAGAAGCAGGGCAAAGTACTGATTGGGCTTCTTGGTCTCTCCCCAGGAGTATATTATTACCAGTACGGATACTATAGTAGAAAGCAGAACTAAGGGAAAGCCTATGCCGTCGACGCCCACAGTATACTTGACGCCAAGGGAAGGAACCCAGTTGTAGCTCTCCACAAACTGCATTATCTTCGAAGTTTTGTCAAACTCCATGTACATTTGCAGGGATAGGGCTAAAGGTATAATCGAGGCTATCAGGGCCACGAATTTGGCCTTGGTTCCCGCAAAGAAGGATACCACTGCCCCCAGAAGGGGAATGGCAATCAATAGCGAGACTATGTTTGAGATCATACCAGGCCCACCTCCATAGCCAGAGTAATTACAACCACCAGCACCACAACTCCCAGCACCAGCGCCGTGACGTAATTCTGCACCACGCCGGTCTGAACCTTTCTCACATGCTGTGCGAAGCCCATAACCCAGGCCGAGAGCCAGTTCAGCCAGCCGTCTACGAGCTTGATGTCGATCATATTGCAGATCAATGCCGTGCCGTAGACTACGGTTTCAGCAAACCAGCCGGTCATGATTTCATGCTGGTAGTATCCCTTGAGCAACATTTTGCGAATGGGATCCTTGTCGCCTGTAACCTGGCTCGGGTCAAACTTCTTGACTTTATCCCAGTAGAACAAGGCAGCCGTGAGAATGCCGCCAATAGCAACAATGATTGGCAGTATCTGAATGTACCAGGGCTCTCCCGGTCCTTCTTCTGCGCCTGCTTCTCCTTCCGCTGCAGCTGCTTGCTCCGCGGCAGCACCTTGTTCGCCCTCAGCGGCAGAACCGTGCTCTCCTTCGAGCGCATGGCCTCCGATTACGCCGAGCTCTACAAAGTCGACATCATAATGTTCGAAGTTGGAATCAAGGTAGCTGTAGAAGCCATTTTGAGCCACATAGCCGAATCCGAATGCAAATACCGCCAGAATCACCAGCGGCCCAATCATGACCATGGGGGACTCGTGTTTGCCGTAGTCGGATCTTTCCTTGCCTGTAAAGACCGAGAACCACATTCTGAAGGTGTAGATGGCTGTCAGAATGGCGGCCAAAACCAGGAATATGTAGGGCAGGAAGTTGATCAACGTGCCGTATTCATAGGCGATTACTATGATCTCGTCCTTGGAGAAGAATCCCGTGAATAGAGGGAATCCGGCCAGGGACAGAGAGCCTATGAGCATGGTGTACATGGTCCACTTCATGTATTTTCCAACGCCTCCCATTTCCCGCATGTCGTTAGTATTGACGGCGTGAATGACTGAACCGGCACAAAGGAAGAGCAGCGCTTTGAAGAAGGAATGGCCTATGAGGTGGAAGATGGAAACTCCTACCGCAATGGTTCCTACAGCCGCGCCCACTCCCAGGCCAGCCATCATAAAGCCGAGCTGCGAGACAGTGGAGAAGGCCAGTACTCTCTTGATATCAAAGGAAGTCAGGCCCATGGTTGCCGCGAATAAAGCTGTGAATGCACCAACTGCGGCTACGGCCGTCAGCCCATAGGGTGCGGCGTAGAAGAGCGGGAACATTCTGGCCACCAGGTAGACACCTGCTGTAACCATGGTCGCAGCATGGATCATGGCTGAAACGGTGGTTGGACCCTCCATGGCATCAGGAAGCCAGACATGCAGGGGGAACTGACCTGACTTGCCTACTGCGCCGCCCAAAAGTCCCAGGGCGATGAGCGTCAGTTGATCCGGGGCGATCTGGGTGAGATGGGCATAGATCACCGGGAACTGCAAGAGGTACTCTCCAGGCTTGAGAGCGAGGTTCAGACCAGCCAGATTATTGTAGAGCAGAATTATGGCTGCCAGGAAGAAAACGTCGCCCACACGCGTTGTCAGGAAAGCCTTCTTAGCAGCAGCGGCCGCCGATGGCTTTCTGTACCAAAAGCCTATCAAGAGATAAGAACACAGTCCCACCAGCTCCCAGAATATGAAGAGCTGAATCAGGTTATCTGCATAGATCAGGCCCAGCATGGAAGCTGTGAAAAGTGCCGCCTCAGCGAAGTATCTGGCTGAGCCCGGATCTCCGTTCATGTATCCATTGGCATAGGTGTGAATCAGCGTAACCACGAAGGTTACCATGAGAAGCATCACTAGCGCCAATGGATCAATCAGTATACCCACATTGAAATTAGCGAACCAGGGCATTGACTGATGAATTATCTTATCCGGATATGTCTCAGAGAATATCCCGAGAGACAATATGAGACCTGCAAATGTCGCCAAAACTGTAAGGAAGCCTCCGCCTCTGGGCAGATGCCAGCCTACGAAAAGGCAAAGCAAGAAGGCCAGTACAGGAAGTGCTACTATCAGGTATGCATAATCAGCGTACATTCCTTACCACCTCATGGCGTTAATATTGTCCAGGTCAATAGTTCCGTATAGCCTGTACAGCGCAATCAATATGGCAAACCCAACGCCCGCTTCAGCCGCTGCCAGCGCAATGGAGAACAGGGCAAAGACCTGGCCATTCACATTAGGCTGGTACGCTGAGAAGGCGACGAGATTGATGTTGGCGCTATTGAGCAAGAGCTCGATGCACATCATAAGCTTGACACCGTTCTTTTGAGTAACGAGTCCGTACAAGCCGATGGTGAACATCGTGGATGCCAGCAGTATATAAAGCTCCAACGGTATCATCGGTAAATCTCCCTCCTTGTCATATGTTGTCGCCCTCCTCAGGCAACCTCCTTTCGTGCAACCCAAACCGCTCCGACCAGGGCAGCCGTCAAGACCAGGGCCAGGATCTCAAAAGCAAAGACGTAAGTGGTGAATATCTCAAATCCCACGTCTCCAATGCCGCTTTCTGGCATTTTCATACCCTCCTGGGGCACAAAGCTGGACGGCTGTTTTTCGCTGGCACCCCAGTCGGACAGGGACAGCGAGGCGATGAGAGCCGCCAGGAAGGCCAGGGTAATGATAATTATCTTAAATTTCACCATGGGACTCCTCCATAATCGTCTTCCTCGTGAGCATCACGGCGAAGAGTATCAGAACACCAATGGCTCCAATGTACACCAGAATCTGAGCCACGCCAACGAACGTGGCATTCAGGGTGACGTACAAAGCTGCTACGCCGGCAAAGCTTCCCAGCAGGTAAAGAGCGCTGTGAACAATATTCTTAGCGTAGACGACAAGAGCCGATAATAGCACGATGATTGCTGCAATGGTCAGGAAGGCCAAAAGCTCAATGGCAAATCGTATGTCAAAGGCGAGCAGCTTATCCAGGACCGTTTGCGACCAAGGCGAGAGAAGTACAATCAGCGCCAGGCCACCGAAGATTACACCCAGAGCTAAAAGCAAGACCAATAGCTCAAAGATTGTCCGAATGACATTCGCACCTGACTTTTCCGACATCAGGCAGCACCTCCTTCCTTAGGCTTGGCCTCTGTTGCCGCTGCTTTTTTCTTGGCCGCGCCATTGGCAACAGCGCCTTCCTTGACCGGCTTTTTGGCGGCGCCTTCTTTTGCGGCTGTGTCCTTGGCAGCGACCTTTTTAGCTGCAGCCTTCTCGGCAGCTATCCTCTTGGCCTCGGCCTCCAAATCAGCCACCTCTTTGGCTGAGAACCTCTTGGTTGCCAGGAAATCAGGACCCTTTATGATGTCCTTTCTCTCCCAGCCTGCCATAATGACCTTCTGGCCCATATCCAGGCATTCCACAGGGCACTCGTCAACGCATAGCCCGCAGAACATGCATCTTCCATAGTCTATCTGCGGAAACTGCATCTTTTTGTTCTTGAGAGGGTTTCCGAATTTAAAATGAACCATCTCGATGCAGCTATTGGGACAGACCCTGGCACAAGATCCGCAACCGATGCATATGGTGGCATTCAGCTCATGAATGCCTCTCTCCGCAGCAGGAAGCTCCATCATTACCTCAGGATAGAGCCTCGTGACCTCGATCTCCTGCGTGGCGATCTTCAAAGGCCAGGTGAAGTTCTTTATCATCTTTCTCTTCAACATCTTATCGCCACCTCATGCAAAGTAGGACCCGATTATGACTGCCCACCCCAAATTCACGAGGGAGAGCGGCAGCATCCATTTCCATCCCAGGTCGGTTACTTGATCGATTCTGAGCCGGAAGAGTGAGGCCCTAACCAATATTATGAACCATATTACGATTATTACCTTCATGAGCAGCCAGATCATGGGCGAGATTATATCCAGAAGTGGTATGGGTATGATCGGCCCCTGCCAGCCTCCCAGGAATAATAGCGCCATCAGAATGGACCCCAAAAGGAAGTTGTTGTACTCCTGGAAATAGAGCAGACCCCATCTGATTCCGCTGTATTCGGTACTGTAACCGCATATGATTTCTTCCTCTGCCTCGCTCTGATCGAATGGAACCCTTCCTAGGTCAGTGACCAAGGCAATTATGAATATGATAAATCCGAGTGGCTGGGCAAAGGCATTCCAGACCGTCTGGCTCTGTACGATCTCCACCAGATTGAGGCTGTGGGCCATAACTGCTACCGATATGACGCACACGCCCATGGGGACCTCATAGGCAATCATTCTTGCCACGCCTCGAAAGGCACCCAGGATGGAGTACTTATTGTTGGAGCTGTAGCCTGCCATAAAGACGGCGATGGACATAATGCTTAGAGCTGCTTCCACATAAAAAGCGCTTATATCCATGTTGGCCACGACAAGGGGGTAATCCTTGCCTCCGATATGCAGTGCCCCGAATGGTATGGCCGCAGCCACCAGCATGGTACCTGCAGAGGCGAGGATGGGTGCCCATACATAGACGCCCTTGTCAACGCCGCTCGGAATGACATCTTCTTTGGTGAAGAGCTTGATGGCATCGGCGCCCAGTTGCAGTATGCCCCATCTTCCGCCCACACGATTAGGACCAAACCGGTTGCAGAAATCGCTCATGACTTTTCTGTCGGCCCAGATCACCAGCATGGCACCAACGTTAACCACGGCAGAAAGCACCGCAGCACCTATTATGCCTATGATCAGGGCGAATATCGCCGGCTCCTGGGCGGCAAATTGAGTGATGATCTCTATTATTCCGTCCAAATCCTCTCCCTCCTACCTGTCCGACTCGGATGGGCAGCCGTCCATGCTTCCGGCTATCGCCACCGCATCCGCTATATAAACTCCTTCCAAAAGTGGAGTCAAGGTCTGGAATGTAGCGTAGAATGGCCCTCTTACCTTTACACGGTATGGCTTATCGCCTCCATCGCTGATCACATACATTCCCATCTCGCCTCTGGGATCCTCGACCCGATAGTAAGCCTCACCCGCCGGAATCTTCTTGGGGATCTTGACGTCCGTCTTGATAGGCCCAGAGGGAATCTTGTCCAGGCATTGCTCGATGATGCGAATGCTCTGCAATATCTCTCTCAGCGTGACGTCGATCCTGTCCGCGGAATCTCCTCTGGTTCCAGTTACGATATCAAAGTCCAGTTCGGGATAAACCAGTATGGGATCCTCTCTTCGCATATCGTAGGCTACACCCGCAGCCCTCAGAACCCTTCCAGCGCATCCCATGCGCTTGGCAGTCTCTGCAGAGATGGAGCCAATATTTTCCATTCTGACATGGTAAATCGGATCTTGCGCAAACAGCTCGATGAACTCCTCTGTCCTGGCCTTCATGTAGGGCAAGACCTTTCGGCACTGCTCGGCAAAGCCTTCCGGCAGATCGTTTCGTACTCCGCCAAAACGCACAAAGGTATGAGTCAGCCTGGCACCCGTAACGCTCTCAATCAAGGAGATGATCTTCTCTCTGTCCATGATCATGTACTGCCATGGTGCGAAGCCGACGCCTGCTATGAGCGTCAGAAACTCGCCACTGCCTATCAAGTGGCTTTGAATTCGGGAGAGCTCTTCTAAGATGACGCGGATATATTGCGCCCTCTCCGGGACCTCCAGTCCCAAGATCTTCTCTACTGCACCACAATAGCACTCGTTGTTGGAGAGGCTGGCCACATAGCACATCCTATCCGTGTAAGTTATGCCCTGTAGCCAGGTTCTGTTCTCCATTATCTTCTCGATGCCTTTATGGATATATCCGATATCGAGAAAGGCCTTCTTAACTCTCTCGCCTTCTACCAGTATATCCAGCAGGAAGGGACCCGGGACCATGGCATGTTGCGGCCCCAGATGCATGATCATCTCCGAGTCGGACTTGATCTCTCGCTCTTCTCGCTCTCGAAAAGATGGGTATTTTGGCCTCTCTGTCACCACAGTTCCTGCTTCTATCTCTGCAGGCGTGGGGGGAAAGTGATATTCTGTATAGCCCTCTGTAGTTGTGATCGCTACAGCCCTCTCTCCGGTGGTCAGATCGGGATAGCCCTTAAAATCCTTTCTCCAGGGCCAAGCTCCCATTAGCCCATCAGATAAGAGCAAAGGATACAGCTCGGGATGGCCCTCGAAATTGATGCCAAGCATCTCCCAGATCTCTCGCTCATACCAGTTGGCATTCCAGTACAGGCCTGTCAAGGATTTGACAGATGGATTTTCTCGAGGCGTTTTAACCTTTAACATGGCCACAACCTGATGCGCTCCATGGCTGGCCATGATGGCTACTACCTCCATCTCCTTCCTGGCCATCCAGTCTACGCCTGCTGAACCGGAGTAGTGATCAAAATTGAGCTTGGAACTCAGGTGTTTGCAGACGTCCAAAATCTTATTGGAGTCGATTGTGGCCCATAGCCTCCGGTCCGATTCCACCCTGGAGTCTAGGACGGCTCCGGGAAATGCGGACTGGATGGAACTTAAGACCTCGCTTGCGTTAGTCAAGAAAAGATCCCTCCTCAGTAGCCTCGCTTGTCCTTGCGCTGTTTGATCTTTTCCTGGAGATTGATGAGGCCCTCTAGGAACTGCTCGGGCCGGGGCGGACAGCCTGGGATGAAGACATCAATAGGGAAATGATCACCAGTATTCTGGACGATATTATAGGAATCATAGAATGGTCCACCCGAGATGGCACACTCGCCGATGGCGATACACCATTTGGGCTCAGGCATCTGCTCCCAGAGATTCTTAAAGACGGGGAGGTACTTTCTGGTCAGGTAGCCAGAGATGATCATCACATCGGTTTGACGCGGTGTGTTTCTCGGGATGCATCCAAACCTGTCGCTGTCATAGGGCGCAGCTCCGAAAACGAACATTTCCACACCACAGCACCCCATGGGCTGCATCAAAAAGTATACCGAATTTTTTCTGCCCCAGTTGAAGATATTCTTTATGGGTCCCATCTCGATTATTTGATGGATCTTCTCCGTAGTTGTGAACCAGACCTCAGCCACAGGTTGGCCGAATATGGTCCACTTCTCAATCTCCTCATCGATTGCTACGGGCACGGGTATGACATCGCTTATACCCAACGCAAAGCCTCCTTCTTGATAGCATAGATAAGTCCTACCAGCAGTACAATGATGAATAGGAGCATCTCGAAGACGGCGTAGTTCATGAATCCGAAGAGCATGAACTGCTGCATTGCTTTATTCGCGTAGACATAGATCCAGGGATATAAGAATAAAACCTCAACATCGAATATAACAAAAACGATTGCGAAAAGGTAGTATTGAACGCTAAACTGGATCTTGGCGTCGCGGATAGGCTTCAGCCCACCTTCGTATGTCGATAGCTTTTGGCGCTTTGGCCTATTGGGCGCTATTATCTTAATAGCAGCCAAAGCAGCAATGGGCACTATAGCTCCCATTATCAAGAATATAATAAGTGGTATATAATTAACCACTGCCATCGGTTCGCCGGCCATTGTTTACCCTCCGTAAAAGCTAAACATAAGGCCTGGTATAAAAGGTTTATGAGAAAAAATTTCGCGTTGCATAAGTTCAATCACAATTTTCGGGAACTATCGGAAGAATATTATCATCATTAAGGTGATTAAATGGATGTGGTGCACCAACTGGAGATTGAGCCGGGGATGAGCGTAAATGCCCTGGTAGAGAGAATGAGCCACTGCGGCTTTGGAGCCCGAAGACTGTCGGAAGCTGTGGCTATTTATGAAAAAATGCTTTCTGGAGATTTCACAAAATTCTTGACCCTCTCCGGCGCGATGGTTCCGGCGGGCATGAGAAATGTCGTCTCCGATCTGATCAGAAAAGGTCATGTGGATGTGCTGGTAATCACGGGAGCAAACCTTGTTCATGACATAATCGAGTCCTTCGGCTGCCACTGTCTGGGCACGGCGGAGTCGGATGATGCGGCGCTGCGGGCGGAAGGAAAAAGCCGCATTTATGATATATTCCTTAGAGACGAGGACTTTGCCGCATTCGAGGAGCTGATGCAAAGAATCATGCCCGAGGGAGAGGAGAAACTCTCCGGAAGAGAGCTGATGAGCATTTTAGGCAGTCGAATTGATGACGAGAGGTCCATCCTGCGCTCGGCCTACGAGATGGATGTGCCTGTCTTCTGCCCGGCGCTTCCCGACTCCATGATCGGCCTGCAGGCCTGGATGTTCAGCCAGACAAAAAAGCTTACAGTAGATGCTTTTGCCGATATCAAAGAGATTGTGGACATCTGCTATGGATGCGAGAGATCGGGAATAGTAATAGTTGGCGGGGGCGTTCCAAAGAACTTCGCCCTGCAGTCCATGCTCGTCACCCCCCATAGCTTCGACCTCGCGATCCAGCTTACCACGGACACGCCTGAGAACGGGGGTCTATCCGGTGCCACCCTATCCGAGGCAGTATCCTGGGGCAAGATATCCGAAAACGCGAAATTCGTCACGGTTTACGGGGATGCGACCATCACCCTCCCCATGATGGTGGCGGCGACGATGGAGCGGCTGGAGCTGCCGGAAGAATGAGGCTAATAAATCCACCCAGGTGAAAGAATTGGAGCTACGAGTTGATCTAAACAGGATGAAAACCATGTTTATCAGTTGCGTCGGCTCGCACATGTGGGGCATGCAAAGCCCTGAGAGCGATATAGACCTGGTGATGATCTATATCGCTCCCACCAGGGCCATCTTGCGAGGCGATAGGATTTCGCTCACGGTTCGCCAGCAGATAACGACCTTGGGTGGTGAGATTTATGATACCTTAGGCTGGGAGATCGGCCATCTCATAAATCAGCTCATCAAGGGAAACGTCAATGCCATCTGGTATGCCACAAGCCCGCTGGTAATTAAGCCTTCTAATATCCAAGAGGAATTATCAGCCCTGGTGCAGGCCAACCTCTGCAGGCAGACTTATCACTCCATAAAAGGAATGGCGGAAAGTCAGATCAAGTCCGAAGAGAAGCCTGCGGAAAATCCTAAGATTGCGGGCAAAGGCTACAGGACGGCTCTGAGGACTCTCAATTTTGGAATAGAGCTACTCTCTGAGGGCAGGATTTGCTTTGCGCCGGTTTTGCGTACTCCGGGGGCCGAGCAGGTCATGGAAAAGGTGCGTAGGCTGGAAGAGGCCTATGCGGCCAGCCCTCTGCCGGACCGTCCCGACGAGGATGCTTTCCGTGAGTTTCTGTTGCGGCTGCGATTGGATGAGATGGCAAGAGAATGAGAGCCATGCGCGAGAGGGGCTTGATCAAAAAATGCAAATGAGGGGTCTATGTGGAAATAGTTGTAGGCATAAGCGGTGCATCGGGGGCGGCGTACGCCGTTCGTCTCTTGCAGGTCTTGCGGGAGAAGGGCTGCATCACCCATCTGGTAATAACCGAAACGGCAGCAAAGATCATTGAAATTGAGACCGATTTTCTGCTAAAGGATGTGCAGGATCTGGCCGACCACGTTTACGCTTCCTGCGATTTTGCCGCGCCCATTGCCAGCGGCTCGCATCTCTTTGATGCCATGGTCGTCATTCCCTGCAGCATGGGGACGCTCTCAGCCGTTGCTTGCGGCTCCTCGGATACACTCGTCACCCGTGCTGCGCAGGTCAGCCTTAAAGAGAAAAGAAGGCTGATAATTGTTCCCAGAGAGACTCCTATGGGCCTGGTAGAGCTGCGCAACATGGTCGCGGCTTGCGAGGCGGGAGCAGTTGTCCTGCCTGCCTGCCCTGCCTTCTACTCCCGGCCCAAGAGTCTGGATGATCTGGTGGATGTGCTGGTGGGCCGGGTGCTCGATCTTCTCGGAGTGGAGAACGATCTTTACCGGCGGTGGAAATGAGATGCTTGAAAGGAAATGCTTATAACCGTTTGAATCAGAACGGTGGCAAGGTGAATTAAATGAAGTGCGCGCTGTGTCTTGTTGAGAAGGAGACTGTACCTGTCAAGCTCAATTTGGCTACTATTCACGGCCCAAAGGATGAAATGTTCAATATCTGCAAGGAGTGCCTGGACCTGGCACATCAAGCCTATATCGATAAGGATTTCCTGGCTGTCAAGGCTGGATCCGA
>JBAQXX010000117.1:0-55091 GCA_049299735.1 Methanothrix sp. | reverse complement strand
AGCGCGTTGAGAATTTTTTGAGATTTTTGGTTACCCTTGGATGTAAGCTCTCCCAGGTTTTTCCGCTCATCTTCAGAAAGCGTCACAACGTACTTCTTCATATTCAATTCTCCCAGATTGATTATGAAGATAATGTTACATATACTTTACGACATTAGATAACTGACGAGACACTAGGGGCGATGGGCACTCTGTGTGGGTGACTTTGCGAAGGGCTTCGTCAAGGGCATCGGCTGGGATAGCAGGGTTCAAGCGGTAGAGGGCGTCATGGAGGCGGTGGGAGAGGATGACCTCCTGGAAGGACTCGCGCTCGGCGAGAGGCTCGCCTGGGGCGATGTCGGGGCCGAAGATAAAGGTATAACCGAGAGAGTCGAGCCATCTAAGAGCAGTCTCCTCGATAACGAATTCATTAAATCCAAGCATTTTTAGCCCTGCTACAGTTTGCCAAGACATTGAAGCATTCCTGTAAAAAGGGATTGTATACATTCATCATGATCAGCTTGATACCAGATCGGAAAGATGCTGCAATCTGTAAGAAAATGCTCCCGTTCAAGACATATGTCTTCATTATCAGGGCACTGCAGAAATGCATAGTTACGTGGCATTGCTGGATCTGCTTTGGCGATTTCAGCTGCTAAAGAGACTGTTCGGTCTTTGTCAAGGCTGCAACCGAGAAAGAGAAGACTATTTGTCTTTAATAAATTTATTAATTCCTCGCGGATCTGCGATCCCTCTGCATAAGCCTTATTATACTCGTCTTTTCTTAGAACGCGTCCTTCGGGATCTTTGCAGTCGCCATGTAATTTTATAAGCACACGTTTAGATATCGTCTTTGTCATCCTATACTTTCTAATCTCATTACCGGCAAAGATATGGTCAAAACGGTTAGAGCTGTTATATAA
Organism: Methanothrix sp.; assembly: GCA_049299735.1. Classification (GTDB taxonomy): domain Archaea; phylum Halobacteriota; class Methanosarcinia; order Methanotrichales; family Methanotrichaceae; genus Methanothrix. The sequence continues at coordinate 54,189 of JBAQXX010000117.1, read as the reverse complement.
ATTTTCAAGCAAATCATCGAGATTTGTAGTAAGAACAAGCTTATCAAATAATTCAGGTAAGAACCTGACTGCGCCATCGATCTTTTTAGATCCGTCAATACGAAGGGAATGCTCAACCTGCTCGTTGAACAATCTAGGAGGCATGGATTGCAGCAATCGCTCTGCTGCTTCCTCAAACTCTGATTCGGCCAATAGTCTCTTTAGTTCCTCATCACTCATTCGCGAGAAACCTCTAATCGAGAGCAAGAAATTAGACCATGTTTTTAACCCGGATGGTACTGACATTCCAGAGCCAACAAACGGGATAACTTGACCGTTCTTCAAGGCCTTACATAGATCATAGAACCGGTTTCTGTTTGCGCGTATCTTTAGTATCCGCTCCAAAAGTTCGTTCTGATCAGGTAGCCAATGGAAATTTAACCAGTCTAAATATTCAGAATCATATGCAGCGTTATCGGCTTTCAAGATCACAACCGGAGGAAAGATTGTACCACCTATTACCGCATTTCCTTTTTCCAGGCGAAGTTCAAGTTGATCTTCAAAAATAGCGTGCAGGAAATCCAAGGCTACTCTTCCCTCCTTGGCACCTGAATCTCACCAGAAAGCAGTCGCGGTATAAGGGCATCACGTATTTCTATTAGAGCTTGTGATTGTCGAGTGTTACTGACGAGCTGGCGATATAGTGGCTCAATAATCAATTGAAATCGCTCCAAGATACGAGTTGGCGGCACCAGAATATTGATAGGCCTGAAACTCTGCTTACTGATTTCTGGGAATGTGCTGCCATTGGCGTTAGCTATAATTCTGTCCATATTCGCCTGCAACCAGTATAATACATACAAGCCTGAAAGCTGCCGATCGCATATCATGCCAATAATTCCTTGGTTAATGGATACGCGGACCTCAGAAATAGCTAGGTAGCCGATTGGAGCACGAGATGATAACAGGACTGTCCCAACTGGAAGCTGCCCTGAACTGATCCTTGCTACTCCTTGATTTGATAGATACCGTTCAGTATAAAGTAGCACGGGGCTTTTTAGCGAAGACATGTCCTTAGGAGTGCAGAAAGGGTGAGTTCCACCTTCCCAATATGCTAACTCCATCGTACTCGGTGTTCCACCACCCAGAACACGAACCATTTCGCCGATTGGTTGCGCCTTCCATCCATGTGGAATTTCACCGATACTAGATTCGTCTAGGTTGTCGGGAAAGAGCATTGCTGTCTTTGCATCCATTCTAGCAGGCTCATGACCCTCAGACTTAGCGCGTACAGGGTCAAAGTCCACGAACCACGATTTGAAGATACTGCGGACTATTGCGTCCAAGTTTTCATTTATGCGGTTATTAAGTTCGATCTTACGGTCCATAGTGCCTAAGATATAAGCGATGGCACGCTGTTCAATGAGCGAAGGTACGGGAATATACAGCCTATGCAGTGATGTAATGTTGAGGTTCTGTTGCACAGAGCCTGTTGCGACAGAAAGCAGAATTTTCTGTCCGGCAGGAGAATTGAAGAAATACCGATAGAAACGTGGATCTGCGATTTCTTTTTTAAGCCGAAATCTGATCAGAAATGCCCCCGGTATCACAGGCAATCGAAATCCTTTAAATACCGCTACTGTGCCTATTCGGCCACTGCGTGTGATTACCAAATCATTTTCGTGCAGGATGTGCTGACGAATTTTGGACAAATCTAGATTAGCAAGTGGCATGCTACTGTATTCGATATGACCATCTTTGCTGATATCTGTAGTTCTAAGAGTTGCAGCATTGCCTTCTTCTGTGTTCAGATCCGAAAGAGAATGCACAGCAGCAATATCTCCTCTGAGGATTATATCAAGCGAGCGCTTGATCTGCCCGAAAATTTTATTGTAGAGTGCATGATCGCCTTCGGCTATCCGGATGAGGATAAAGAGCCGGTTCCCAAAGAAAAGCTCGAATATGAGAAGATCTTGAAATCTTGATGGTTTTAATGTGAAAGGTTTACTTTATGTTACTTCCATTTGCCTGATTCTATTTCATTCAAATTTTCGATGAGATAGGCAGCTATCTTAATTGAAAGCCTATTGCTCCTGCAGATGGCGAGCACCCGGTGAAGCTCATCTCTTTCCATAGAGGCCGTATTCTGGGCAACATGCAGCATTGCTCCTTGATAGCCATCATCTAAAATGGCATGTTTAACCGACTCTAGAATCGCTTCGCTGATATGTATTCCCACAGCCCCTATCTTTTCGATAACTTCTGCAGCTTTTTCGTCGAGTTTTATATCAGGCTCGCTTAAAATAGGCGGCTCAGGAGATTCCTTGACAAAATCTATAGCTTTCTTGGAGACGCCTTTTAGTATCAACTCCGAAGCCAGCTTCTTTAGAGTCTTACCCTGTAATATGGCTTCTGCTTCTAAAGATCTGTAGGCATCAGAAGTTATCTCTATTCTGGTATATTTAATACTGGGCATTTATTTGATGTTCTCCATCTGCCTGAGTTGATCCCTGAATTGATCCTTCTGATACCTTATAAATCTTCTCCGCAAATTTGGACAAAAATTAACGGAAATTAGCCAACCACTTTCCTGCATTCCATTGCTATTCTCTTTTAGGGTAAAATACCTTTTAGAGGAGATTTCCGTTTTTCATATTTTTGTATTTCTACTATTTAGTGAAAAACAAATTAACCAATTTTAGCATAAAATGGGAATAGATATGCTATTTTACCACAATATTGATAAACTAGTAGGTAATGTAACCATTGTCCTAGCCAGCAATCGATGCAGGCCAGAAGCTGATAGGATCTTCTGGTCTTGTTTCCCTATGTATGCAAGGACGGAGAATGAAGAAGTGGAGATGAAGGTGGACTATGGGCCTACAGAAATCTGATGCGATGCTTCAGCATGAGAAATGGATTGCTTGGGTTGTTGAGCATAATCCTAAATGGATACCGGGGATGGATAAGCAGGTGCACCTTATGCCTGAAGCATCTAAAATGGTTATGGTTTTTGCAGCGATCGTTGTGATAATAGCCGCTGTAATAAGCATGTATCCATAAAGATGTACGGGCAAATCTGATGAAATCGAGGAGGGTGATGATATGGGAATTTCGTCAATCATACCGGCTGCATTCTTTATCGCAGGAATTGGGGCAATACTTGTCTCGGGAGGAGCAACAATGTATATGATGGTAGGTGATGCATTGGTAGCTCTAGCAGGATTGTCATTTGTAAAATTATCAGGATAATTAAGTGAAAAATATTTTTTAAAAATTATGAAATATTTTAGGAGAAAGATATGATCGAAAGTCTAGATGATGAGCTGGATGCCATTTTGGCTAGAGGTAAGGAGAAGGCTGCAGAAGACATCATGCGAGCTGTTGAGAGCACCTATGGTGAGGTTCCCTATGTTTTTTCATTCATGAAGGATAATCCGGATATTCTAATAACGAAAGTGCTTTACAACAATTCCATTCTGAGGAGTTCTGCATTGGATGCCAAAACCGTAGAGCTCATATCCATTTCGGTCTCAGCTGCCATGAGATGTAGCCACTGCTTGAAATTGCATATCCGATCAGCTTTAAATCTAGGCGTTCCGAATGATCAGATTGCAGCCGCAGTATTTCTGGCAGGAAACATTGTAAACGCCAGCGTGTTGGCCACGGCATCTCGCCAGCTGGATGAAGAGCGCGAGGTCTGTCGAATCTGCGAGATCAGCAGCAAAGCTTGCCAATCTACATAGCATAAGGCCGACAATTCTGAGACCCAGGAATAACAGATCTAGCTGCTCGCTCTCATAAGTAATGCATAACGATAGGCCTACTTGCCACCATCTTGCACCCTGCATCTCAAGCAAAGCACCTCAGATCCCCATAATTAGCCTCTAGGCCTGAGCGGATCTCGCGAACGATATTAAGATCAAACGAGTATGACATATTTTACTGGTAAGATCAAGGCAGACTTGAGAATCCCAGGCCCAACTGCGCCAGCGCAGGACGCTGGCACATGATGCTTGCAGTCTGCCTGGGATCTTGGGCAACATCTGCCAACTTACTGGCTAGCCGGTAACTGCAATCCGATCCATCCGCCCGGGTGAGACCGGCGAGAAATCCTGGAAGTATTCAATAAAGGCATCCAGATCGCCAATCCCGCAGACCCGATCCACTCCGGCCTTAAAGACGGTGAAGTTGTCTCCCCCATCCACCAGGAAGCCGTTAGCTGCAATGCGATAGCTGCCCTTCGGATCTATGGTTTTTCCGTTGATCTTGATGGTTTTGATATCGACCTTCTGGCCGTAAGGAGCGCTTCTGTTCCAGGTGTAGAGAAATCCGCTGGAGACCTGGAGTATGCTATTTATCCCTGTAGTTGGATTATCAAACTGCTTCTCCAGCAGCTCATCGATCTGGCTGCCCGTTAGATTCACGGCAAATATGCTATTGCCAAAGGGCTGCACACTGAAAGCCTCGCCGTAGGTCACATTGCCCGCACCCTCGCTTTCGCTAGCGCGGTAGGTTAAATCGGTGCGAATCCCTCCAATATTCATGAAAGCGACTACTGCGCCATCCTGCCTCGCAGAGCAGAGCTGCGTGTCGGCAATGATATCGCCTAAAGCCGATTCACCGGAATTGCCCGGCTTTTTGGAAATATCCGTAGTTATCGATCCAATAACCTTTTGGGTCAAGGGCTTTGTCAATGTCGAGTACTTTTCTACGATTTCTGAAACATCTGCATCTTTAGGTACGTCGCGGGTAACGGCCACGTTCTTGGCTTTGGCCAGGAGAACGTCTCCTGTTTCTTTGCTGATGACTAAATCGATATCGGTGAGAAACTTGCCTTGCCAGCCTGCCTGGGTCACTATTCGTCCGTCAACATTAGAGACATAAGTCTGATGAGTATGCCCCGTGACAAATACATCCACCTCTTTATCGCAGCGTTTGACAACGTCAATTATGGATCCTGAGAAATTTTTGCTCTCGCTGGGCAGCCCCTCCTGTTTGCCGCCGTCATGAATCAGTACAATTATTGTCTTTATGCCCTTTTCCTTCAGTTCCCGAACAGCGGCATTGATAGACTCGGCCTCATCCAGGAACGCCACGTCCCTGACACCGGATGGCGTAACAATGTTGGGAGTATCTTTCAAGGATACGCCAATGAAGGCCACCGGGATTCCTTCTATCACCCTTATCTTGTAGGGCGGAAAGAGCGTGCTGTCTTTACTGTTGTTAGTGCTGTTGATTGTAGTGTTATTGCTGCTGGCACTATTGACCACGTTTGCAGTGAGGTAATAGTAGCCAGCACCCACAAAGCGATCTTTATCCTGGCAGCCGTCTACCTTGTGGCAGCAGCCGTATTGCATGCGCTGCAGCTCCGGTACGCCTTTATCAAATTCATGGTTGCCCACTGCGGAATATTCCAGACCGATCTCGCTTAAAACCTCGACGGTGGGCTCATCGTGAAAGAGGGCCGAAACCAGAGGGCTGGCGCCAATGCAGTCCCCAGCCGATACAATAACTGTGTTCCGATTGGTGGCCTTTAGCGCCTTAATCTGGGTTGCCAAATAAGATGCTCCTCCAACCTCTGCCTTAAATGGATAATTTGTGGTGTTGTAGTAGAGAGTCAGGTTGCCGGATGGCTGCTCAAGCTGGCCGTGAAAATCGTTTAGGGCCACTACCTGAAGCTCAACCGTATCTTCACTTGAATTAAGGGAAGCAGAGATTGCTATGGACGAGCCAAGCACCAAAAGAGCGGCAATCAGTATACTGCATTTCAAAAGAGAAAAATCTGAACGCTTAATGAGAAATTTAAAATTAAATATATTCAACAATACCAATCCTCCCGATTATGTGATCTTAGGGGGATTACTTCCAAATAAACCTTGCCAATGGAAGAATTTGCCTGATTTTAAATAGGACTTCGATGATCTCAGGTAGCATGCACGAGGCGGTAGATCATGGCAGTATCGACGACTAAAGTTGTAGTGATAAGCATATTCTTGATTTTGGGAATGGTGCTGGCAGGTGTTTTAATGCAGCCCGAGGCATCGATTCAAGCCTGGGATATCAAAGAGAGCGACTTTCCCGCAAATGATAGCGCAAAGGAGAAGCTAACCTTCTTGCTCAATTATGCCATCCTAGCGCCCTCCAGCCACAACAGCCAGCCCTGGAAGTTTAACGTCACAAATGACTCGATCCTGGTCTTTGCCGATAAATCAAGGTGGCTGCAGGTTGCAGACGCAGATCAAAGAGAGTTGCACATAAGTTTGGGCTGTGCCCTGGAAAATCTAATTTTAGCTGCGGACCATTTCGGTTACAACTCCAGCATTATCTACTTTCCCGGCGAGAAGGATCTTGCTGCTAAAGTCGTATTGCAGCCGGCTGCTAATCCCTCCGGAGATCCCAGGCTCTTCTCGGCCATCCTTTCCCGCCAGACCAATCGCAATCCTTACGAGCCGCGGGAGATCTCCGAAGCAGATCTGGAGACCATCAAGGGTCTCAGCTCGGATGCAGATATCAGTGTTTTCATAACTCGCGATTCTGCCATAAAGAAGAGCTTCCAAGATCTCGTGATGCAGGCAAATGGCATCCAGTATTCCGATGCCAATTTCAAGAGCGAGCTGGGCCACTGGCTGGGACTGGGCGTCATGGGGCCCACTGGAGTGAGGGCCAAGATGGCTCAGCTAGTGGTTGTATTCTTAGATGTGGGACCGCAGCAATCCAAAAAGGACGCTGATCTGATCAACAGCACGCCATATCTCGTTTTCATCAGCACGGCAAATAACGATAGCATATCATCCGTCAAGGCTGGAAGGACCTTGGAGCGTTTCTGGCTTGCAGCTACGGCTCTGGGCATAAGCTTGCATCCCATGAGCCAGGCACTGGAGACGGCGCAGACAAAGGCAAAACTCGCCGGGCTCTTGTCTGCTCAATCAGGTATGACGCAGGTGCAGCAGGCCTTCAGGCTGGGGTATGGCAAGGAGGATGTGGTGCATTCGACCAGAAGGCCGCTGCAAGAAGTGCTGGTAGCGCAGTAATGCTGACGGAAGACAAAAAAAGAAAACAAAAGACAGGCTCCTCATCATCCGGGAGCCGTTTTCATCTTTTTTCTTTTTTCCTCGCTTTTTCACCTTTGCTCTCCGTTACTAGTCGGTCCGGCAAAGCCTTCCAGCTTCTTTAGAATTTCCTCTTCCTGTTCCAGTGTGCTGTCGCCCAAAACCTGAGCCTCGCTCTGGAAGTAACCCGAGAAGCGACCGAATAGCTCCGGATAGGGCTCGGAGACGGCCAGGGGCAAAGACTGGCGTTCCCATTCTCCAAGCTCGATCGGGACGACAATTCCATTAGCTAGCGTCACGGACGGCACTATCTTCCAGCCATTATCTGCCGCCTTCCTCTCATCTATCATCCAGTTCTTGAGCAGATCCGCATAGCGAGAGAGAAGTACAGCTTTTCTAATGCCGCTGTTCTGGTAGAAATCGGCATTTTCCTCTGCCATATCCACTTCAGCTTCATCGCTATCTTGCACACCATTTCTATCCTGATAGCTTACTTTAAGCCGCATGTTTCCCTGATTGGAGAGCTTCTTGAGCTTTACCAGGATCACTCCGCCCTTAACCTGGCCGTTCTCGGCCTTGGAGGGGAAGAGGGTATTGACCTTCATCAGCTCGCCCGTGGCCTGGTCTGCCTCAGGAGAGCCGTAGACCTTCTCAATCTCGTAGCCCGGCGCATCCAGCTTGAGGCGCAGATCAAAGACCAGCGGCGTGACCATGAAGTCGAACTCATCGTCCATGCGCGTTTTGAATTCACTTGCCGAGTGAACCGAATAGTAGTTGGCTCCCTTGATCTTGGTGATGCTTTCCACCAATTCAGTGTTGAAGTCCACGCCGATGCCGATGAATGTGGTGTAAATTCCCTGATCTGCATTATCCTCCAGCATGCGAAAGAGCGGGAGGTCGCCGGTCTCTCCCATGTTGGGCATGGCGTCGGTCAAAAAGATTATCCTGTTCTCGTACTCTGATTTGTCGGCCTGCAGGAACCGATCGAAGAGGGCGGTCCCCTTCTCCATTCCTGCCTCCATGTTGGTTCCGTATGTCTCCTTGATATTGAGGATGCGGCTCTTCAGTCTCTCTGGGTCTTTATCGGCAACTCCGGTGAGCGGATCGACCAGGAAGGCATCATCGCTGAATATTACCAGCCCGAAGCGATCCTCCGGTTTGAGGTGGTCCAGGAGCGCGACTACAGACTCATCGGCAATCTGCATCTTGGTCTTGCTCATGCTGGATTCGTCCCCATTCTGCTCTACTTTATTGCCGAAGCGATCGTAGTAGTATTCGTCGAAGGGGCTGCCCATGGAGCCGGAGAAGTCCAGCACCACCACTAGGTTCAGCTTCTTTCTCTGGAAATCCGCTATTCCTGAGTTCAGGCCCACAGAGAGGTAGTATTGGGGCTGCATTGATATGGGATCATTAGATACGGCGTAGCTGTAGGACGGGCAGAAGAGCTTCTTGCATTCCTTTGCTGCACCCGTATCAAAGTAGTAATCATAAAACAGGCCCTCGTAGGTCACGTCGCTTGGCAGCGGCAAATAGTCCTGTTTGATGTTCTCCCGGAAGTTATTTACATCCTTGGCGCCGCCCGCTGAAAAGCCGATGCTGGGGCTCGCTGCCGCCGCAGGAGCGGCCATGCTGTAGGATACGCTCGGTGCGCCGACAAGGGCCTTTGAGGCTACGCTTCCGAAGCCTCCTGCGGCTGCCATGGGCATGCCTTCCTTCGCAATCTCTAATTCCGTAACAAGGAATTTTATGGAATTGCTCTTAGCCGCAGCTTCACCTACTGTAAACCACAGCTCATAATCCCCTTCCAGGTTGGCCTTATACCATGCCGTGTAGCTCTTGCCCTTCTGCACGGAAGCATTGAGGATTGTGGCAACCGAGCCCGTGGGGTAGAGGCAGAAGAGCTGCAGCTCTCCGCTTGCCTCCGGCATCAGCCTGACGCTGGCCCAACCGCCTGAGGGAATCTCCAAAGAGGTGCGCGACTGCTTGCCAGTGGAATCGACTATCAAAAGGCTGCTTTTATCCGGCAGGGCGCTTATCGATTCATTCTCCACAAGCCGGGCAGAGTCTTCAGGAGTCTCGTAAGCATACCAGCTATATTCCTGATCTGATGCAGTAAATGACGGATCCGAAGCTGTGCCGGGATACAGGCAGACGAAAGCAATTACTGCCAATGGTAATATGGTCCGATTGATTTTCATAACCCACCCATCCTGAACAATAGAATGAAAACTAATACGCATTTTTTCTATTTAAGGCCACCTTTTCATTACCACATCCAGGTAAATTAAAGAAGAGTGGTGCTCGATTTGGATTTGATTTATATCAAATTGAATACCCTGCAGCACAGAGCTGCGGGGGTGCGCTGGTTTGTAAAAATCTAAAGCGTAACCTTTACATCCTGGCCGGCAAAAGCTTCCCTGAGATGCTCTTCCTGCTCCTTGGAGAGAGATGTCTTCAATACCTTGACGTTCTTGAACTTCTTCAGCTCGTCCATTACTTTATCCGGAGTGGATTCTCTAACCAGCATGAACAATGCTGAGTTTCCTGGCTGAATGGTGTTTCCTACGTCTTTGATGAATTGTTCGTCCATACCCGCATTTGCAAACTTCCCGGCAATGGCTCCTGTTGCTGCACCGAGAACTAATCCGAATATAGGCACAAAGAAGAAGAAGCCTATCAGAAGTCCCCAGAAGGCTCCACCCATAGCTCCCGCTCCCACCATGTCGACTTCTTGATTCACCTTAACCTTTCCTTCTTTGTTTCTAACAATGACCGCAGCATCCTCCAATCCAATTAGATGCTCCTTTTGCAGCTTCAACAGGCTGTCTCTCATCTGACCTGCACCTGTTTCGGTGTCGAAGGCCAATACAACTAAATCGCTCATATTTCAAAGTCTCCATTTTAATCTTATAATCTTATAATCTTTAGGTATTTATCGTTTATATACTTTCTGCATAGCATTGAAAATTTAGGCTGAAATCCTAAACGGCAGATCAGATCTCTGCCGAATCCTCGTTCAGGTATCTCAAGAGATCGTCCACGGTCCATATTCAAACCCCACCATTTTTCTCCATCACCTTTCTCTGCATCTCCCTCATCCGCTCCCGCCTCTCCCCGGCCCCCAGGGCCGCCAGCCCGAAGGCCATGGGGCTGGGCGTCACCTCCTTCTTCACCACCACTTCGATCTCCCTAGAGGCTAGGCCCCGCAGCACCTCTTTGATATTGTCCACCTCAAACCGGTCCTCGATTATCTCCCGAAAGCTCTCCCGCAGCACTGCAAACTCATCCAGCTTGCCGGCAAATCCGATGAGCATGTCTGCGTCCAGTTGTTGCCACCGGGCAGACTTCTGCCGGCCCTTGTAGCTCTTCAGTATCATGAAAGAGCGGGTGGCGTTGATGCGAAAGACGCTTTTCAGGAGGCTCGTGTTCTGCAAGGATCGGAAGATAAGCTGCTCGCAGTTCTCCTCCTGAATGGACCCAATGATGGCCGGCAGATTCACCTTGCCGGACGGGGGAAAGGAGAGCACAAAGCCCGAGTCAGAGGTGGTGATGCAGATATCGCTCATCCTCTGCCGGGAGAGAAGGTAGGCTACCATTCGGGCTAGTCCCTCGTTAAAGCGCAGGCCGTAGCCGGTGAGAAAATAGTAGATCCTGCGGCCTGTTTCCCGGTCAAAGGATAAGGGCAGTTTCTCTGAGGACCAGGTGGGTATATTGGGCCTTCCAGAGGCTGCGTCCACGTAGATCTTCCCACCCCGCCGGTAGCAAAAGGAATAGGCGCCACCGCCGATGGAAAAGACGTCCCCTTTGTCCAGCTTTTCCATGTATTTCTCATCCAGCCTTCCCACCCAGCGCCCTTCACGGGTGAATACATCGCAGGTGAACTGGTCTGCAATCATGCCCGAGTTGGTGTAGTAGATCATGCGAGAGCTTCCACCCCTTGTACCTATCATCTTCGTCTCGGCATCGTAGCGAATCTTGGGGTAGATGTGCCTCTCCTGCATGCCCCCATGAGCTGCGGAGAGGTAGAGCACAGCGCTCATAAGCTCTTCTTCGCTGAGGCCTCTGTAGCAGTATGACCTTCTCACAACCCTCAGCACTTCTTCAAGAGTCCAGTCTCTCTCCAGCGCCATTCCCAGCAGGTGCTGACAGAGTGCGTCCAGCGCATTTTTGGGAATATGAATTCTCTCCACGTCGCCAGCTTTTGCCCTCTCCAGCATCACTGCGCATTCCATCAGCTCTTCTCTATCCAGGACGATCATCCTGCCCTTTACCACATGATCCAGGCTGTGGCCCCCTCTGCCGAAACGCTGCAAAAGGGCGGCAACGGACTTGGGCGAGCCGATCTGCAAGACCAGATCAATGAAGGGCATGTCGATGCCAAGCTCCAGGGAGGTAGAGGTGCAAACAACCTTGAGCTGTCCCTGCTTGAGACGGCTCTCCGTGTCCAGCTTTCCCTCCCGGCCCATGGAGCCGTGGTGGCAGGCGGAGTTTTCGGCATTGTAGTACAGCGGAAAGCGTTGCTTGAGGCTCTGGAGCACCCGTTCTGCCCCGTTGCGGCTGTTGGTGAAGATGAGGGTGCTCCTGTGCTCCTGGATATGGCGGTGCAAGAGCTCGTAGAGCCGATCGAACAGATCGATTTGGCCGGCTTGGATCAGATCAGGCACTGGGCAAAGCAGGCGCAGGTCGAAGTTGCGGGAGAAGCGGCAGTCCACCACCTGCACAGGCCGGAAGTTTCCAGCCAGAAAGTCGGCCACTTCTTGCAGCGGCTCAACGGTAGCCGAGCAGCCGATACGAACGAAGCTTCCTGATGCGGGATCAACAGACTGAAAAAGCTCCCCTTCCCGGCCTCTTTCACTCTTTCGCTCCAGGTCGTCAGGCCCGATCGGCTCATCGTTCTCCTGCGGCTCTCTTTTCAGCTCCTCCAGCCGCTCCAGGCTGAGGGAGAGGTGCACGCCGCGCTTGGAGGCGGCCAGGGAATGGATCTCGTCCACGATTACCCAGCGCACGCTCTTCAGCTTCTCTCGAAAACGTGGCGAGCTGAGAAGGATGGCCAGGGACTCCGGTGTGGTGTTGAGGATGTGCGGGATCTTCTTGAGCATGCGGGCTTTTTCCTGGGCAGAGACATCCCCGTGCCGGATGGAGTGCCTGATCTCCTGCACTTCCAGTCCTCGCTCCCCAGCCATATCTTGCATCTGCCTGAGGGGAAGCTCCAGATTCTTGTGAATGTCATTGGCCAGAGACTTGAGGGGAGAGATGTAGAGGCAGTAGACCATATTTTCCAGATCGCCCTTTACAGCCATGATGAATAGCTGGTTGATGATGGAGATGAAGGCGGAGAGGGTCTTGCCCGAGCCGGTGGGCGAGCAGATGAGCACGTTCTTGCCCTGCGAAATGAGGGGCACAGCCTGGCGCTGGGGCGCTGTGAAGAGGCCTTCGGCTGAGCGAAAAGAGGCAAGCCACCAATCCGAAACGATGGGGTGAAAGAGGGAGAGGATGGCGGCGTCTTCGGGGAAGACGGTTGGGGAGGCGGAGACTGAATAGGGCATTCTAAGGAGAGATTGGGAAGGGATGCGAAATAGATCTTTTGGCTATTTCATCGAAAAACTTCGCGACATAAATAATTATATACTTATAAAACGCGATTAGTAAGCATGCAGTCAAAAGCAAGCGGAAGGGCTACATAGTCGCGTCTAGATCCTTCACCCTCGTGCCGCAAAAATTTCCTGAAACTTTATGATCTCATCCCTTACGTTCTCTTTGGCAACGACGCATGATATAGCGCAAAGGCCGTCTGCTCCTGCTCTGACGACCTCGCCAGCATTGCAATGGCTGATGCCGCCAATTGCGATCAGTGGGATATCAACCTCTGCCCGGATCTCTTCGATAAGTCTGATGCCAGCCGGCTTTCCGGCATCTGGTTTTGTCGCTGTCTGAAAGATCGGTGAGACTCCCAGATAGTCGGCACCAATGCATTCTGCCTCCAGGGCTTCGGCAAGATTGTGGACGGTAACGCCGATTATCTTCTCCCGGCCAAGCAATTTTCGAGCTGCAGTGCACGGCATATCCGACTGGCCCAGGTGGACGCCATCGGCCTGTGCGGCAAGGGCAATGTCTACCCGATCGTTGATGAGAAAAATCGATCCGGCGTCCCTGCATATCTCCCGCAGCCGCACGGCTTCCTCGTACATTTGCCGGGTTTCTGCATTCTTGTTTCTGTACTGGACAACTTCCACCCCGCATGCTACCGCCTGCATTACATCGCTCAAGTTTCCGGCACGGCTCAATTTAGAGTCGGTTATGAAGTAGTATCCTTTCACTCTTCGATCCTCTGCATTCTTTCTACCGTTTCGGCATCAAGATTGTACACGGCATCAAAAAGCTTTTCTTTGAAGCTGCCCGGCCCCTGCGCCTGTGCGGCCGCGATTTCTGCTGCGACCTCATAGCAGACGAGACCGGCTGCACAGGCAGCAAAATGGTCTCTTTCCACGGCGGAAAAGGTGCCGATTACCGACGCGGCCATGCATCCCGTGCCCACAATATCGGCCATCATGGCGTGGCCGTTCTTCACCAAGACCACTCTTTTTCCATCAGCCACGATATCCTCTTTGCCGGTGATAACCACAGTGCAATTCCTCATTTCCGCCAATGTGCGCGCTACATCCTGCAGATTCTTCTCAACAGTCGAGGCATCTACACCCCTGGTAGACACGCTCTCCCCGGCTATGCGAGCGATCTCGGAAGAATTGCCTTTTATGATGCTCACCCTTACTTCATCCAGGATCTCAAAGCATTTATCATCGCGAAATTTTGTGGCGCCGGCCCCACAGACGTCAAGGACCACAGGAATTCCCTTTCTGTTGGCACTCTCTCCTGCAAGTATCATGGCATCGACAAAATCAGTTGTCAGCGTGCCGATATTCAAAACCACGGCCGAAGCGATGCCGGCCATCTCGGCGACCTCTTCTCTGGCATGAGCCATAACCGGAGAGGCTCCAAATACCTTTACGATATTGGCACAATCGTAAATGGTCACCCAGTTCGTCAGGTGATGTATGAGCGGCTTTTCCCTTCTCACTCTTTCCAGGCAATCTGATGCAATGCTTTTCATGGACAGCCTCCAATCTAAAATTGAATCTAGGACAGATCACCACAAGTTAAAACGTTTTCTATAGAAAGAAGAATAAGGTTGTAAAGCTAACAGAGAAGAAGATCAGATATATAATTCGAGCCAAAAAGAGAGGCGAGAGCACCAAATGAATCGCAGAGGATATGAAGTTAAGTTCCTCCTCAGTGAAGCGAGTCTGGATGAAATGAACGAAAACCAAGATGCTCCTAAGCATTAAAAATTTGGTTGGAAGAAAAAGACCCTGGATGAAGAGTCAGTTGAGCTGATACTTGAAGTCCACAAAGTGCAAAATTTGGGTGCAAGGATACTGGAAACGATCATTGATTTCCAGCACGGAAAGCATATCCATCATAACGCCATTCATAAGGTTCTGTTGGATCATGGCCTGGCCAACGTGAACCGCAACAAAGCAAAGCGGAGAAAGCCATGGGTCAGATACGAACGCGAACACAGTCTATCCCGGGTGGGCAGGGATTTCCAGCCCCTGGCTGAAGGGGAGGAGAAGAGGCTGCTGGATCTGTTCCGGCCCCATGCTCGCAGGCTGGCGTACTACAGGGGAGCGATTTAGCAATCCAAATAGTAGTAATAGTTTGAAAGTGTACTCATTGCCAAAATTATTATGGAAGGAAATAAATGAGCGAGAAATATACAATTATTGGTGCACTGCTTTGCATTATGGCTTTTGCTCTGCTCCCAGGCGGTGTGTGTGCTGATGACGATGTTCTATTCCAGGTATCCACGATTGATGCCCTCCTTCAGGGCGTCTTTGATGGCTTTTACAGCTTCGATGATCTCAAGACTCATGGCGATTTCGGAATAGGCACATTCGATTCGCTCGACGGCGAGATGATTGCACTGGACGGGGATTACTATCAGGTCAAGGCGGATGGCATGGCCTATCCGGTTCTGGGCAATATGACTGCTCCCTTTGCCACAGTAACTAGCTTTGATGCAGACCAGACCATATCCGTTCAAAATGCCAGCAACTTCACCGAGTTGTCCCTTCAGTTGGACAAAGAGCTGCCATCCAAGAACGTCTTCTACGCCATAAGAATCGACGGGACATTTCCCTATGTCAAGACCAGGAGCATTCCAAAACAGGTTAAGCCCTATCCGCGCCTGGCCGATGCCTCCAAGAATCAATCGGTCTTCGAGCTTTACAATACCACTGGAACTGTGGTGGGCGTCTGGGCGCCTGAATTTTCCAAGGGCCTTAACGTCGCCGGATACCATCTTCATTTCATAACCGCGGACAGAAAGGCAGGAGGGCATATCCTCGATCTTCAGGTTGATAAGGCCGAGGCAAAGGTGGACATCACATCCGGATTTGCCATGGAGCTACCCACAACCGGCAATTTCTACAAGGTCGATCTGACCCAGGATCTGCAATCTGAGCTTGAGAAGGTCGAAAAGTGAAGGGCAAAGCAAAACATTTTTCTTTTCCACTTTTTTAAAAAACCTGTGGTTGCCTGAAAAGGATTAAGTCCTTCCTCAGCTATTGCGCACCATTCGATAAAAAAACCCGTGAGACCTACGAAATGAAATCGATCATAATAAAAGGTGCCCGTGAGCACAACCTCAAAGACATAAACGTAACGCTTCCCCGTGACAAGTTCATAGTCATCACCGGCGTCTCCGGTTCAGGCAAATCAACTCTGGCCTTCGACACCATCTACGCCGAGGGCCAGCGCCGCTATGTAGAGTCGCTTTCCGCCTATGCCCGCCAGTTCCTGGGCCAGATGGACAAGCCAGATGTCGATAGCATCGAGGGCCTGTCCCCGGCCATCTCCATCGAGCAGAAGACCACCTCCAAGAACCCTCGTAGCACCGTGGGAACGGTAACAGAGATCTACGACTACCTGCGCCTGCTCTATGCCAGGATAGGCGTGCCCCATTGCCCGGTGCACGGCATAAGGATACAATCCCAGTCGCCGGAGAGGATCGCGGAGAGCATTCAGGAGGAGGCGAGAGCGCAGGCAGGAAAGCTGGAAGGCAATACAGGAAGCGAAGCCGAAGGCAAAGCAAAGAGAGATGCAAACTCCGGCAGCAGCCAGGTGACGGTTCTGTCTCCCGTCGTCCGCCAGAAGAAGGGAACCTACGGCCAGCTCTTTGCCGACCTGAATAAAGAGGGCTTCACACGGGTGCGGGTGAACGGAAAGATACGGAGAACTGATGAGACAATCGAGCTGGACCGCTACAAAATGCACGACATTGACGTGGTCATGGACCGGCTCGATCCCTGCCAGGACAGATCACGGCTGGTAGAGGCCATCGAGAATGCTCTTAAAAAATCGGAAGGCCTGGTCATAGCCCTCTTTGCCGACGGCAGGGAGCATCTCTACTCCGCCACCATGGCCTGTCCAGTCTGCGGATTAGCCTTCGAGGAGCTTCAGCCGCGCATGTTCTCTTTCAACAGCCCCTTCGGAGCCTGCGAGTCCTGCAATGGTCTGGGCTTTCGCATGGAGTTCGACCCGGATCTGATCATACCGGACAGAGATCTGTGCATTGCTGACGGGGCGGTCGCGCTGTATCGAAACGCCATCGACGGCTGGCGTGGCCAGCATCTGGCTGCCGTAGCCAAGCACTTTGGCTTTGACGTCTTCACCCCAGTGAAAGACCTCTCCGAAGAGCAGTACAACACCCTGATGTACGGCTCGGATGAGAGCATCCAATTCAGCATGAGCATGAAAAATGGTGATGCTTATTGGATGCACAACGGCCAGTGGGAGGGCTTAATTCCGCAGAGCATCCGCCTCTACGGCCAGACCGCTTCCGAGTACCGGCGCGAGGAGCTGGAGAAGTTCATGCGCGTCCTTCCCTGCCTGGCCTGCAACGGCCGCAGGCTGAAGGAGAAGGTTCTGGCCGTAAAGGTCGGAGAAAAGTCCATTGTGGATGTGACCGATCAATCCGTCGGTGAGAGCATAGACTTCTTCGCAAAGCTCTCGCCAAAACTCCAGGAAAAGGAGCAGGAGATCGCCCGCCAGATCTTGAAGGAGATCTCCTCGCGCTTAGGCTTTCTGGAGCACGTGGGCCTCGCCTACCTCACCTTATCCCGGAACGCCGGCACGCTCTCCGGAGGCGAGGCGCAACGCATCCGCCTGGCCACTCAGATCGGCTCCAACCTGACCGGCGTGCTCTACGTGCTCGACGAGCCCTCCATCGGCCTTCATCAGCGGGACAACGCCCGGCTGATTGAGACGCTAAAAAAGCTGCGGGACCTGGGAAACACGCTCATCGTAGTAGAGCACGATGAAGAGACCATCCGCAGTGCCGATCACGTGCTGGACATCGGACCCGGTGCCGGAATTCACGGCGGCTACGTGGTGGCGGAGGGAACACCTCAAGAGATCGAGACGAGCGCAGACTCGCTTACCGGCCAGTACCTCTCCCGGAAAAAGACCATCGAGGTCCCGGCCAGCCGCAGGAAGAGCAATACCTTCATTCGCCTTTTGGGCTGCAAAGAGAACAATCTCAAGGACATAGATGCTGCCATCCCTCTGGGCGTCCTGACAGTTGTCACCGGCGTCTCGGGCTCAGGCAAGTCCACCCTCATCTACGATACTCTTTACCGGGCCCTCATGAAGAAGATCTACAAATCAAGTGTAGAGCCAGGCGAGTACGATGAGATTCTCTTCGACTCAGATGTGGACAAAGTGATCGTCATCGACCAGAGCCCCATCGGCAGGACGCCTCGCTCCAATCCTGCTACCTACACCAAGATCTTCGATCCCATCCGGCTGGCTTTTGCCGAGACCAAGGAAGCCAAGGTGCGCGGCTACAAAGCTGGTCGCTTCTCCTTCAACGTGAGGGGCGGCCGCTGTGAGGCCTGCCAGGGAGACGGGCTGATCAAGATTGAAATGAACTTTCTGCCCGACGTCTACATCGAGTGCGAGGAGTGCAAGGGCACCCGCTACAACCGCGAGACCCTTGATGTCAAGTACAAGGGCAAGTCCATAGCCGAGGTGCTGGACATGACTGTAGAGGAGGCAAGAGAGCATTTCCAGAACATTTCTGCCATCAGAGTAAAGCTGGACACTCTTTTGGGCGTGGGCCTGGGCTACATCAAGCTTGGTCAGAGCTCGACCACTCTCTCTGGCGGCGAGGCGCAGAGGATCAAGCTCACGAGGGAGCTGGCCAAGCGGGGCACGGGAAGAACGGTTTACCTGCTCGACGAGCCGACCACCGGGCTGCACTTCGACGATGTCAGGAAGCTCATATCCGTCTTGGACGACCTGGTGGCCAAGGGCAATACAGTGGTGGTCATCGAGCACAACCTGGATGTCATCAAGTGCGCCGACTACATCATCGATATGGGGCCGGAAGGTGGCAACGCAGGCGGGAGGATCGTAGCTGCGGGTACACCGGAAGAGGTTGCAGTCGTGGAAGAGAGCCACACTGGCCAGTATCTGATAGGAAAGCTTCCCGGATCTATTGCAGCCAGGAAATCTTCTAAAAAAATGGATGAATAGCGCTAAATAATTCAAAGATATCATCTGCGAAATTCGCTCTGCGCTCAATAGATCTAAATATAATTAATGTTAATCCATCAGAATTGAGGGATATAAAATGAAGAGACTGGCGAGTATATTTCTTGCTGCTGTCGCAACGGTCTTATTAGCTTTTGCCACAACTTCTGCTGGCAGCATCTGCGACAATGCCCCCTGTGAAGAAGGCATTAATGTCGTGGCTGGAGATAATTTTACCATCGAGCTGCAGTCCAACGCTGGTTCAACGGGCTTTGAATGGTGGACACAATTCGATACCGAGTATTTGAGCCTTGTAGCCTCGTCCGAACAGTCCGGCAATGCAAAACCGGGAATGGTTGGTGTGCCCGGCAAGAAGCTCTTTGTATTCAGTGCCAAAAAGCAGGGCAGCACGGATGTTATAATGCTCTTGCTCCAGCCCTGGAAGAACAGCACCGTGGAAGAGCGAAAGATATTCCCCGTCAACATTTCCTAGATGAAATGCCAACCTTGCGACTTCTCTCTTGGAATGTGAACGGTCTGAGAGCCATTTACAAAAAAGGCTTCGTAGACTGGCTTAGAGGAGATATGCCTGATGTGCTCTGCCTGCAGGAGACAAAGGTGGCAGCAGATCAGGTTCCTGCTGAGCTAAAATGCATGCCGGGCTACTTTTCCTACTTCGGACCCGGCGAGAGAAAAGGGCGGGACGGAGTGGCGCTTTTCTCCAAAACCAGGCCCCTGAGCGTAAGATACACACTGGGAATCGAGGGCTTTGATGACGAGCATCGAGCTATCGTGGCAGATTATGGACAGTTCGTGTTCTTTAACGTCTACTTTCCCAACGGCAAAGCCTCCCGGGAGCGGCTGGAGTATAAGCTGAAGTTCTATGATCTTTTTTTAGAGCATATCGACAGGCTCAAGTCCGAAGGCAGGGGGATTGTGATCTGCGGGGATGTCAATACTGCCCATGAGGAGATCGATCTCGCCCGGCCCAAGGCCAATGAGAAGATTTCAGGCTTCCTGCCGGAGGAGAGGGCCTGGATGGACCGGCTGGTAGCAAGGGGCTTTCTCGACACGTTTCGTATCTTTCATGCGGAGGGCGAGAACTATTCCTGGTGGGATCTGAAGACAAGGGCTCGCGAGAGAAACGTGGGCTGGAGGATCGACTATTTCTTCGTGAGTGAAAATCTGCAAGCTGCCGTCTCGTCTGCGTTTATCCTCAAGGATGTCACCGGTGCTGATCACTGTCCGGTGGGCATAAAGCTCGAGATAGACTCAGGCACCGGGGATCCAGGATCGTAGGAAAAAGGTTTTATCAGTAATTGATCAAGGGTAAATAACATGAGGCTGGCCTGGCCCCCGCCCTGGCATCTAATTGCGTCTGTTTTGATCTCGGTTATAGCTTTGGCTTTGGTTCATTTGTCGCCCTCATCCCAGCAGGGCACCCTATCGCTCTCTGCCCTTATTTTCGTGTTCCTCATCCCGGGATATCTCGCCACACTATCGCTATTCCCCGGCAAAAGCGACCTTAGTGGACACAGGCGTGCATTTCTCTGCCTGGCATCTTCTGCAATAATGGCCGGGCTATTCAGCTTCATTCTGACTGTTACTCCTCGAGGACTGCAGAGTGCGTCTTTAGCCACAACTCTCTCTCTTCTGGCCATATTGCTGGCGGCTGTGGCATATGGCCGCTGGTCGAATCTGCCCCGCAAGAAGAGATTTCTTCTTTTGCCTAAGAGGGGACTGGGATCGACGCGGGCCTTTCCTATGGCAAGCACTTCGAGCAGGCGTGCCGTTCTGGCTATCATCCTATTGGCAGCCTGTTTTATAGCGGCTCTGGCTTTTGCCTTTGGCCCGTATCATTTTGCTTCAGACGAGCCGTTCACAAAGCTTGAGGTCACCTGGCCCAAGGAAGCATTAGGCACTCCATCTTCGTCTATTGAGGAAGGAAAGGAACTATTTGCCCTGGCCAGGGTAATAAATCACGAAAAAAAGCTGATGAATTACACATTAAAGCTGATATTCAGGAATTCCGTTTTATTTAGCAGGGACATGATTTTGGGCTCGGGTGAGAGCTGGGAGGATAAGATAAGCTTCATGCTGACTGGTCGGGCAAGATCGCCGGGACCGGAAGCTCTCGATCTCCTGCTCTACAAAGAGGGGGAATTATCTTCCCCCTACAAAGAAGAACGCCTTTGGGTCAATTTATCTCAAAATAATTCTGCCGGATTCAATATCAATGCATCCAATGTCTCCGTGTCCAATGCCACAAAAAACAATTCACCCGTGATTCTTGAAGAAAATAGCAAGGTAACCGTAATCAGCGAGGGAAGTGGCGGCATGGGTGGTGGCATGGCAGGCGGCAGCTCATCGAGCAGCAGTCAAACGGTGGTAAAAAAGCCCGTTTCTCAGAATGATTTACAGTCCGAAAAAGCTGCAAGCTCTCCTCCTACTGCTGCGACCAACACCGTCAGCAAAGCGCAGAGCAATACCACAGTTGCCGGAAAAAATGCTTCGAGCTTAAGCCTCAATTCTAGCAAAGAGAATCTGACTGAGAAAGACAATCTGTCAATTAATCGAACCGGCACGCAAGAGACTATCCCTGCAGCAAAGATCGCACCACCGCCATCCATCGCAGTCTCAACCAATGAAACGAAAGCTGCCTCTTCATCTGCAGGATCTAAAGTTAATGGCAATGCCGATAGCAGCATAGGAAACATCTCAGAAAAGGCCGCCACAGACAAAAACGGCTCATCCAGTGAATCCGACCTATCTCGTGCTATCAGCCAGCACGAAATAGAGTTCGATAAGTCTCAAGAGCAAGGAATTGCCAATTCCAATCGGCTCCCTGTGCTAAAGGCACTGGTTCCGGACAGAGCCAGCCCCCAGCAACAGGGAGCTGCAATCTTCTGGAAGGCCGAGGCGACAGATGAAGAAGGCGATAAAATCCTTTACAGGTTTTTCCTGGATGGCCAGGAAGTGAGGAAATGGACCAAAATTAATAGCTGGAGCTGGCTATCACAAGGCATGCCGGCAGGAGACTATCAGGTCACTGTCCTGGCAATAGATGAAAAGCATGCCTCTTTGGATTCATTTGATAGCATTATGAATGCGAGCTTCACTCTAAACCGTCCCAATCAAGCACCCGTTTTGCAGGAACTCAAACCGGACAGGTCCAGTCCTCAGGGCAGGGGAAGTATTATCACCTGGACGGCCAGCGCCAACGATCCGGATAACGACAAGATTTACTATAAGTTTATGAAGAACGACGTCGATATGACCGGCTGGTTGTCGTCTAATTCCTGGATCTGGGATACCTCTCCGGAAAAGCCTGGAGACTATAAGATTTCCGTCCTGGCTAAAGACGGATTGCATTCATCAAAAGATTCATTCGATAGCTCTATGGAGGGCACATTTGTCCTGACACTGCCCAATGGCATCTTGGAAGTTACAGAGCTAAAAGCGGACCGGACCGGTCCTCAGGCTAAAGGGAGCGTCATAACATGGACTGCTATTGTCACCGATCCTGATGGAGACGCCGTCTCCTACAAATTCCTTGCTAATGACAAAGAAGTTAGGGAATGGTCGTCGTCGAATTCCTGGATCTGGGATACATCCTCCTCCACGCCCGGTGAGTATAGGATCAAAGTCCTGGCCAGGGACGGTAGGCATGCCCCTGAGGATTCATTTGACAGCTTCAAAGAAGCGGTGATCACCATTACTATCGTCGACTCAAATCAGCCGCCTGTCTTAAAGGCTCTTTTGCCGGATATTGCCAGCCCAGCGGTTCAGGGGTCGACAGTGATCTGGAAGGCAGAGGCCAAGGATCCGGAAGGCGAAAAAATCCTCTACAAATTCCAGCTCAATGGCCGGGATATGGGCAGATGGTCTGATTCGGCCAGCTGGAAATGGTCCACTCGAGATCTGTCTCCTGGAGACTATAAAATTCGGGTTTTGGCAAGAGACGGCAAGCATGCCACCGAGGATTCCTACGACAGTTCTAAGGATGCGGTATTCTCTCTTATCTCCGAGATAGATCAGCAGATAGACCAGCTGATGAAAAAGAGGTCGGATGATACAAACACTAACGCAGTACTGGGAAAAAGTAGCAGCACCGCCGGGCAGGAAAAGGCAGCCACACCACGAAAGCTGGGCGGCTAGGTGCAAGAAATTTATAGCGGTCCGCAGCATTTGCTTACGATATCCTTTGGGTCTATTCGAATCATGTTCTGCCAGGGTGCTAAAATAATCGAGCACCTGTTGATCGGGCCGGTAGGAGCCCGATCGCTGGCCTCCTCGGAAAAGCGGCAGAAACAGATCTTTTTGAGACGCGAGCGACTTTGAGCGAGAAAGCTATCCAGAAAGCGAAAAATAGGGGTGGGTTCGTTATATAGAACATGTGATGAACTGGCTTCCAAAAAAACTGGCTTCATCACTTCACGTCTCGCAGCTCTCCCCCTCTTCGCCCTCCTCGGGCTTGGCCTCTTCGGGCTTGATCTTTCCGATCTTCACCCAGTAGTTCTTGACGGCGGCATGCAGAGCATCCGCACCAAGGTTTGAGCAGTGCATCTTCTGGGGCGGCAGGCCGTCCAGCTCATCTGCCACATCCTTGCGGGTGATTTTCATGGCCTCGTCTAAAGTCTTGCCCTTGGCCATCTCAGTGACCATGCTGGAGACGGCTATGGCTGAGCCGCAGCCGAAGGTCCTGAATTTTATGTCGTCTACCTTGTCTTCCTTGACGGTGATGAATATCTCCATGAGGTCGCCGCAGACGGGGTTGCCTACTTTGCCGTATCCGTCCGGATTCTCGATCACCCCCACATTCCTGGGGTTCATGAAGTGTTCCATAACTTTCTTGGAGTAACCAATCTGTGCCATTTTGTCTTCACCTTTTATAGCGGAGAGAGGGCTCTCAGCCGTTCTACTGTCTTTTTCGCAGCATTGGCGATGAATGGTATCTGTCCGGAATTGCTCTGCCTGCCCAGCGTCATGACCATGGAGCCATGCGCCTGCTCATGTCTTAAGCCTATGGCTAAAAGCACATGGGAGGGCTCCAAAGTACGTGAGGAGCAGGCCGAGCCTGTGGATACCTGAATGTTGAACATGGCATCCATGGTGAGGAGAATGCTCTCCCCCTCAATGCGGCTAAAGCGGAAGCTGGCGTGATGCGGGAGCCGCTTTGTCGGATGACCGGTGAGGTACGACTCCTCGATCTTGAGTATCTCCTTGATCAGAGCGTCCCGTATGGCCTGCAATCGCACTCTCTCCTCAGCCTTCTCCAGTTTCGCCAGCCTGGCCGCTTCCCCAAATCCGGCCAGTGCATAGAGATTCTCGGTGCCGGGCCTGTAGCCGCGCTCCTGCCCGCCGCCGAAAAGAACGGGCTGAATGCGAACGCCCGGTCTCACGTACAGCGCGCCTGCCCCCTGCGGCCCGCAAAGATCATTCGAGGAAAGTGTGACCAGATCGATGCCGTCCTTTTGCACATCGATCGGGATCTTGCCTGCGGCAGCCGATGCATCCACGTGCAGGAACTGCCCCTTCTCGTGCACACGATCGCTCACCTCCTTTATGGGCTGAACGGTTCCAATTTCACTGTTGGCGTACATCACAGATGTGAGGACCGTCTCCCTGGACAGCAGGCCCTCCAGGGCCGCCAGATCGATGATGCCCATGGCGTCCACCGGGACCAGAGCAAGGTCAAATCCGCCCTTCTTCAAGTCCTTCATGGGGTTAAGCACGGAGATGTGCTCGATTTGACTGGCAAGCAGTCTCTTGCCCTTTGCCGCGTTCCTTTGCACTGCCCCCCGGATGGCCAGATTATTGGCCTCAGTGACGCCTGATGTGAAGACGATGGTCTCCGGGTTTTCTGCATTTATCAGCTCCGCCACTTTTGCCCGCGCCTCCTCCAAGGCGGCTTTTGCAGCCAGGCCCCGAGAATGCAGAGCAGAAGGATTGCCAAAATCGCCGGAGAGGTAGCGTTTTGCAAATTCGGCAGCTCTGGGGTCCACGGGAGACGCAGACTGATGGTCTAGATTAATTCCACACATGATTTCCTCTTGCCTTTAGAATGTTCAGCTCTTCAGTTTGCCACACGCCCGCCTAGAAGCTGATAGTCGAGTCTGCATCCAGCGCCAGGTCGTTTAATGTTCCTGCTCCGGCAATTTTTGCCTCGACTATGAAATCGCCCCGAGCAATGCCAAGGAGCTGGGTGCTCTGCTCGCAGATATACATCTTCACGCCGGAGGCGAGGGCTTGGTCGATGACCTCTCGAAGCGATGGAAAGCTTCCGATCTTGATCTTCTCCGCTTCGCCCTTCTTCATGGCGGTGATGCCCTTGATCATGAAGAAGATGGAGGCCTCTATGTCCATAGCTCGGGCAGTCATTCCAAGGATAAAAGGCGCGTAAAGTCTTTCCGGCGTATCCAGGCCGCTGGTCTGAACGTAAAGAATTTTGCTCATAATGCGATCACTACCACTTTAATTTATTTATTGTATTCTGCACTCTTACTTTTTCCTTCTTATCCAGAAGGTGATGATATTTCCAGACTTCTCAAGCCGGAGAACCTCATGGCCCGCTCGCTTGGCCCAGCGGGAGATGTCTTCCTCGGCGGCAGGATCGTCGGCTTCCACTTTCAGGATCTGTCCCACTTCAATAATCTCAATCTCTTCTTTGGTCTTCGCGATTGGCATGGGGCAAAAGAGGCCCACACAGTCCAGCTCTGCATCATGAGCCAAATTCTGATCAGACATCAAACAACCTCATCTCTCGATTATTGATCCTTGGCAACGGCTTTTTCCGAAATGATCCTCGTGTGAATCCATTCTTTTCTCTTGATGCATATTGTTAGGCTTTATTCTATAAGTAGCTTGGTTCTGTTGAATCTTGTGGTAGTTACCTGGCAAAACCAATATCAATCAACTCTCCCAAATGTAACCCTGTCGATGCCTGTAGAAAGGATAATAGTCCTTAATACCGATGCATCTGAAGACGGAGTACTTCCCGGACATTGTTACAATCGGCTATTCGAATGAAAACAAACCCTATGGCGCTGCCGCAGTAGAAAAGAACCTGGCTGCATTTAAGAATATCAGTGTAATTGGATGTCATGACAAAGCTCGGAGCCATCTTGGGAAAAGAGAAAGAAGCCAAAAGCTATCTTGATTGGCAGGAGAAGAAGAAAGAGCAGGTTGAGCTTGCCATAAAGGGTCTTCAGATGAGGCCATCCCAATTATCATTCAACGCCATGATTGCCAATTCTGCAATATTAAGATCGCCTTTTGGGCTACGAAACGTTTCCCTGACGCAGGTGTCGGGCCATAAATTGCCGCCCAGCTCCTGGGAGCCGCGCTAGCCAGCTTTCTTTTGCAGCCAGCGTGGGCATGGACGCTGTCAAGATTAGCGGCCTGGGGGCGACAACTCCTTTTTCCCATAAATCGACGATCTTGCTGTCCGATGGATAACCGGCAATAGGCGACTTGACAACAGTGGGATGGACGGACAAAGATACCTATTATTACTACGCTATCTTCCAGCAACGACAATGCAGATGGCAAGCCCGGGCGCATCCGACTGATCTCCCGAAAGATGTATCAACATAAACTATTATTTGTGGTAATCATGGACATCACTAGCCGCACGCAGGCTGAGGAAGCATTGCGGAAAGCTGAGCGAACCATAGAGAACAGCAAAGCCCAGTATGAGCAGGTCATCTCGAGGATACCAGAGATCATCTGGCGTCATGATGTCAATGCCAATGGAGAGCATGTCGGTTCCTACATCTCGCCGGTTGCAGACAGGATACTGGGCTTGCCGGATGGCACTATCGGAAACAGCTTCGATAAATACAGTTCCTATGTCCATCCATATGACTTGCCGCTCGTGCAGGAGATGCTCACCAAATGGATACTAACGCAAGGGACGGACAAAGCCGCAGAATACCGCCTGCGAAAGGCTGATGGCACAATGATTTGGGTTCGCTCTATTGGATCTGCTTATTCCAACCAAGACGGCCGGGTTACAGTCTTTGGCACGACAAGCGATATCACCAAGCAGAAAGAGGCCAATGAAGCACTAAGGAAAAGCGAGGAAAAATACCGCAGATTGATCGAAAACAGCAATGATATTATCTTTACGTTCAGTTCAGAAGGGATATTCACCTTCGTTTCTCCTAGTTGTTCCACACTCTTGGGGCACCAGGTAAACCAGATAGCTGGAAAATCATACAAGCAATTCGTGCATCCGGATGATACTAGTAGGTGCGTGGAATTCATGCGCGCAGTAGCCAAGACAGGACAACGACAAACTGGCATCGAACTGCGCGTGCAGCATGCTGATGGAACGTGGCGTTGGCTTTGTGTAAATGCTGTTCCTTTGAAGGACGAATCCGGCATGATCGATGGTATCGAAGGGAGCGCTACTGACATCACCGAGATCAAAAGGGCCGAGACTGTATTGCGCCTGCAGTACGACCTCAGTCTTGCGCTTAATTCCAGTGATGACCTGCACCAGGCACTTGAGCGCGTCTTGGAGGTTGCTTTGCAGTTAGAAAGCTTTGACTGTGGCGGCATTTACGAAGTCGACCCTGTCAGCGGCATGCTCGACCTGGTGGCGCAACGCGGACTATCGCCGCAATTTGTAGCACAGGCATCACATTACGCTGCCGATTCTCCGCATGCACGTCTGGCCAAAGCAGGCGAAGCGCACTTCGAGATCTTTGCCAATATTAACCCGATTGAGGACGACATCCTCCTGCAAGAGGGACTGCAAGCTATTGCCATCATCCCAGTTCTGAGCCAGGGGCAATTGATCGCCTTGCTAAACCTCGCTTCGCACACTCAAGACGAAATACCTGCCGCAACTCGCAACATGCTTGAGACGCTTGGCCTGCAAATAGGCAATGCCTTGATGCGCCTGCGTTCAGACGTCGCACGAAAGGAGAATGAGTTGAGACTCAGGACTATCTTCGATACCTCAAGCGCGGGAATAATAATAGTTGACCCAGAGGGACAGATCGTTCAGGCCAACCAGCAATTATCCGAGCTGTTTGCATGCCCGCTGGAGATAATGATCGGCACCTCATATACTTGCTTTGTCCATCCTGATGAACGCCGGGAGGGAACAAATAACCTGCAAGCTCTGCTGGAAAATAGGCTCGATACTCTCTATGTAGAGCGACATTATCTCCGCAGAGATGGAAGCGATTTCTGGGGATATTTAAGTGGCCGACGAATGGTAGGATCGAACGGTGTGTTCATAGGCTTACTGGGAGTTATATCAGATATAACCGAGCGCAAACGGGCTGAGGAGGAACTTCGATGGAAAACAGCACTGCTTGAAGCTCAGGTCGAAGCCTCTTTGGATGGAATTTTGGTAGTGGATAACCAGGGACAACAGATCATTACCAATCAACAGCTTCTTCACATGTGCAAAGTGCCTCAATCAATCGTCGATCATGTGGAGGACCAAACCCATCTTCAATATATTGCCGGCAAAGTCAAGAATCCAAATCAATTCCTTGAAAAGATAATGTATCTTTGCAGTCATCAAGACGAATCCAGCCGGGATGAGATCGAATTCAAAGACGGAACGGTTATGGACCGATATTCTTCTCCCGTAATCGGTCAAGATGGGGAACACTACGGTCGGATATGGACTTATCGTGACATCACCGACCGCAAACAAGCGGAGGATGCACTGCT
Source organism: Methanothrix sp. (assembly GCA_049299735.1). Lineage (GTDB taxonomy): Archaea > Halobacteriota > Methanosarcinia > Methanotrichales > Methanotrichaceae > Methanothrix. Next base: position 25,870 of record JBAQXX010000117.1, on the reverse strand, counting down.
GGAATCTGAACAACGCCAGGCCGATATCATTGATTTCTTGCCTGATGCTACATTTGCTATAGACCGGGAAGGAAAGGTCATCGCCTGGAACCGAGCCGTCGAGGAGATGATCGGCGTACCGAAAGCTGAGATGATAGGTCAGGACAATTTTTCTTACGCAATCCCGTTCTATGGCGAACGCCGACCGATCCTCATCGACCTTATCTTTATGGACAGAAAGGAGATCAAAGAGAAATACAACTTTGTCTTGAGAAAAGGAGATCAAATTATTGCGGAGGCATACATTCCAACGCTACGTGGTGGTAAAGGTGCGTTTCTCTGGGGAATTGCGTCCCCTCTGTACGATAGCAACGGCACTATCGTAGGTGCGATCGAATCCATCCGTGACATCTCCAGGTATAAACAAGCCGAGGATGAGATGAAGAAAACCAATTTGCAGCTGGTAATGGCCACTGAGCATGCCCAGACGATGGCTGCAAAAGCTGAGCTGGCCAATGCAGCCAAGTCAGAATTCCTGGCCAACATGAGCCATGAGATTCGCACTCCCTTGAACGGCGTCATCGGCATGATCGGACTGCTATTGGATATGGACCTGAATGCCGAGCAGCGCGAATATGCACAGATTGCTCGTATTAGTGGCGAAAACCTGCTGTCTCTCGTTAATGAAATCCTGGACTTCTCCAAGATCGAAGCCAGCAAACTGGAGCTGGAGATCCTGGACTTCGACCTGCGCTCTGCGCTGAAGGATACGACCGATTTTTTGGCCGTCTGTGCCCAGGAGAAAAGGCTGAAACTGGTATGTATGGTGGAGCCAGAAGTTCCTTCGCTTCTGAGTGGAGATCCGGGAAGGCTGCGCCAGATTCTGGTCAACCTGGGAAGCAATGCCGTGAAGTTTACCGAGGAGGGCGAGATAGTGATACGCGTCAGCCAGGAGAGCGCGGATGAAAGAACGGCTACACTTCGCTTCTCCGTTAGCGACAGCGGCATTGGCATACCGGCAAACCTGCAGGATATTCTCTTTAGTCCCTTCACTCAGGCGGATGGCACCACCAGGCGCAAATACGGCGGAACGGGTTTGGGTCTGGCCATCTCCCGGCAGCTCGCCGAGCTGATGGGAGGAAGGATTGGAGTGGAGAGCGTTGAGGGCAAAGGATCCACATTCTGGTTCACTGCGGTGTTTAAGAAGACGCCTGAAAGGTCCCCGTCTGCTGCTTTGCTGCTCACTGAAATGAAGGACGAGCGATCTCTAGAGTGCTCCACTGCCTTGCCTGGCCTTTCCGAACCCTTCAAGCGCAAAATACGCATCCTTCTGGCAGAGGATAATCCCGTAAACCAAAAAGTGGCACTGTCCATGCTGAGAAAGATGGGACACCAGGCAGATGCTGTGGCCAATGGTCTGGAGGCAGTCAATGTGCTCCAGACCGTTCCCTATGACCTGGTGCTGATGGACTGTCACATGCCCGAGATGGATGGTTTCGAGGCCACCCGCACCATTCGGCGAGAAAGGTCAAAGGCTCTCAATCCACGCGTTCCCATCATTGCCCTGACCGCGTCCGCCATGAAAGATGACAGAGAAAAGTGCACTCGGGCCGGAATGAATGATTTCCTTGCCAAACCGGTCCTGAAAAGAGAACTGGCCGAAATGGTTGCCAGATGGATGACAAGATCTAATGGGGACGAACAGTAGACTGAAGTACATATTTAGCTCTGTTTTATCGATTTCAAAGCTATAACAATCTATAAATATGATATCTTACAAAGTAAAGATATATGTATTTATCGGCCAAAAGCAGTTAAAAGTTGCATCGAGACGAGGATAAATATACTGAGGCAGAAGGATGTTAAAGGAGCTGGCGTGTCGCATATTCTTGCAGACCATAATGGGCCTTATCCGCCGGACGTTGAGGTCTATTGTGAATATTTTGGTTCTATTCCCATTAATCTGTGCTGCATGTACCTGCGTGCTAGCCGCCGATCTTGCCCAGCCGGAAAGAACAATGAATGCGACAAATTTGACCGATACTATTAATGGCACAATTGCGGAGAATATGAGCGGGGGTGCGTTGGCTCTCGCAAGCGAAACTGACACGCCTCAAATTGAGGAGATAGAGATCTCACCCCTAGACCCGACAACCTTGAAAGATGTGACACTTAAAGCGGTTTTAAAAGAGGCTCAAGATTACGAAATAACAGGTTATGTTTGGACGGTTAGAGATGACATAACTGCATCTATTGAATACATCGGCTACACCAATCCATTTTCATTCACTCCGCCGGAAGGCAAGTATGGAAACAAGGAAGCTAATTGCAGAATCCTATTTAAAAATAAGATGACCGGAACCAGGGGAGTGGATGAAAAGTCGGAATCCTTTCAGATATTCTTTGAAAGAGGCTCTCTAAATTCTCCCCAAGACGATGATGGCGATGGCGTGCCTAACTGGTTTGAGTACTGGAATAAAGAAAGAACGGTTCCAGACATGCAGGACGCTGAATATGATGGCAAAGGAGCCGGCTATAGCTACTGGGACCGTAATAAAGGCAAAGTCTATTTGTGCAAGGCAGCAGGCGGCATATACTACCCAAGAGGAATAACGGTAACAACAGACGTTGGCACCGAGACCTTTGGAGGTCCTGAGGTTAAGGGCATAGATTGCACTGCACAGGTCGTTGCACATGAAAATTATCATAAAAAGGTAACAAATGAACTTGAGGGTACCGGGACGGATTCTGATAAATGGCAAGGATACAAATCACATATATGCTTCGACGAATGGAATATATTTGGATGGAATCTTTGTGTTAATGGGAAAGACTATGAGAAGGGCGATTCCTGTCCAGACGGGCTTCCTGACTCCTATGAGACTGACACTTCACATACCGACCCGGGCAATCCTGATACTTGGAATTTAGAGGAAGCTAAAGGGTATTATCCACAGTATAAAAATTCTTACGCAACATATGGTGATCAGGAGTACATGGCCATGCGCACCGCCAATGGAATGGTGGGCGACCAAACTAAAGACTGGGCCAATCCAGGAAAGCAGACCAGAACAGTTAATGGCCCATCATACTATGCTGCATCTAAGCCCCTTCGTGTCACTCCTAAGCGGTCTCTGGTTTCAAGCAGCATCAATGGCAGCTACGAAGACTCTGCTGAGGACAGCAACGGCAACGGCCTATTCGACACGTTGAATATAGCTTTTGATGTCGAGGTGGTGCGTGATGGAAGCTTTGATTTGATCGGGGTTATCAAAGACAACTTGGACCAAGAAATTGAGCTTGTGAACAACCGGTTCGCCCTCCTGGCAGGAGTCAACAAAGTCGAATTAACCTTCAATGGTTTAAAGATCAATCGTCATAATGTCAATGGGCCTTACACGTTCAGCGTAGCTCTTTATGATGAAGATGGTAAAACGCTGGATTTCAAGAACAACGCCCATAAGACGGTAGCGTACAATTTTACCGATTTCGAAGGGCAGCAGGCAAATATCGTTGACAGCTTTACAGATATGGCAGGAGACACCAACGGAGACGGCATCTTTGATAACTTAATGATTAAAGTGAATCTTACTGTCAATAAAAGCGAAAATTACACAGTTGAAGGATTCCTGTATGACGAAGGCGACAATCCAATCGCATATGCAAAAACGAAGTGCGCACTTACAGAGGGATTGAATGAAGTTGGGCTTGTTTTCAATGGCAGCACAATAGCGTTCTTTGGCAGAAATGGGGCTTACAGGCTGAGACATTTTTCACTTTATGATGAATATGGAACACGTTTGGGATTTGATCGGGATGCGTATCAGACCAAAGAGTATGATGCCTTGGATTTCAAGTCTAATGATGCCAACGTGATGGATTTCAACGATACTGGCCAGGATTCCAACTGCGATGGTTTTTTCGAATATCTCATGATTTCCGTAGGAGTTGATGTCTTAAAAGCGGGCAATTACGTAGTCGAGGGCCATCTAAGTGATTTTGAAGGCGATGAGATTGAGAGGACTTATGCCCAGATGTATCTTGACGCGGGCACGCAGACAGTACCTTTAATGTTTAAAGGCAAAACCATATATACACACGGAATTGGCGGCGTGTTTAAACTTACCGACCTGCTGTTCTATGACGAGTTTGGGATTATCAAAGATGCCAAAAGCTATGCCCATACCACGGGCATTTACAATTATAATTCATTCAAACCGCTCATTGCGTTGACTGGAGAGTACAACGATAGCGGAGAAGATACTAACGGCAACATCATGTATGATAACCTCGTAATTAATGTGGGTGTAGATCTGGCAAGTAGCGGCAACGTGACAGCTAAAGCAAGACTGATGGACTGCAGCGCAAATGAGATTTTATGGGCATTGAATACAACATGGATTGAGGCAAATCAACTGACGAAGAAGAACGATAGCTTAAATAAATCGACAGGCAGCAGTTTGAAGGCATTACAGCTCAGATTTGACGGCCACGAGATCTATAAACACGGCGCGAATGGCCCATACTTGGTAAGAGACCTGTATATCTATCACGATGGCGACCCGGCTTTCCCGGATTATGCAAATGAGGCATATGCTACGTCAGCCTATGAATACCAAAGGTTTGAGCATAATCATCCACCAGGAAAACCAACCGATCCAAATGGATCCGTAGAGGGCTTTGTGAATACCAAATATGAGTATGCAGTTCTATCCAAAGACCCTGATGCAGACAAAGTGAAATATACTTTCGATTGGGTGGATGCAACTTCAGAAACCGAATGGGTAGACTCCGGAAAAAGCGCGAGTGCATCACACACATGGACAAATATTGGAATTTACAAAGTCAAGGCCAAATCTACAGATAGCAAAGGTCTGGACTCGGAATGGTCGAATACCATCAATGTCAGCATAGTAAATAGGCCTCCTAAACCGCCAGAAAAACCGATAGGAGTGGTCACAGGCTATGCTTTGTCTCCCTATAGCTATGCCACGTCTTCTGCAGACCCTGACGGAGACATGGTATTGTGCACTTTCGACTGGGGAGATAAAACAACCTCTGGTACCGGCCTGGTCAAGTCAGGCACAAAAGTTGAGGCATCACACACATGGACCAAAGCAGGAACTTATCAGGTTAGGGCTATGGCCATGGACAGCAAAGGAGCCGCTTCAGGATATTCAAGCTCACTGACTGTTACAGTCAATGCGAACAAGCCGCCAAATGCTCCCGGTAGGCCTTCCGGATACGCAAAGGGCTACGCAGGTGCGGCCTACAGCTATGCCACGTCGGCGAAAGATCCTGATGGAGACCAGGTTAAGTACACCTTTGACTGGGGCGATGGAACAAAAACGGATACTAAATTGGTAAATTCAGGTACAAGATCCAGTGCTAAACATGCGTGGAGTGCGAAAGGAACCTATCGGGTTGTGGCCAAAGCAATGGACAGCAAGGGAGGTGTATCTGGATATTCAGGTTATCTATCCGTTACGATAAGTCCAAATGGCGTTCCCGGCAAGCCGTCCGTCCCATCAGGCACAGTTGCAGGATTAAGCAAAAAATCCTACACCTATAAAACATCGGCAACCGATCCGGATGGAGATAAGTTGAAGTACACCTTCGACTGGGGCGACGGGAAAACCTCAACGACTGGTTTTGTAAACTCCGGAACAAGCGCAAGCGCATCTCATACATGGAAAAGTGCAGGAACGTATCAGGTCAAAGTCATGGCCACGGATAGCAAAAGCGCGACATCTATATCATGGTCGAACTCGCTGGCAGTAGAGATAACCTGAGCCAAGAAAAATCTACGGATTATGTGTGACGAAGTTATGACGATGGACAAAACCCTCAATTTTTTTAATCTTAATCTCATGATTGCTGCATAGTTTTTAAATACTGTAAGCCACAATTATACGAATAGCACAGCTATGCAATAGCACTTGGACCGGTATGGCAAAGGCAACATTAACTTGAATAAATCCATTTAGGAGATTAAGATGGATAATTTTTCTACACTAATTGGTGGCATAGCCGGTGACGGCATAAATGAGGCAGGCATCACTCTGGCTCGCCTCTTCAGCCGTCTTGGCTATCACATTTACATGTACTACGACTACCCATCTCTCATAAGAGGCGGGCATAATTTCTCATTAGTCCGAGCTTCAAGACAAAGAATTTCCGCTCACATGGACCAGATCGATGTACTGGTAGCTCTTAACCAGGAGACTGTCGAGAAGCACACGAAGCGTCTCAAGGATAGCTCCTTTATTATTTACGATTCCGATAAGGTGAAAATTGACGGCATAAAGCAGAAGGGCTGCGGCCTTGCCATCACGCAGATTCTGAAGGAGGCGACTGCCCCCGCGGTCATGAAGAACAGCTGCATAATAGGCGGATACTGCAAGGTTGTGGGCATAGATTGGCCCGTACTGGAAGATGTCTTGAAAAAGCATATGCCAAAGATGTTGGAGCTGAATATGCAGGTGGCCAGGCAGGGCTACGACCAGGCGGCGTTGTTCTGTCACATGGACAGCTATGCAGATGGCAGTAAAGATAAGCAATCCCAAAAGCCTCAACCGATTTTAACCGGCAACCAGGCCATCAGCCTGGGCCTGATCAAAGCAGGCCTTGGGGCTTACGTCGCCTATCCCATGACACCCTCATCCAGCGTGCTCGATTTCATGGCTCGCTATGCCCGGGATTTCGGCATCAAGGTGATTCATCCAGAAAGCGAGATCGCCGTGATGCTCATGGCGCAAGGATTCGCCTATGCCGGGATCAAAGCAGCTGTGGGAACCTCCGGCGGCGGATTTTGCCTTATGACGGAAGGCCTCAGCCTGGCGGGCATGGCAGAAATGCCTGTGGTAGTGGTCATGGCCCAGAGAACGGGACCGTCCACTGGCCTGCCTACCTACACGGCGCAGGGTGATTTGCACTTCGTGCTCAATGCCGGGCAGGGGGAGTTTCCCAGGTTTATAGTCGCACCGGGAGACGCAGAGGAGGCCTACTACTGGTCTGGCGTTGCTCTGGATTTGGCCTGGAAGTTTCAGGTTCCCGCGTTCATTCTATCCGACAAGATCGTCAGCGAGAGCCAGTACAGCTTTGACATAGATATGGCTTGGGACATGACACGCGAGCTGAAAGAACAAACGCAGCAGGCTTCTCTTCTCTGGGATGGACAGGGCAAATACCAACGCTACCGCTACACAGATACGGGCGTTTCGCCTCTGGCTTTTCCTCCTCAAAAAGGGCAGGTGATTAAGACGGACAGCTACACTCACGATGAAGACGGCATAACATCTGAGGACCCCCAAGTAACCATGAAGACCTGTGACAAACTCCAGAGAAAAGGGCAATCCCTTGCAAGGGATTTGGAGAGATACGAGACTGTGAAGGTCTTTGGAGATGAAGAGAGCAAGACTGCTCTACTCTGTTGGGGTTCGAATAAAGGAGTGTGCGAGGAGGCTGCCCGAAAATTGGGACTTCGAGTGATCCAGGTGCTGGTTCTTTCGCCCTTCCCGGAAGGAAAGCTGAAAAGTGCACTGCAGGGAGTAGAGCGGCTCTTGGCCGTAGAGTGCAACTCGACCGGACAACTGGCACGGCTGGCCGGCTTTTATGGCATCAAAACCCAGGACCGGATTTTAAAGTATGACGGCAGACCTTTTTCTGTAGAAGATCTTCTGGCAGAGCTGGGGAGGGCCCTGGCATGAATCCTAAAGATCTCGTAACCACGGCCAGGAACACCTGGTGTCCCGGCTGCGGCAACTTTTCCATCATGAACGCCATGAGAATGGTGCTGGCTGAGCTGGACAGAGAAGGCTTTCCCGTAGAAAATGTCGTACTGGTCTCCGGGATCGGTTGCCACGCCAAGATTGTGGACTACATGAATGTGAACAGCTTCTATTCCATCCACGGCCGAACGCTGCCTGCGGCTTCGGCCATAAAGATTGCCAATCCAGATTTAAAGGTAATCTGCTTTTCCGGAGATGGAGATAGCCTGGCAGAAGGGCTTGATCATCTTATCTTTGCTGCCAAGAGGAACATCGACCTCACGCTGATCCTGCACGACAACCGCGTCTACGGCCTGACTACCGGGCAGTACACGCCCACGTCACCCCAGGGCTTTAAGGGCAAGTCCACGCCGGCTGGGGCAGTCGAGCATCCTATAAATCCGCTAGACCTGATGCTGGCAAGCGGAGCGTCTTACATTGCCCGGGGCTACACGCACGGCGTTGAACAGTTGCAGACCCTCTTTAAGGAAGCCATACTTCATAAGGGCTTTTCCTTTGTGGATGTTCTGCAGGTCTGCGTTTCTTACAACAATCTTTACGAAAGCTACAATAAATGGACCTATACTGTGCAGGGAAACGATGCCTCAAGTTTCGAGGATGCGCAGAAGATCATTCGCTCCTGGAACTATGACCGCGCCGCTGTTCCAATTCCCCTGGGAACGTTTTACCAGATCGAGGCGCAGTGCTTTGATCAGACATTTGCGCCATACCAGCAGAATTTATCGGAAAGAGACGGCAAAATAAAGTCTCTGCTGGAAAATTTCGTTTAGAAGGTGAATGAGTAATGGATAAATATGTATGTAAGGTTTGCGGATACATCTACGATCCGGAAAAAGGAGATTCCACATCCGGCATCGCTCCAGGAACGGCATTTGAGGACCTTCCCGATGATTGGATCTGTCCGGAATGCGGCGTTGGAAAAGAACAATTTGAGAAAGCAAATTGAGGATTAAGGTGCAACTGCCATGCTCAGCGAAAAGATGATTGATGCTTTGAATGTTCAGGCAAATAGGGAATTGTACTCCTCCTATCTATATCTCTCCATGTCCTATCATTTCGAGTCTGTAAATATGAAGGGCTTTGCCCATTGGATGAGACTGCAGGCAGGCGAAGAGCTGGTTCATACCATGAAGATGCTCGACTACGTGGCCGGAAAAGGGGGCAGAGCCAGAATGCTGGCAGTGGAGGCACCTAGGTTCACCTGGGACTCGCCCTTGCAGGCTTTCCAGCATGTCTGGGATCATGAGCGCGTGGTGACCGGGCTCATCAAAACCCTGGTCAAGGTGGCCGAAGAGGAGTTGGACGAGGAGACGGCAGAGTTCTTGCAGTGGTATATCAAAGAGCAGGTGGAAGAGGAGGAGTCCTCGGACAGTGTGCTGAGCAAAGTCAAAGCTGCAGGAAATGACAAGGGTGCATTAGAGGCGGCGGATAATCTGCTGGGACAGAGAAGCTTCAAGTTCCCCAGGGGGTTTGAGATATTTCCCAAATAAGCCTTGGGGCATTAGACGTCTTTCCATCTTACCGCGGAGGATATAACTAATTATGACAGAAAAAACGTTGACGCCATCAGGATCTTCGGACGACGCCATGAAGATCACTGTGAGCAAGAACGGACCATATGTTGTGACCGGCAAAGTCCCCCTCTGTACTTCGGAGATCTGCAACGATGATGAGGGCTACTGCCGGACCTGGCAGGAAGTTAAGAGATACCCCTTGCAGGAAAAGTATGCACTCTGCCGGTGCGGCCACTCGGATAATAAACCATTCTGCGATGGAACTCATGCCAAGATTCACTTTGAAGGAACCGAGGCAGGAGACCTTGAGACCTTTGATAAAAATGCAGAATTTATCCCTGGTCCTGCGCTGACACTGGCCGATGATAAACATCTTTGCGTCCATGCCAGGTTCTGCATGCGTGCTGGCGGTATCTGGAACCTGGTAGAGCAATCGGATAACAGGGAAGCCAGGGACATTGCCGTAGAGGAAGCATGCAACTGCCCATCGGGTCGGTTAGTGATTAAGGACAATGAAAACGGGAAAACAATTGAGCCTGAATTGGAGAAGTCCATTGTCGTTATCGAATACCCGCCAAGAGATGAACACGGGCCGCTCTGGGTGCGAGGAGGCATTCCTCTCGAATCCGCCGACGGCAAACTGTATGAGATCAGAAACCGAGTCACCCTTTGCAGGTGCGGAAGATCAGGGAACAAACCGTTCTGCGACGGCAGCCATATCTAAATCCTCGCTTTCTGCTGCCGGACGAAGTGGTCCCAGTTCCAGGGCTCATCGAGGACCTTAACCTCAACCTGCCGGATGCTATGCAGGCCTTCCACGCGGCGTCGGACCTGTTCGGTGAGGTGGCTGACCATGGGGCAAACCTGAGAGGTCAGCACCATGTCCACCTCCACGGTATCATCGCCACGAATGATTATATCCTTGATCAGGCCCAGGTCCACGATATCAATGCCCACCTCGGGATCGAGCACGTCCCGCAAAGCCTCTCGAATCTCCTCTTCCCGCTCCATCTGGACCATGAGCCTCTCCGCCTCCGGCCCGGGCATGGCCTTTTGCAGAGAGCGCAGCCGCTCCTCCAGACGGTTCTGACGGTCCAAGAGCCTGCTGACGACGCGCAGCATGGGATCAGGCAGATTAGCATAGTTGAGGTCCGTTCCAGTTGCAGGGCACTCGGGCTCGGCGATTCTTCCCGGCACGCCCACTACTGTCGCTCCCGCTGGCACAGATCGAACCACCACAGATCCGGCACCGATCTTCGCACCTTTTCCCACCGTTATCGGCCCGAGAATGATTGACCCGGCCCCGATGACCACGCGGTCCTCGATAGTGGGATGGCGCTTGACTTTGTCCAGGCTTGTGCCGCCCAGGACCGTACCCATGTACATCAGCACATCATCTCCCACCTCGGCCGTCTCGCCTATGACCACGCCCATGCCATGGTCGATGAAGAAACGCTTACCGATCTTTGCGCCGGGGTGAATCTCCACTCCGGTCAGGAACCGTCCGATGTGGGAGCTGAGCCTTGCGGAAAAAAAGAACTTATGAGTCCAGAGGAAGTGAGAGATCCGGTGCATCCAGATGGCATGCAGCCCCGGATAGCAGGTGATTACCTCTAGGGTAGACTTGGCAGCGGGGTCCTTGGCAAAGACGGTCCGGATGTCTTCTCTGATACTCATATTCCGGTCACCTCTAAAACTCGAAGAGCTCGGTGCTCAGGTAGCGCTCTCCCGTGTCGGGGAGAATTACCACAATCTGTTTGCCCTTGTTCTCCGGCCTTCCTGCCAGCTGCAGCCCAGCCCAGGCGGCGGCTCCTGAGGAGATGCCGACCAGGATGCCTTCTTCTCTCGCCAGCCGCCGAGCGGTCTTTACGGCATCCTCGTACTCCACTTTAATTATCTCATCAACCAGGTCGAGCTTGAGAACATCGGGAATGAATCCCGGCGACAATCCCTGGATTTTATGCGGTCCCGGTTTGCCTCCGGAGAGAACCGGCGAAGCGGAAGGCTCGACTGCCACAGCCTTAAATCCCGGCTTCCTGGACTTTATGACCTCAGAGATTCCTGTTATGGTTCCGCCGGTGCCCACTCCTGCCACAACGAAGTCGACCTTTCCGTTCGTGTCCCGCCAGATCTCCTCGGCGGTGGTCTTGCGATGGACCTCCGGGTTGGACGGATTTCTAAACTGCTGGGGAATGAAGTAGTAGCGAGGATCTTTGGCCAGCATCTCCTCTGCAGTATTCACGGCTCCATTCATTCCCTGGCTTCCAGGGGTTAGAACCAGGTCCGCGCCCAGAGCCTTGAGAAGCTTGCGCCGCTCTATCGACATCGTCTCAGGCATGACCAGCACCAGCTTGTAGCCCTTGGCAGCACTGACAAAAGCCAGAGCAATTCCGGTATTACCGCTGGTCGGCTCGAGGATGATGGTATTCTCCTTAATGTGACCCGCCTTTTCTGCGGCCTCAATCATGGAAACGCCGATTCTATCCTTGACGCTGCTCAGGGGATTGAATGATTCCAGCTTTACAAGCACAGTAGCATCCAGGCCCTTGGCTATTCTGTTCAATCTTACCAGAGGCGTATTGCCAATGGTCTTGGTTAGATCTTCGTAGATCTTTCCCATAAGTCAACCTCTTCTTTATGAATTGCCATGAACCGCCGCATTTTTGCAGTGGCCAGTCGAACAGTAAATGAATGGGACAGATGATCCCGTCCCTGCTCATCTTGGCATACACCCCTACCCTTCTAGGAAAAGATAAAGCTCCTTATAGCGGCAATTCGGATATGCTCTTATTATTAAAAAACATATGAGAATAATTATAACCAATAACTATTTACAATAAGCATTACGATTATTACAGGTATAGAAGTATGCAATAAAGGAGCTTAATAGAATGAAAAAAGTCAAAATGCTACTGCTTATAGTCGCGGTGATTGTACTGCTCGTATTTGATGCAACTGCAGTAGCTGCGCATTCGAAGCGGGAAACTGTAGAACGAATGGACAGCCCAGTCATGCTATCCGGCGAAAATACCTCACAAGCACAAGACGCCGACCTGCCTCCCTTTGAACGCCAGACAGAACAAGAATCCTCTTCCGATGTGATTGGAGGAGATTACAGCGCCGGCTATGCTGCAGGCTATGCAACCGGATACGCCGAAGGCTTCAAGGCGGCGCTCCTCGATGCTATAAACTTCCTCCAGTCGAAGCTGGGCCCGGGAGAGGGCATGGACGGGCCTGAATTGCAAACGAGAGACAACAGCTTCTTTTCGAGCCTCGGAGAGACCGCAGTGAAAACCGGACCACTGGCATGAGACCCTAGCCGCGGTCCAGATCCTCCAGCCGAAGTTTGGTCTTGACAAAGGTGTAAGGGCAGACCTCGCTCCTCAGATCAAGCTTTTCGGTCATAGCCCGCATTCTTCCTTCCTGTTTTCCAGGTAGTTCTTCTGCTCGATCTTCGTAATCCGGGGCTGCTCTCCACAGACGGCGCAATCCATTCGTTTATCAGCCCCAGCCTCAAAGAAACTCATATCCAGGGCATTGAAGCAGAGCAATCTACCAGCCAGTAGCTCGCCGATTCCCAGGATATACTTCAGAGCCTCAGAGGCCTGGATTGTGCCGATGATGCCGGGCAGCACTCCGAAGACGCCTGCCTCCTGGCCACCTCGTCGATTATGGGGAGAAGGTCGGCTGAGACACATCCTCCCGGTAATCGCAGGCGGATGGCGAAGAAATCACCGTCCTTCTGCATGATGATGCCGCCTGACTTCAGGGCGGCGTAGTCGATGCTTGGTGTAGGCACGGTCATCTGGAGCCTCTAAACTGTGATGGACGGTGGGAGAGGGGTAATGAAGGTTTGGATTGCGGCAAAAGATGAGGGGAAAAGCGGGCTGTCGAATCTTGCTCAAGCTATATTGCATTCCTGCAACGATAATCATTTTTCTCATTCTCATTGTTCTTCTAGAAATATGAATTGATAAAAATCAAACTGCGTGCGCCCACCCCATCCTAAAGGGATGGGGTATGCTTCGGGCCGCACGCCCTCACGCTCGGTTTTATGGAATCCCGAAATCGTCGAGCTTTCGTTGACCAGATCCCCTTGATCAGAATTATCGTAACTCTGTTTTCGATTCCCAGAGAGTCCTTGTTAATCAAATCTAAAAAAATATGAAAACCGGGCGAGGGTTCACTTCATCCCCAACCTGAAGGTTGGGGTATTCGTGACCCTCCGCGCTCCCTATGTAATAAACTATAAAATCATATTTTATGGCGTCATTATGAGCTCAATTTTGTCTCCATCCGATGCCATTACCCGCAGCTATTCTTCTATCCACTTAAAAAAGGAACCTCTATCAAAATTTCCTTCATCCAATTGTGCTGCGCTTCTATCTGCGAGAAAGGCGGCCACCATTTCTCCATCCATGCCAATAATCCCGGATTGTTGTAGCAGTTTCCATGCATTAGCACTTAGAGTTCCAGTTGTAATTAACATACTAAATACGGGATCTCCTACTCGAGTTTTCAAATAAGGAAACGGCGATTCAGAACTGCCAAAAACTTGAGATCTACCTAACATAACCGCCCCTGCGAGATCTCTAATTTCCTGAGTTCCTGATTGAGAGATTTTATAATGCTTTGCTTGCCCAATTAGCCAGATTGTAAGTTGCTTCTGAATTGTAGGCGTTAGATCTTTAGGAAAGAATATGCTACCTAGAGATAAATACCCATAAAAGTCAATCCCATCATCTGATACGCTTCGTGTTATATGCGGTTCTTCGACTCCAATGAGTCCTATCAATTTTCCACATAATTTTTCGAATTGCTTTGGATTTATATAATTAAATATATCATAATATAGATCTGATTGTGCCCTTCTATTCTTGCGTTCCCTTATTTCGATTGAATCAACAGGTTCTACAAAACATGCTCCTTGTACCATGTATTCTGATGACGAATTGAAAGCTATTCTCGGAGGCCTACCCATCGATAATAATTTATTTATTTCAATCCTTAAATTTGAAATTATCTTGCTTTCCCATTTTTCTGCATGTTCCATCGCGATTTCTTTTTTCGTCTCCCATCTTTGCTCAATAATGATTTTTGTCGCAAGGTCTTTTATGGGTGATGGTCTTGAATCCAATTTGATTTCGCTGAGAATCAATTGGGATATAGTAAAGGGACCCATTCTCATGATTGATTCCTAAGAATATAAATTAAGGTTTCAATTCAGGTCCTCTAAGAGACTCATAATCAACGAGCCGCTCTTTGACCCTCTCAGAAAGAGTTTTCAGCATCCCGATATCACCTTCATTCAGACTTTTAAGCTCTTGTACGCCCATCCTCTCTAAGGAGCTTATTGCATGTAGTACGTTCGTGGCCCATTTGCGAGAAAGAGTCTCTTGCTGAGCTATTGCCATCGCTTCTTCAAATGTGCTCGATGGATCCAGAAGAAGCCTCTTTGCCTCAGGTCTTGGTAATATGTCACGGAGGCTACGTACTTGAGAATAAGTTGAAATCTTTGGACTTCTTTCTTCTTCGCTTTCCTCTTCTGTTGATGGAGTCAAAAGACCATAAAATTGGCGAAGATCTTCTTCATTCAAAAATTTGTATTCATCATCATCCCATATGAGCCATTGTTTAACAGCAGATAAAGATACTGCTTCATGGAAGAGCGGGTACATTGTTGGTTCTGCAGATGAGCTGTATTCTTCATCGTCCATCATTTGTTCCAATGCTTTGAATGCTCTATATCTGCGATTTACTTCCTTGGCTGTCAAGCCAAGACGATCGGCGATTTCTGAAAGCTCCAACTTGGAACTATCTTTCATTTCTGAGACTAGTTTAGCTCTTTGATAGCCGCCCCATTGCTTTATGCTTGAAACATGCCTGATTCCCATAAGTGAGTATTGAAATATTTTATCTTCGTTTCCAGCATCCTCAACTATGACAACTGGCAATTTTTTAAATGATTCCAATAATTCATCTCTTATCTCCAGGCCTGCTAAATGATCCTCAATGATCCATTTTACTGCTGCCAGCCTACGATTGCCTTCTATTACAATATATTTGGAACTTTTTTCGTGAAACTTGACAACTAATCGTTCTATAGGAATGTATCCGCTTTCCAAAATCGATTTTTTTAAAGCTATAAGGCTTTCATCTTTCTTTAGACGCTGATACGCTCGAATTTGAACCGATTCTTCGTGATAACGCTCTTTGTTGGCATAAATAAAGTTCTTTTCGTCTTGAAAACGAAAATTATTAGGATCAAATAATAGATCTTCAGAAGAAATGTTTTCCTGCTTCATTGTTGTGCCTCAAATATTAATTTTATTATATTTTTGATATTTAAATTAGTGCATCGGATACAGCATCCTTCAATAATTCGTTTCTTGCCATCCATCCCATTCACCTAAACGCATCCACAAGGAAACCTTGCGCCTCCTGCTATCTTACAGAGTTGACATCCCTACACTGGTCCGAATGCCCGATCAGGTTACAGACCCTGCCAGAGAGCTTCCTGTTATCCTGGCCTTTGGGTGGGTCTATCCACCAGAGAAACTGGATGCACTTTAATAGCGCAAGCTATTTCACTCCTTTGCTCAAGAGGACTTCTCAAGAAATAGGCCACAATACCCGGAGACTCAGGCCACATGACTGCATGGCAATTATCTTATCGAAGGCTAAGAAATACCTTTGATACTTTTGAAGAGCGGGCAATAATGAATATCTGGTCAAGTATCGCACAATCGTATGTGTTTGGGAGAAGACGTACCTTTTCTACACGACCTGCCCAAAGTGCGCCAAAGTCTATGGCAAGAACTACGTGGTTATCCTGGCGGAGGTATGAAACTGCCCGGTTGGATTGGGGTGGCAGAAGTCACAAAGTGCTGCATTTCAAAAAAATGAGCCCAAGATGCTCTTCATTTTGCTTGCTCTCATCTTCCGCAGCGCCGACATGAAGGCCAGGGCGCAGTCAATGTACTTAATTAGTTCTCAATTTAACGCTTTCAAAGAATACCGGCCAGAAGGGATCCTGCATGGGTATTTGCAGGGGTATGACTTCACCATTAAGCCGTTTCATAGTTCTTATCCTGGGATCGGATTTTACATTTCCTATTACTGATGCCTCTATGCCTGCGGCCTTAAGCCTGCTCAATATATCTGCAGAACTCTCAGGGCGGGCTGTGATCAAGAGAGAGCCTTCTGCGATCGCTGCCACGGGATCAATCTGGAATGCGTCACAGATCATTTTTATCTCAGCCGGATAGATAAACAGAGATTCATCTATTTCCATGCCCACACCGCTGGCGTTGGCGATCTCGAATAGCCCGCCGATAACGCCGCCTTCGGTTGCATCATGCATGGCGCAAACACCTCCACATTCCATTGCCAATGATGCGTCCTTGACAACAGTCATCTGCTTGCAGAGCGCCTTGGCCCTATTCACCATCGATGCAGGGTATTTCTTCAGCAGCTCCTTCTCCCTCAGCACTGCCAGCAAACCTGCGGTCTCAATGGCCGGACCTTTGGTGAGGAGCACATCATCTCCAGACCTCGCTCCACCAGGGGTTATGTATTTTCCTCGCTCTGCCACAGCGAAGACGGTCACTCCTCCTATCGTCGGCGCGGCGAATCCCGGATAGTATCCTGTGTGTCCG
This sequence comes from Methanothrix sp., assembly GCA_049299735.1. GTDB lineage: Archaea > Halobacteriota > Methanosarcinia > Methanotrichales > Methanotrichaceae > Methanothrix. The sequence goes on along the minus strand of JBAQXX010000117.1, from coordinate 8,929 downwards.
CCAACGATGGCAATATCAAGCTCCAAAGCAGCTTTGTGAATGGAATTTACTATGGTCTTGAAGTCCTCATCACTTGTCTCCGGAGGCATCAAAAGGGAATAGGTCAGATATCTCGGCTTGACGCCCATTACTGCCACATCGCTGGCTCCAATATGTACCGTGTACCAGCCAAACATCTCCCATGGTTGTCCCGGTATGGCAAGAATTGGGTCTTCTGCAATCACTAACACCTGATCGTGCCCCAGGTCGATCACGGCGGCATCCACGCCTGTTAGGGGCGGCACCAAAACAGTGGGATCCTTCTTTCCCAGACGTTGCAGAAGAAAGGACTGGAATGTGTCCAGGTCAATCTTTCCAATTTTCGTCTTATCCATGATAGATCCTCGCTATTTCGCAGACCTGTTCCGCTACCTCAATGGGATCTCTGCCCACGAGAACAGATACCGGCTCCTTGCCGACGGCTCCAGTCTCGTAGAAGATCTTGGGCACGCAGCCACCCGCAGCTCTTACCGCCTCGGCCACCTTCCAGGGCATGCTTGCGCCTTCTGCTTTCTTAATCCCTTCGGGCTCGTTGCTTCTATCGATCGCGCTGAAGATCCAGCCTTTGGTTTTGCAGTAATTTTCCAGCCATAGAGCCAACCTGGGATCATTAGCAAAGTCCACTCCCGCTCGAATGGCAGGTTCGACCTTTCTTATCTCTATGATCAAGCGCGCCATGTGGCTAGAGGCTCCAAATCTGGGCTTGCCCGCCGCATGTGGCAAGCCGTTCACCACTGTTATGCGGCCATCTACAGCCAAAACCTCGTATCGGGTCTTAGCATTGGCGCGGGCGAAAGCCAAATTGGTCCTTACCTCAGGGATGATTGCTGCAAACTCCTGGCAGCCTTCCAGCATATTCAGGGCCACTGCCATTCTTCCGTACATCTCGATATCCTCGTCCAATTTCATCATCGGCCAGCAACTCCATTTTCTCTTTTGAATGCATAATGTGCGCGCAGATTGCCTTCAGTTCACGCCCGCGGCCAGTACATGATGATTACTACACCCATATCAGGGCGATTGCACCGCCTACCAAGTCAAACCTATCCGGCACGATCCTGTCTATCTGCCAGCCCCAGAGGATTGAGAGAGCTATGAATAAGTCTTCTGCCATTGTTATTGTTTAATTTTCACAATAATTATAGCTTCCGATTTGTTCGTGCAAAGGTATCGGCTCCCAGGCCTTTCCGCTTAGCGGCCTCGTATTCATCAGCCGGGGAAGGGCCAGGCCGCAGATCGCCGTCGTCGTCAATGCCATGATCACCAGAGCCACAAAAATGTGCCCTTCGATCAGTCCATAATCAAGAGCTGCCGTTGCCAGCACTATCTCCATCGCGCCCCGTGCATTTAGTCCGAAGCCGACCGCCAATGCCTTTCGTTCTGTCATCCCTCCAATCACGGCTCCAAGCCCAGTCCCAAGTATCTTGCCGATGCAGGCAACGGAAAATATCAGCAGGACTATGGCCAGATCAAAGTATGTCGCAAAATTGGTTTTAAGCCCGATCGATACGAAATAGATCGGTGCCAATATGACCATAACCGGAAGATAGGCCTTCTTCAAGATGAGATCTCTTCTAGAGTGTCTTAGAGAGAGAATCACACCTGCCAGGAATGCTGCGAATATGCCGTGCGCTCCCACGAACTCTGATGCAATTGACGCTGCCAGCATGCTAAAAGCAATGAGATCTATGATTCCACCTCCAAGAGGTGACTTTTGCCAGGCTCGATTCTTCTCGGCAAGATAAAGTATGCCGATGGTCACGACCAGGACTCCGGCAGTGAGTCCCAGATTCAGACCAAGGCTATTGTTCGTCTTCATGCTGCTGAGAATCAAAGCAAAAATAGACCAGCCAACTATGTCGTTTATGGTTGCAGCGCCCATAATTATTCCCCCCAGTTCAGTCTTCAAGAGATCGAGATCCATAAGAATCCTGGCGATTACCGGGAGGGCGGATATGGATAGAGCAGTTCCCATGAATAGAGCAAAGATGCCCTGGTCTTCAAGCGGTATGCTCCAAAGCCGGGGCGCCAGAACAACCATTGCATAGCCCAAAGCAAAAGGAAGGATGACGCTAGAGACACTGGTTATCATAGTGCTCCTGCCCCGGCGCCTTATGCAAGTCAGGTCCAGCTCCAGGCCTGCGATGAACACGAACGCTATCAATCCCAGATAAGCAACGGCATGAAGTGTCCTGGATGGTTCTCCAAAGGGAGGAAAAAGCTCGGACTGCATCGCTGGCGCCGCGGCGCCGAGTATGGTTGGACCCAGGATTATGCCGCCAAGAATCTCCCCCAGGACAGGAGGCTGATGCAATCTCTTAATCAAGCCGCCGAAGACAAGGGCAAAGGCCAGAATCACCGCGATCTGCAATAGAATTAATATATCCAACCCAAACATCTCTTTTCCTTAGTTAGCAGGCTTTGCATTAACGATTGTTATCATATATGGATTGTGGACTTGGTGGCTTACCACACCGGGAAAGGATTGACTATAGGAACGTTCCCGCCTGGATCGATTCAGGATATCGAGTTGTTGCTTCCGGAGAAATGTGGCCCAATCATGCTTGCTGCAGCCTGGTGGTCAGCGGAAAGCTGATCCGAGACAATCCAGAGATGGTCAAGCAGATAATACTGATTCACAGGAACGCTACCAAGTACATTAACGAGCATCCGGATGAAGCTGCAGAGATCTATGCCGAGAAGACAGGCCAAGACATAGATCAGGTAAAGCAATCCCTGCGAACCTGGGACGGCAAGTGGATAAGCGATCCTCATGCAGAAATACCATCCACACTGTCTTACGTTGCAGAAAACTTTGAGATGAAAAATATCAAAAAGAATCTGGCCGAGGAGGATCTCTTTGATACCAGCTTCTACGACAATCTTACCTGAATTAGGTCATATTTAAAGAAAACTTCTTGAGCAAGCTCGAGGGTGAACAGTCTTGCTCAAGGCTATTTTTGCCTCAATCTCAAATCTTAAATAAGTTAGCCGCATGGTTTTGACAGGCCTGTTCTCAAGGGTCAAACTTGCCAGCAATTTAAAGGAACAACAGGAGAATAACTTTATATGGTTTAACAATTGTCAAGGCGTTATTCACAATCGTGAACTGAGCTAGCCCGCGAGTGCGGGCCAATGTGCACCATAAAGAGACGCAAATCGCAAGCTAACGCTTCCTTTAATATGTTCCAACGGGACGCATATTATCCCAAGGCAGCGTTTGGCGGCTATGCATTGCCGGCCGGGTTTGACTTTGGACCTTGGCTTTTGGAGGCCGAAAATGGTGAGCAAATCCAGAAAAAGTCTACAGATTCAGAAAACATATGAGGCACTCTTTGCCCTGGAGGATATCAGAGAGATCTTCAGGCAGTCACTACCTGCTGGTTTTGATGAGAAAGAGCAAGAGGAGTTCTCGAACACTGTTACGAGGATTAAGAGCATCATCTCCGATTTGGAGAAGGGCGAAGGCAAATCCGCCTGCATCAGTGTGGGAAAGCTCGAACCCAGGACTCGAGAAGAGGAATTCATAAACATCCATCCCATCCAGGCAGCGGGCAGGCTTACGCCCGAGGCTCGCAAGGCCATCATATCTTATGGAGATGGCTACTCTACCTGCGACTACTGCCGAAAGCCCTTTCGCCTCGACAAAATCACTCGGCCACCCATTGAGGAGTTCCACCTGGACCTGGCCAAGTTCCTGAACATGGATCAGGCTCGGGTCGTCCCAGGTGCACGCCGTGGATTTCAGGCCGTAACTCAGTCCATTGTGGAGAAAGGTGACAGCGTGATTGTCTCTTCTCTGGCACATTACACTGAGTTTCTTGCTGTCGAGGTTGCCGGAGGAATTGTCAGAGAGGTCACTTTAAACGAGAATCACATAGTTACGGCAGATTCGACCGCTTTGAAGATAGAGGACGTTAAGAGGGAAACCGGAAAGCTTCCGGCACTGATTATGATAGATCACTTTGACTATCAGTTTGCCAATGAGCACGACGTCTGCGGCATAGCCAAGGTTGCCAAAGAGTACGGCATTCCGTTTCTGTATAATGGAGCCTATACCGTGGGAGTGATGCCCGTTGACGGCAAGAAGATTGGGGCCGATTTCATCATCGGATCAGGTCATAAGAGCATGGCCTCTGTGGCTCCTTCCGGCGTGCTGGCAACGACGGATGAATGGGCTCCCAGGGTCTTTCGGACAACGCAGATGATCGGAGATCTGACCCAAAGGAAATTCGGCATAAAGGAGGTGGAGAACATGGGATGCACATTAATGGGTGCAACCCTTCTCTCGATGATCGCCTCCTTCCCCCGTGTCCAGGCGAGGACAATTCAGTGGGACGAAGAGGTCAGGAAATCGAATTACCTCCTGGAGCAGTTCTTGCGCGTCCAGGACTCAAAGGTTCTGAGCGAGTGGCCGCGAAGGCATACTCTGACCAAGGTGGACACTACGGGAAGCTTTGATGTGATTGCCAAGACGCATAAGAGACGGGGCTTTTTCTTCAGTGATGAGCTGAAAGAGAGGGGAGTCATCGGCGAGTTTGCCGGTGCTACGCGCACCTGGAAGCTGAACACGTATGGTCTCACCTGGGACCAGATTAAGTATACAGCAGACACATTCCTGGATATAGCGAGCAAGTATGGTGTGAATATTAGCAAACCCAATCAATTTAGTGTAAATTAGAGAGGATTCAAATGAGCGAAAAAAAATTCGGACTAAGCACTCTAGCGGTTCATGCTGGCCAGGAGTCACCGGATCCTGCCACTGGATCGAGGGTTGTACCCATCTATCAGACCGCTTCCTACGTCTTTAAGAGTACAGAGCACGCAGCCAATCTCTTTGCCCTCAAAGAACTGGGCAACATCTACACCAGGATCATGAACCCAACCAGCGACGTCTTCGAGAAACGAATAGCAGCTCTCGAAGGTGGCAGCGGTGCTCTGGCAGTGGCATCCGGCCAGGCCGCGATCTCAATCGCGCTTCTTACCATAACCCAGGTCGGCGATGAGATAGTATCCGGCAATAATCTCTACGGCGGAACTTATGAGCTATTCCATTACACCTTCCCGAAGCTTGGGAGAAAGGTAATATTCGTAGATTCCACCCGGCCGGAGGAGTTTTTGAAGGCCATCAACTCCAAAACGCGGGCCATCTATGCCGAGACCATCGGCAACCCCAAGCTGGATGTGCCGGACTTCGAGAGGATCGCCGAAATTGCTCACAATGCAGGCATCCCCTTTGTGGTGGACAACACAGTGGGAATCGGCATAGTTAGACCTATCGACTACGGCGCGGACATAATTGTGGATTCGGCCACGAAATTCATAAACGGCCACGGAAACTCCATTGGCGGCATCATCGTCGACTCAGGAAAATTCAACTGGTCCAATGGAAAGTTTCCAGAATTTACAGAACCTGATCCGAGCTATCACGGCCTTAAGTACTGGGATACATTTGGAAACTTCCCGGGGCTTGGAAATGTAGCTTTCGTCTTCAAGGCGAGAGTTCAGCTCCTGCGTGATCTAGGGCCGACAATAAGTCCATTCAATTCCTTCCTCTTCCTGCAGGGTGTGGAGACCCTTGCCCTGCGCCAGGAGAGACACTCTGAGAATGCACTGAAGGTGGCCCGGTTTTTAAAAAGCCATCCTGCCGTGTCCTGGGTCAATTATCCCGGCCTAGAGGAGCATCCCAGCCATGTTCTGGCTGTGAAGTATCTGAAGGGCAAGTACAACGCTATCCTCGGGTTCGGCATCAAGGGCGGCCTTCCCGCAGCCAAGAAGTTCATTGAGTCCTTGAACCTGCTCAGCCACCTGGCTAACATCGGCGACTCCAAGAGTCTGGTCATCCATCCCGCATCCACCACGCACCAGCAGCTGACCCCTGCCGAGCAGGAGGCTACGGGAGTTACAGCCGACTTCATCCGTGTATCTGTGGGCATCGAGGACGTCGAGGACATCATTGCAGATCTCGATCAGGCTCTGGCCAAGGCGGTGCTATGAAACGGGAGTCCGCGGGCCTGGTCGAGACACAATGCTACTCTATTGCGGAAGAGATAGTTCTGGAGCACGGCGGCCGGCTCGCCCGAGCCACGGTGGCCTACGAGACTTATGGCAAGCTGAATAAAGAAAAGAGCAATGCCATCCTTATCTGTCATGCCCTCTCCGGAGATGCTCATGCCGGTGGCTGGCATAAAGGCAATGAGAAGCCAGGCTGGTGGGACATTATTATCGGTCCGGGGAAAGCCCTGGATACCGATAATTTTTTTGTGATTTGCTCCAATGTTCTGGGAGGATGCAAGGGCACTACCGGCCCTTCCTCTCTAAATCCCAAGACTGGAAAACCTTACGGCCTGGACTTTCCGTTCATCACTGTGAAGGATATGGTGGATGTCCAAAAGAAGCTCCTGGACCATTTGGGTGTCGATAAGCTATTCGCTGTCATCGGCGGGTCATTTGGCGGAATGCAGGTTTTGCAATGGTGTGTATCCTATCCGGAGATGGTGCGCCTGGCCGTGCCCATAGCCACCAGTGCCTACTCCTCGCCCCAGCAGATCGCATTCAATGAAGTGGGCCGCAGAGCGATAACTTCAGACCCAGACTGGGAAGATGGCAACTACTACGGTCGGACTCCACCCGCCAGCGGTCTATCTCTGGCCAGGATGATTGGAACCATCACATACCTTTCCGATGAGTCCATGCACCAGAAGTTCGGCAGGCGGCTGCAGGGCAAGACGGATTTTAGCTTCGACTTAGCTTCATTCGACTTTCAGGTGGAGAGCTACCTGAGGTACCACGGCGATGCATTTGTGAAACGCTTCGATGCCAATTCATATCTCTACATAACCAAGGCCGTTGATTACTTCGATCTGACGAAAAGCGGCAAACTCTCATTAGCTGAGGCCTTCAAGGATGTGGGGGCAAAGTTCCTGGTCATATCCATAAGCTCCGACTGGCTCTTTCCGTCTTACCAGTGCAAAGAGATCGCCGATGCTCTCAGTGCCAATGATATCGATGTGCGGCACTGCGTGATCAGATCAAACTACGGGCATGATGCATTTCTCCTGGAATCCGGGCAGATGAACTATACCATTCAGAATTTTCTCTCCAGAAGATCCGTAGGGGATGTGATGATCAAGGATGTAGTAACCATCAGGCAGGGCTCCAGTGTGGAGGAGGCAGCGAGGATCATGATGACCGAAGGCGTAACTCACCTGCCGGTGACAGACGAGGACGGAAAGCTGGCGGGGATTGTCACTGCATGGGATGTATCCAAGGCAGTGGCCTTGAAGTACACTCTGCTGGAAGAGATAATGACCCGCAATGTGGTCATATCCGCCCAGGAAGACGGGGTCGAGCGAGCTGCCAAGAGCATGAATGAGCACAACATCTCGGCTTTGCCCGTGGTAGATGCAAACCAAAAGGTGATCGGCATGATAACAAGCGACGGAGTCAGCCGGCTGGTGAGCGTATGCAGGTGAGGATCATACTTTTTTCTTTTTTGAATAATATTCTGGAAAAAGATTCGCGTGTGGAGCTGGAGGATGGGGCCACTCTCAAGGACCTTCTGAATAGCCTTTGCGAATCACATTGTAGATTCTCTTATTTGTCGCGCCCGTCGATAGTGTGACCTAGCCTAGCTTTAGCCCCCTAAATCACTGTCATGGAGATACGCGACAGTACAGATGATATGGGATTTATCGGGCTTTCGGCAATTATAGTATACAGAAAACTCCGCATGCTGCTATGTTCTGAGAAATGTTCAATTCATAACGTTCAAATATGATAACATATTACCATCTTGTCATCAGTTGAGGAGGGAATGAAACGAAGAGATTGTTGATTTTGGCAGTATTAGCAATTGCGCTAATCGGGATGGCTGAGGCTGCCAACTACATGTACGAAAAGGCATCCGTCAATGGTGTCGGCTACAAGAATGTAGAGATGATCATCTCTACCCAGACGGGCTTTAACGGCCAAAAGCTGGTAGAAAAGGAATCCGGCTCCGGAAATGTCATCACTGAGAAGACGGAGCTGGAGGGAGAACGGCAGATCGATACAGGTTGTTTCCCAACCTATGTAATTAGCATAGGATATTGGGTTGATTATAATATTCGAAAGGATTACATTAACTTTACAAAAGAGGCAGAATTCGAGTACATGCCCGTTTCCTATCAGACCGGCACCTATGATCAAAAGTGGATCGAGAAGCTCTGCGTTCAGAACTATCGAATAGGGGCTGTTCTGACCGAGATGTACACTCATGCAGAACACCTGCAAAAGACGACCGAGATCAAAACTCTATCATATCCGACATATTGCGGCGATATACCTATGCCTGGTGGTTGCAAGCTGGACAATCCATGTTGTACTGGGGTTTTAGAAGCCAACCTGAACAGCAACGTCATCGGCGTTGCCCACATCGGCTGGATCTCCCGCGACCCGCTCGCTGATGTGCAGCTCAAGGGCCGCCATGCCGAGTACGGCAGATCTGTTGAGGACCTGACCGGCGTTTTCTCTATAGAGAAGTTCATTCAGCTCTGGGGAAACTCCACATGCGGCGCAATCAGTGTTGATTGGCTGCCGTGCGTGTAAATAGTCGCTCGCACAATCACTTTTTTGATCTATTTCAAATTGCCTATCAAAACATCTGAATTAAATGGCATTTGTGGGCTCTATCAGATACGGCAAGTATTACTATCCAAGACGTTCGATTAGATCCTCAGCCATTTTCTCAGTCTTTTCTTTTGCTCAGGCGGATGTGTCTCTTTATGCTTCTTTGCCTGTCGATCAATTTCGGCCTGTCTCGCTTCTTCGCCTTCTTTGTCCTGCAGACTGCCTACGAATCGGTCCTTTTCTTCAGAAGCCAGCGAGATAACGTGCATACAACCTGTAT